>JBFLWV010000034.1:0-13277 GCA_040757655.1 Patescibacteria group bacterium | reverse complement strand
CGAACTTCCGCATTGCCGAGCGGACGCTTTCGTTTCCTCTCAAAAATGCTTGGGTTATAGCGGAAAAATACCATGCCGAGGCGCGAAGCGCCGAGGCAAGCTCTTACGATTTCGCAAAAAGTGCAATTTGGCGGTCGTTTTTGATTGATGTTCGAACTTTCTTTGAGCAGAACCCCGATTAAGGAAGCCGCCCCGCCGCCGCTCGCTAACGCTCGCCAGCCAGCCAAAAAGTTTTCTTCACATTTTTTGATTTGCGCGCGCCGATTTTTTTCTTCTAAAAGGAAAAGAAAACTTTTTGTCTGGCTTCCGCTCCCGACAGAGCGGGCGGCGGGACTACGCTCGGGCGTGGCGAAATTCCTCCCCCACACCCCCTCCTTCCGCCGCGCCCTCGCGCCGAACGGCGAAGTTTGAGTTGAATAAATCTTAAAAATCATGTAGTATAAAGATGAAAGTTTGCATCAACGCCCATACTTATACTATCATACTATGGAAAGAAAGAACAATAAAGAAATTGGGGATAAAATAAAGGCCCTACGAAACAAGCAGGGATTGACGCAAGACGCGCTTGCTCGTAAGTGCGATATCCCATACACAACGCTGACTAAAATTGAGGCGAACGTAATCACTAAACCCTCAATTCAAACAGTCGCGAAAATCGCCGCAGGGCTTGAAGTTTCAATAGACGAACTTATGAAGTGATATGAAGAACGCCGATTTTACAAAAAAGTTTTTGAACAAAATCATCTGCGGCGATGTGCTGGAGGTGATGAAACAAATGCCCGATGGTTCGGTTGATTTGGTTGTTACTTCGCCTCCGTACAATATCAAAAATTCTACCGGCAACGGCCTAAAAGATGGGCGTGGCGGGAAATGGGCCAATGCCAGATTACAAAAAGGATATTCACATTACGACGATTGCATGCCGCACGAAGAATATGTGAAGTGGCAACGCGATTGTCTAGCCGAAATGATGCGGCTTATCCCCGAACATGGCGCAATTTTCTACAATCATAAGTGGCGTGTTCAAGCCGGATTGCTCCAAGACCGCCAAGATATAGTAAGCGGTCTTCCTGTGCGTCAAATTATCATTTGGCGCAGGAAAGGCGGCCTCAATTTCAACCCCGGTTATTTCTTGCCGACTTACGAAGTAATTTATCTTATCGCCAAGTCCAAATTTAAGCTCTCACCGAAAGCAAATGCGCACGGCGATATTTGGGAATTTACGCAAGAAATGAATAACGACCATCCGGCTGCCTTTCCGGTGAACTTGATTGATAGGATTGTTTCCTCAACAAGCGCAAAAATAATTTTGGACCCGTTTATGGGTTCAGGCACAACGGCCGTATCGGCAATCAATTTCAAGCGCGATTACATCGGCATTGATATATCACCGGAATACTGCAAGATGGCCGAGAACAGAATTAAGAAACACCAAGCACAATCTAAACTTTGGTAACTATGGCAAAGAAACCGAAAATTTATACAAAACCGCAACTTATAGCCAAACTCAAGGAAATTTCCGGCATGGGTTGGATTCCGAATGCGCGGCGAGGTAATGCGGGTGGTATCGGAAATACACTTGAGGATTTGCTTGGTATCAAAGAAAATAATTTACCAATACCAAACGCCGCCGAATGGGAATTGAAAACACAAAGAGCAAATACGACTTCACTAACAACGCTTTTTCATATTGAACCCTCGCCGCGCGCCGTCCGATTTGTGCCGCAAGTTTTACTCCCGCTTTACGGCTGGGCGCATCAAGAAGACGGTAAGAAGTATCCCAAAGGCGAAATGAGCTTTCGGCAGACGATACACGGCCAATCGCGAAGTGATCGCGGCTTTATGGTCGTTATTGACCGCAAGGAGAGAAAAGTTTTGATTTCATTTGATGCCGGAAGCGTAGATATTCGGCATAAACGATGGCTTGAAGCAGTAAAAAAGCGTGTTGGCCCCGGCGAACTTAATCCGCAGCCATATTGGGGCTTTGATGATTTGGAACATAAGGCAGGAACAAAGCTCCTCAACGCTTTTTATGTTCAAGCCGAAGTAAAAACCGAGCGCAAGAAAGAATACTATCGCTACACCAAGATAATGATGTTACAGAAATTTAGTTTTGAGGGATTTTTGAAAGCGTTGGAGGAAGGCAAAATCCTTGTGGATTTTGACGCGCGCACCGGACACAACCACGGCACTAAATTCCGCATGAGGCAGGACGCTTTGCCAATGTTGTATGAGAAAAAAACAATCATAATCTAAACTATGGCAACGATTCACAAAAAAGTTTGGCCGGAATATTTTGAGAAAATTATTTCCGGCAAGAAAAAGGTTGAACTACGCCTCGCTGATTTTGAAGTAAATGAAGGCGATATTTTGGTTTTAGAGGAGTGGGATAACATCAAAAAGGAATACACTGGACGCAAAAATGAAGTTATCGCTACATACATTCTCAAAACCAAAGGCCAAACTTTTTGGCCGCAAGAGGAGGTTGATAGATATGGCTTCCAGATTATTCAATTTGAACAAAAGAAATGAGAGTAGATTTTCTTAATTCTGAAAGATGCAAAGTCGGCGATGAAGAATTAATTTATTTCATGCACCCCAATACTTTGGCGGATAAACTGATTGAAACGGTTGGAAAAGTTGGTGCTCAAAAATTCTTTTCAAGCCCCGAAGAAAGTGTTAAAAAGGCGCGTGAAAATGTCGCCGAGTATTTTTTCATTTTGGGTCTCAAAAAGATTTCAGGATTGGATTGGTTTTTGAGGCAACCCGACAGCGATCCGCCAGATTTCGAACTTATGACTATAACGAATAATCCAATAACAATTACTCTTGATCCGTTTGAGTTGGTGGAGATACCGGGGCGTTGCAAAACATTCGAGGAAATGCACGATATTGTAAAAGGTAAGCTAAACAAGGGTTACGCGCAAAAGTATCATTTGTTGATTTTTGTTAATCACGAGAAAAGCGGAGAATGGATAAAGAAGTTACATCAAAAACAGAAAGATTTTGGCCCTTTCAAAACAGTATGGACGGTTCATTTGGTTTGGTATAAGGGCCAGCAAGGATTATATGGCAGTGTTGTAAATCGTTTGCGTCCATATCCCGCGAAAACAGTACAAGTTGCCTTAAACGATGAGGCTTTGAGACAAAACCAACCCTTGCCGGATCATCTCGAAGAATTGAGAGTTGATGGCAAAACATTCATTGGATTTAAACGGGATTTTGTGAAAGAATTAACAACAGCAATGAGGAAGACACTGCTCGCAAGGTCGCGAGCAATAAGAAACGAGCAATAGCCGCCCAAACTTCGCCGTTCGGCGCGAGGGCGCGGCGGAAGGAGGGGGTGTGGGGGAGGAATTTCGCCACGCCCGAGCGTAGTCCCGCCGCCCGCGCGTCAGCGCGGAGCCGAGCAGAAAATTTTGCCATTCCTTTTAGAAGAATTTTTGGGTGGGGCGCGCAAAATCAAAATGAGAGGCAAAATTTTCTGCGAGGCAGGCCGCCGCTTGCGGCGGCTGGCGGCGGGGCGGCTTCATTGGTCGGGGTTCTGCTCAAAGAAAGTTCGAACATCAATCAAAAACGACCGAATTAATTTAAAAAGGCTTCGAAAGCCGGATTGAATGATCCAGTGAATTATTTCCATCATTTACTAAAAATTATAAACTAAACTTACATATGAATTTAAGTGAATTGCCAAATCTAGAACTTGTGAAAGCTCAAGCACTTTCAATGGATGACATGGAAGCAAGGGTAACTCCGCATTTAGCAGATCCACCAGACCCGTGAGGTTGGGCTGAAATTTATAAAGGACTTGAACATCCAGGAAATGAGGAATTAGTCGGCGACACCAAAGAAGGCGGGAAACTATACATCATATTAATAGAAGGCGACCCGAGCCATGGGGACGCTAAATTCCAAATCGAGATAAGAGAACGTTAGTATAAAAGACCGGCATTGCGAAACTTAAATCCCGCGATCCGTATATACATTTTATTGGTAATTAAGCTGTACAAAAAACGCAATTTTTGTTATACTACGGGCATATGAATCACCGGCATTGGTCAGTTGACACTAACTCGTTTTCCAAAAGCAACTCTGAAACGTACATGAAATGGGCGCTTGAACAGCGTATCAATTTTGGCATTTCTGAAACGGGGAGTGATAAGATTCACGAAGAATCATTGAAGCGCTTTTGGAATGAGCTCACGCTTGATCCGACAAAGAAAAAATTTCTTGAGCTTCTCTTATGGAATCGAATATCCTCACCGATCGCCAGCAGCATTTCTTAGTTGAGTTCGGAAAGGCAGCGGAATTGCGAACGAAATTTGTCCTGACCGGCGGCACTGCGCTTGCCGGTTTTTACTATCACCATCGCCTGAGTGAGGATCTTGATTTTTTCTCAACAGAAGAAGTGGACCCGCTTGGAGTTTCCGTATTTTTAAACCACACGAAGCCCACACTTGGGTTTACGTCATTTACGTCGCAGCAAAGTTTCAACCGAAATCTGTTCTTTCTCTCGTTTGCCGATGGCGAGATGCTGAAAACTGAATTCACCTATTTTCCCTTTCCGCACATTAAGCAACCGCTCGTACAGAAAGGGATCTACATTGATTCGAAACTCGATATCGCGGTCAATAAAATTTTTACGATATACCAAAACCCGCGCGCACGCGATTTCATCGACTTGTATTTCCTCATGACCCAGGAGGGCTATTCGCTTGGTGAACTGATAAAGAAAACACGGATAAAATTTGATTTTCATATTGACCCTCTCCAGCTTGGCGCCCAACTTATTCGTTTTCAGGAATTAAAGGACCTTCCGCGCATGAAAACGGCTCTGAAAGAAAATACGATTCAGACGTATTTTGTGTCTCTGGCAAAAGGACTCAAAGATCAAGTGATTGATTAGGAAATTTTAAATAATCTTGGGTCTATAGCCAGTGCTCATGAGGGAAAACCGGCTACGCCACCCGTGCTGCTTGTCTGCGCACCGGTGATCTATTTCGAAATGTAGATGATTGTGCATTTCTCAATCAACTATGGACGACACGGCACAGTGGAATCGCACATGGCAATCCTGCCCGCAGGAGCCCACGAATACCTTCGCGGTGCGCGCGTATCGCATTATCCGCGCGAGAAGAATGAAAACGCTGCTTGACCTCGGCTGCGGCGCAGGGCGTGACGCAGTGTATTTTTCCCGCAAAGGGCTTACCGTCACCGCGATTGATTCTTCAAAGACCGGCATTGCGAAACTTAAATCCCGCGATCCGCGTATACATTGTATTCTTGACAACCTGCACACAATAAAACTTAAAAAGAATTCTTTTGATATAATTTATGCACACTTAAGTCTCCACTATTTTAACGGCCGCACCACCCGCCGCATCTTCCGAATCATCCATCACGCGCTCAAACCCAAGGGGTTATTTTTCGTAAAATGCAAATCAACAGATGACCCGCTGTACGGAAAAGGTTTGAAACTTGAAAGAGATATGTACCGCAAGGGTCATACCCGCCATTTCTTTTCCAAAGACTACATGCGAGAACTGCTCGCGCCATTCACGATACTCAATATCCGCAAAACTTCCTCAATCTATCATCACTATAAATCTGCATTCATTGAAGCGATAGCGATGAAATGAAAAAAAACCGGCTGCCCGCTACCCTAACAATGTATGACATACATACCTACCATAAATCTTCTCCTTGCGCTTCTGACCATCATCGGCCAGGTCGTGGTGGCACTGCTCATCATTGCGCTCATCGTGCGCCCGCCGCGTATGCTCGAAATCGTGCGCACCCATGCTGTAGGGTGCGCGTTTATCGTGGCGCTCATCGCCACCTTAGGAAGCCTTTTCTATTCGGAAATCGCAGGGTACGAACCATGCAAGTTGTGCTGGTTCCAGCGCATTCTGATGTATCCGCAGGTAGTGCTGCTCGGCATCGCACTCTGGAAAAAACAATATGAAGCGCTGCAAAGCATCATCCTCTCCGCGCTGGGGGGCGCAATCGCACTCTATCATTACTTTACCCAAATCGGCATTACGCCGGCGCTGCCTTGCACGGCAGTGGGATATTCCATATCCTGCACCAAGCGGTTCGTCATGCAATTTGGCTACGTCACCATTCCGCTCATGTCCGCAACCGCATTTTTCCTCATCGTGATGATCTTTCTGAACGCAAAGGTGAACGCGCGAACACGTAATGCACCAACGCCCGACATACCCTCAGTATGAGACTATGCCGCACCGCACACCCACCCCGCTTCACGCACTCGCCGCTCACGTGATGCACACGAATGATTTTACGCACGCTAAAGAAATTCATTGCGGCAGTTACTACGCCCCTGATCGCATTAGAAACATTATCTTTTCCGGCGTCTACCGCGGAATCCCCGCATGCCTAAAAGTCTACCGTGACCCCCGTATCACGTATGAGCCGCGCGACCAAATTGCGTTCAACCGAGTAAATACCAGCAGGCTGCTCACTGCGCCCAAAGTGTACCGTCACAAAATACTCTCTCCGCATGAGGGATGGTTCATTATGGAAAAGCTTCCCTCACAGGGCTCGTTCTTCCGCCAGCCTGTTGCGGATAAGAGAGCATTCGCGGCTTTATTTTTGGAATATAGAACCCATTTCCCCCGCAAACCCACGCGTTCCCTCACGCTTGCGGAACGGCTGCCAGCTGATGAATTCCACCTCTATCGTGTCAACCGCTGGTTCGCACTTGCGACAGCACGAGAGAGCGCGAGAAGAAATCCTGTGCTTCATCCTCATACATTTCTTCCACGGTACCATCAAGCGCTCCGATGCATCCAGAGACGATTCAAAACGTGCCCCATGATCTGGTGCCACGGACACTTTAAACCGCATGAACTTTATAAGCTGAAAAACAAGGACTACTATTACCTCACGGATTTCGCGCATACGCATTTGTATCCCGAAGGATATGAATTTGCATTTATCATCTGGGCTGACTGGATCATGTCTGCTGATTGGCGACTGCCATATAGGAAGTGGAAAAAGGGAATAGAGGAATGGATTAAGGTACTGGAACCTATTGCGAAAAAATTGAAAGTAAAAAATTACTCCCGTCTGATCGCCGCGAGTCTGATAGAGCGCATCCTCGGCACGCTCCTCGCAGACATCGCCGCGGCTAATATGCCGAGAGAGGAGCAAGAACAAAGAGTTTCCTTACTATATCACCTTCTCGATGATATGCTCTAAGGAGATGTAAATACGTACCTTATGGAGAAGGAAACAGGATCTATTCCGTGTGAGCCTTTGCCTGAACACCCCGTACAAGAAGAACTAGGACGTCTCGTTGAGAAACTCGATAGGATGTTGCGAAGCGAGAAGAGCGTGCTCGCAAAGCTATGCCACATCATCTCTCCTGAAAAGGGGGAAGCATACCTTAACAGTGGTATTAAAAGATTCCTTGACCTCTCAATTGCAGTGCCCGCGGCAGTCATTACCACTCCCTTTTTTCTTGTAGCGGGACTTGTAAAAAAGCTTGAGGATGGTGGAAGTGCATTTTTTATACAAGAACGCTATCAGACATTGCCGACAGAAACACAGGATCCAGAAATGATACGTTTATGGAAGGTGAGGAGCATGCGTCCTGATGCGGAACAGTGCGATGAAGCGAAAGCAGTAACTGGCAGGAGTGAAGCAATGGATCCGCGGGTTACAAAATTAGGAATGACGCTCCGAAAATATAAAATTGACGAACTCCCGCAACTCTGGCAAGTGGTGCGAGGGACACTTTCAATGGTGGGCATTCGCCCCACACGGCCCCAAGCGCTCCGTTTCTTAACCGAAGGGCAACATGGTGATTTGGTAAACGTGCCTCCACTTAATGATGATATGTTCAGCGCGTTTGAATCTGGATATAATATGACACCGAAATCACTCTCGAACCTTGCCGCGGTACGCGGTTCGGGAAAAAAGATCGAAAGAGAAAGTGCTAAATATGACGTCTTTTACAGTAAAAACGCGACGCTGGGGCTTGATCTCTATATCCTCTGGCTCACCATTGCACGCATCATGCAGCTCACGAAGGGAAGAGAATTACGACTTGCCATGAAACAAGAATCGTCGCAAGAATCTGATATCTGATATGCGCCTCAAATATCCCAATTTGCTTTTTGCTGCTCTTGGCATTCTTGTTGCCGTGATCTTAACCCAAATAGACGCCTTCGCCGCCTTGATTCACCGCTTGGGCGCGTACGGCTATATCGGCGCGTTCTTTGCAGGCATATTCTTCTCCTCAACATTCACCGTGGCAATCGCGACGGTGACCTTCTTTTATATCGGCGAAACCATGCATCCACTCCTTGCCGCGTTGGTAGGCGGCGCAGGCACCATGTGCGCGGACCTATTCCTCTTCCGTTTCTTCCGTGACAATTTATTTTCCGAAATCCAATTGTTCTTTGTTGAGCACCACCTCTCGCATCTCCATCCGAAAAACGTACTGCGCTCAAAAGCATTCCTGTGGCTAGGTCCGGTCATCGGCTCGCTCATCATCCTCTCGCCGCTGCCTGACGAATTCGGCATCGCTATATTCAGCTACTACCACTATAACGTACACAAACTCATACCACTCTCATTCCTCCTCAATACCATTGGCATCTACCTTATCGTAGTGATAGGCGCGCTCACAGAGTAGATATGTACTGCGCCCCATGTAATTGACCCTTACGCGGGTTCCATAATACGCCTCTTTCTGCTACACTAGTAAGTGATATGACACAGAAAAGAGTGTCTAAACTCATTATTCCCATTGCAGGATGGGGCACGCGCTTTTTACCCGCGACCAAAGCGCTCCCGAAGGAAATGCTGCCGATTGTTGATAAACCAATCCTGCAGTACATCGTAGAAGAAGCGGTAGCTTCTGGCATTACTGATATTATCTTCGTTACCAACCAGAATAAACGGGCGGCGGAAGACCATTTCGACACCAATAGAGAACTCGAGCAGTGGCTTACACAAAAGAAGAAAACACAAGAGCTTCAACAGTTAAAAAAAATATCCTCGCTCGCCCATTTTGTCTACCTCCGCCAAAGGGGGCCCTATGGCAACGGTACGCCGGTGCTCAATGCCCGCCACCTCATTGGTGAGGAGCCATTTGCCGTGGTGTGGGGAGATGATTTGTTTATCGGTCCCACGCCACACTTGAAACAGCTCATGAAGGTATATGAAACATACACTGATCCGGTCATCACGGCGTATCCAACGGATAGTGCGGGCACGAAACGATACGGTATTATCGAAGGAATAAAAATCGAGCCACACGTATACCAGGTGCGCACAGTGGTTGAAAAACCAGGCCCGCGTACCACCCGCTCCCGCCTTGCGTCCCACGGCGGCTATATCCTCACGCCTGACATCTTCCCAATACTCGCGCGCACCAAACCGGGGCGGGGTGGAGAAATTTGGCTCGTGGACGCTCTCATGGCGCTCGCTCAACGTCGTCCAGTATATGCCTGTTTGATTGAGGGGGCCTACTACGACCTCGGCTCCACCCTCGGGTGGGTGAAGGCAAATATAGACTTCGCATTACAACGAAAAGAATTCAAACAACCCCTTAGCCGCTTCCTGAAAAGCCGAATGGCTGCAAATGTAAAACCCAAATCCCAAAATCCAAAATGATATACCAAAATTTATAATTTTAGATTCCATTTTGATATTTGGATTTTGGACTTTGGATTAAACCCATGAATATAAGAAAATTCCTCTCAAAAACTTTTTTCCTCTTGAGCGCTACGTTCCTTATTTTCCTATCTGGCTTCGGCTGCAAGCAGGGCGACCTTGCCGCAGTGCGCGAAATTAAACAACCGGTGCGCATCCAGTGGTGGGGGGTCTTTGACGATTCAGATATGTTTACAGACCTCTTCAACGCCTACCAAAGCCTTCATCCCAACGTGAGCATTACATATAGGAAACTTCGCTATGAAGAATACGAACGCGCGCTGCTGGAAGGGTGGGCAGAAGAACAAGGGCCTGATATTTTCTTCATCCACAATACCTGGACGAGCAAATATGAGCCAAAGATCGCACCCCTGCCCGCAACGATTAAGATGCCCGTGCTCTTAAACCCCGAAAAAGGGATCGAAAAGAGCGCCGCGGTCTACCGCGAAACGAAAACGCTGACCCCCCAAGACGTGAAGGAACGGTTCGTGAGCGCGGTGCTCAATGACGCGGTACGGAATAATGCGATCGTGGGCCTCCCGCTCTCTGTGGATACACTAGGGCTTTTTTACAACCATGAACTCTTTGATCAGGCGAAGATAACCACGCCACCAAAAACGTGGACCGAGGTAAAAGACATGGTGAAAAAACTCACGATCCTTGACACCGCGGGCACACTGCTGCAATCCGGCATAAATCTTGGGGGAAGCGCCAACAACAACCGGAGCGTAGACATCCTCACCCTCCTCATGCTCCAAACCGGCACACAGATGATGAAAGAAGGACGCACGGGCTTCCATGAGGGAGTATGGCTTGAGAGCGGGGAACTGTTCTCCCCCGGGGCTGATGCCCTGCGTTTCTACACTGATTTCGCCAAACCCACCAAAGAAGTCTACACGTGGAACAGCACGCTCGAAGAGGCGCAGACCCTTTTCGCCACAGGGCGGCTGGGAATGTTTCTGGGGTATTCCTACCAGCTTCCCTACCTGCGGACGCAGGGGCCAAAAATTGACATTGGCATCGCGCCCGTGCCGCATCTCAATAGCGACGGCACGGATGCGGGAAGGAAAGAGATTAATTTTGCCAATTACTGGCTCGCGAGCGTGGCGAAGCGCTCATCCCATCAGGCAATCGCGTGGGATCTGGTGCTCTTTGCCACAAGTCCGGAACATGCGACTGCCTATCTTGACCGCGCGCGCAAGCCCCCTGCGCTCCGGAGCCTCATCCAAAGGTATGCAGAAGATCCTGATCTTAAACCCTTCGTGAACCAACTCTTCACCGCCCAAACCTGGTACCGCGGCCGCAATCCCGCTGCTATGGAAACGGCAATGCGGACAATGATTGATGCGGTGGTGGACAGCTCGAAAACCGTGAACGATGCGATCAACTTCTGCGCACAGCAGATAAACCAGACTTTATAATGACTCAAATAACATAACTCTACCTATATCTGCAATTTATTAGACGCCTTAGTATTAACTCAAAACTTAAATGTCAAATCTCAAAACCATATCTCAAAACCGTAGATCTTTAGATTTGAGTTGTGGCTTTGCGTTTTGAGTTCTAAGATTTGAGATACCCTCTATGTACCATCAACGGAAAATGAGCGCGACGACTATCGCAGCGGTAATCTCTCTCCTTTCCATAATCTTGCCATTTGTTGTTTCCGCTCAAACCGGCCCTTCCGTAATCACCAAATGCGGCGAAGGCGAACTCTGCCATCCCTTCTTCAATCTGAAGGGCGGACTTTTGGAACTCTTAGGCACCATGCTGCAGATGATTATGGGGTTGGTGGGGGTTGTCTCGTTCGTGATGGTTATTCTCGGCGCAGTACGCTGGATGACCGCAGGAGGAAACAGCGAATCAGTGGAAAAGGGCAAGGGCATGATCGTGTGGGCATTTTTGGGGCTCGCGCTTGCGGCCGTCTCTTTTGCCATCCTTGATGTATTCTTCCAAGGGCTGCAGAAAGCCTTCTACAAACCTTAGTATGAACTTGAAACGCAAGGCCACAGGACTCATCGCCATGGGATTATTGGTGATCCTTAACCCTTTCGCAGTATTAGCAAAAGACTGCACGAAGGAAATCTGCAATCCTGTGGGGCTCGATGATCCTGACGTCGCAACCTTGGTTGGCCGCTTTATCACCACGGTGCTGCCCTTAACAGGTGCGGTCGCGCTCATGATGTTTTTGGTGGGCGCCATCTATTGGGTGATCTCCGCAGGCAACCCTGAACAGGTGAAAAAGGGCAGAGACACGGCCGTGTGGGCACTGGTAGGATCTATTGTGGTCATCGGCTCCTACGTCGCCTTGAGCTTTATCTTCAAAGTCTTTACCAGCTCGACGAACCTTACCACTTCCCCATAAAACATCCGCTACATTGCTTATTACGTACAAAATATCGTATAATATCCACAGCCCGCCTAAATTTTTATCCATATCATAAGGGGAGAAGGCTCTATTATATGCGCAAAAGTGCTCTTTCCATAGAAAAAGTGTATCAAGATAAAATTTAGGCGGGCACAGCACAAAATTTACTAACAAATCGTAATTATCCACAAAGGTCGACGATTTTTCGAGAAAATCGCGAAAACACAATAAGGGAGCGCTCCTCCCGTTTCAATACTGAAATGCGTTATTTTATGAACTATCGCACGCTCGGCAAACATCTCATCGCAGGAGCGGTAACGACCGCCGCGGTTCTCGTGCCAACATTAGTGGGCGCGCAAACTGACCGCTTTGGCGTATTCTACGGCACCGGCGCCGGCCTTGGCACACGCGATGTCCGCGCCACGATCGCGCAAATCATCAATATCGCGCTTGGCATCCTTGGCATCGTCGCGCTCGTCATCATCCTTATGGGCGGCTTTAAATGGATGACTGCAGGAGGCAACGAGGAAGGAGTAGAAGCGGGGAAAAAAGCGATTGGTCAGGGTGTCGTCGGCCTTATCATCATCTTTGTCGCCTTTGCAATCACACGGTTCGTATTCTCCGTACTGGAACAGTCGACCTAACAACTGCAACACTACACATTTAACACGAGCGGTACCTTCTATGCTGCGGTGCACCCCTTTCCGAGCCATCCTCACAGGGGCTTTCACAATCGCGGTACTCACGGTACCGCTCGTGGCGTTCGCGGAGTGCGGCACGCCGGGCAATGACCCCTACTGCGTTAAGCAGATGGCCGACTACGTCGGCCTTAATACCACCGCCCCCCTTCCCCAAACCATCGGCCTCATCATCCGCGATATTCTCGCCTTAGTGGGCGTCATCTTTCTTGTATTAATGGTATACGGGGGCTTCAAATGGATGACTGCGCGGGGCAATGAAGAGATCGTCACCCAGGCAAAAGGTACCATTGAAAGTGCGGGAGTCGGACTCGTCATTGTCCTCATATCCTACGCAATTACTGCCTATATCATAGACTGGTTGTTCTGAATTGTTTCTTTCACTTATCGAAGGACACAATAGAGTAGTTGCGAAATAATAATCTAACAGGAACGCCCTCCTCCAGATTCTGGAATTAACAGCTGGTTGCATCCAGATGGTAGTTCCAGAGTCCGCAGGCAATGAGCATAGCGCGGTCATCCAC
>JBFLWV010000033.1:0-33177 GCA_040757655.1 Patescibacteria group bacterium | reverse complement strand
AGTGGGAAAGGGAATAAGCACATCATTGAAAACTATATCAAACAGCAAGGTCGAGAGCATAATCTTAAGCAGTTGAGACTATTCGAGCTTTAACGCCCTGTGGTCTCTGCCACAGGGCAGATTTACTATTTTTTAGAATTTTTTGGCAATTTATTTCAGGTCGAACATAGCTTGTGGCGTAATTTACAAATTAACGAATTAAATATAACGTATGGAAACATTACAAAGAAATTCAGAAATAACAATAGAAAACAAAATTATCTTACCAAACAACCAACAGCTCATTCAAAAACTCGAGAACAAGCTAACAGATTATAAGCAGCGTCTCCAATCACTAGAAGAACAGGGCGGTTGTTTTGGTTTCAACGAACAAGAATATAAATTGAGAGTAGACACAATAAGCAAAGCGACAATACTTAAGGACTTATTAGAAAATAAACAAATCGAAAAAAAAGTATAATCAGTAAAATACAAACGCAAATACGTGAATTATTTTATGCAATATATGACGAGGATTCAAAGAAGGAGAGAGACAGGCAGTACGCATTATTCAATAGTTGTTTTGATAACGCATGGCGAGTTATTAATGACTATTGCCGAACAGGTGGAGATAAAGTAAAGGGTGGAACTGGTTTGAAATAAATTGCCAAAAAATACATTAAGGAATAGAAATTTCTGGCTACATCACATAACAGCGTGTATCCGGCTCGGGAAATTGACGCAAATTAAATCCTTAAGGAGTGCCAATTTCCCTCCGCCCAAATCCCGCACTAATTTTATTGTGGTATTCGGGCGGAGTCTGAAATTAAACACGATTTTTTGTTTTTGTTAAATAAACTTTTAACAATCAAAATTAGTGCGGGACTTCAGATACACCCGAACGTTGTACGAAATAATGAAAAGTTTTAAAATTCCCTTCAGGAATTTTTCAGAGTAATTTTTTATTTTTTTCTCTAAAACCTATGCCGAATAAAATCGATCTCAAAAAAAATTAAAAGAGCTGTACGCCCCTTCTGCCAAAGAAATTTCTACAGTAAAAGTGCCAAAATTAAATTTTTTGAGTATAGACGGAAAAGGTGACCCCAACACATCTCAAGAATATCAAGAGTCCATCGAAGCTCTGTATTCAGTTGCTTACAAAATTAAATTCACTGCCAAAAAAGAGCCCGGCAAAGATTATGCCGTCATGCCGCTGGAGGGGCTTTGGTGGGCTGAAGATATGCGTAAATTTTCACTCGATGCTAAAAGCAACTGGCTATGGAAGGCTATGATTATGCAGCCGGATTTTATTACTCAAAAAATTTTTCAAAAAGCGGTCGAAGAGATAAAAGCCAAAAAGAATTTACCCGGATTAAGCAAAATGCCGAGTAGAACTGACAGCCACATCTATGCATCAGATGACACTGCCAATCCCCTCACAGAACCGTACGTGCGGATTTCCCGCATACGGCTCGTCGGACAGACCTCTTGCTTATGCAATGTCTGAGTATCGTTCCGTTGCCTGTCCAAGTCCATTTCAGAGAATGGGGACAGTTCCTCGATACCCCTGCGGTCTGTCCGCCCGCCCCTTCGCTCCACAGGCATTACCCTGCTTCACCGCTACTATGAGCGAGTCCGACCGCCTGCAAGCCGTTGGCGATTCCTTGCCGTTTTCAGGCTTGTCATCGCCTACCTCATCATGGAACCTGCAGGCTCTCCCAAGTTCCCCTGTTATCCTTATGATACCATGCCGTGGTCTAAGACTCCACCAGAGTTCCCACCGTCTTGCCTTCATCGCCGACGATGGAAATGCTGCCTTCAACGAATTTCAACGTCTCGGCCTCTGGAATTATGTATCCTTTCGTAGCTCAATCCCTTCAAGCATTGCCTCGATAAGGCTTATTGCCTTACGGCCTGGCATCCCCTAGCGCTGGCTTCACGTCCAGAGATTGCTCTCTGTGGTGCAGCGTTTGGTTCATAAGCGGCGGCTTACCTTTCTTATGGTTGGACTTTCACTAACTGGATAAGCAGAAGTTTAGCTTGGCGCGAAAAATTTGAGACTTTAGATGAAGGACTCTCAGCGCAGATTTTATATATCGGACCTTACGCAAATGAAAAAACAACAATCGATAAAATATATAACTTTATAAAATATATAACTTTATCAAAGCACAAGGAGGTTCGTTGACGCAAAAACATCACGAGATATACTTGAGTGATCCACGAAAGACTGCACCAACAAAATTAAAGACAATTATACGTCAACCGTTTAGAAAATAACTTAATTATAAATCTATGCAATCACTCAAAAAATCAATTCTTTTTGGCTTTTTGGTTTGGTTATTGACATTCATTGTGGCATTTTTAATGTTTCCAATCCACGAATCCAATCGACCGCTTTTTGAATCGATCATGCCACTGATCATCACAATTACCGTTGTCACCTTCACTTATTTGTATTTCAAGAACATAGACAAAAATATAAAGGCAGAAGGGGCTAAGCTTGGCATAATCTTTTTGCTAATCAATTTAGTGATTGACCTTATCCTTTTTATGCCTGACAGTCCAATGCACATGAGCCTCATCAATTACATTGCTGATATTGGCTTAACATACTTAATGATTCCAATAATTACACTGGGGATGGCGTACGTGATTGATAGAGAAAAAAATAAAAAATTACTCTGAATTTTGCTGTCGCAAAATAAAACTTTTCATTACATCGTACAACAGCGCATATCTGGCTACGGCTTGGCGTTAGCCAAGCCTCCGCCCATATTTGCGGCTGGTAAAACGCCTGACGGCGTTATATTATACCAGCCGCAAACATCAGATATGCGCGAACGTTGTGCGAAATAATTTAAAAATCTCCTTTATAAAAAACAATTTATTTCTTCCTCTCTCGAATATGAATAAACAAACTAAGGAAAATTTAATTCGGCGCGCAATGAATGAAGCTGAAAAAGGAATAAAAAAAAGTAATTCCCCATTCGGTGCTGTATTAACAGATAAAAAAGGCAATATAGTTGAAGTGGCTCATAATACTTCCAAAACTGATTGTGACCCGACCGCTCACGCTGAAATCAACCTCTTGAGAAAAGCTGGCAAGAAATTTAAAACCAGGGTCTTGGAAGAATATTGCCTTTTTAGCAATGCTGAATCATGTTCGATGTGTATGTCAGCTGCGATTAAGGCGGGAATTACTTTTTTTTATTTTGGCGCGCCTAGCGAAAAGAACATGGATCCGTATTTGACTGTTTTTGATGTCGCGAAAAAATCAAAACATAAATTGCATATTGAAACAGGCATACTGAAAGAAAAATGTATTGAGCAGATAAAACGAGGAAGAAATAAATTGTTAAAATAAGAAGTGAGATTTTTAAATTACATCGCACAACAGCGTGTATGAGGTTCAAGAAAAAGTGCGTTAATAATTTTCAAAGGTTGCACTTTTTCTTTCACCCAAATTTCGCCTCCTCTATTGATAAAATTATAAGGAAGTAGGCGAAACTTCTCATACACGCGAACGTTATGTGCAATGCCCTTCGTCCTTAGTGCCAGTTTCACAGGTAAATTTATATACAACGACACAATGATTTTATCATTATGAAATATAAATCAGGCAACATCCCTTTAATTAAGGAAAAATATTTTTGTAAAAAATTTGGCCTGCCTAATCTTTTTATTAAAGACGAATCCAAAAATCCGTTTGGCACATACAAAGATAGGCGCTCCGAAGCTATCGTCAAGAAAGCGCTGGATGAACATATTGATAAGTTGGCGCTCATCACGTCCGGAAATGCTGGCGTTTCTCTCGCCAAATTTGCCAACGGCTCCAATCTCAAAGTTGTATGTATTGTTGATAAAAAACTTCCTGCCACTATTTACAAAAAACTTGTCGCCGTTTCTTACAAAGTGATTCAGGTTGATTTGTCATCTCGCATACTCAAACCTGAAGAGGTTATTTCTTTGGCGAGAGAAACTAACGAGGAAGTCATTTGGGACGTAACTAATGGCTGGCACGAAGCATATGAGGACATCATCAAAGAAATTAAAGACGGCAGGCCAAATTTTTTAATCACGCAAGTGGGTAGTGGCGAGGCGTTCGTAGGCTTGTTTAACGGAATAAAAAAGTACAAACTGAATACCACGCTTATTGGTGTTGCGCCAAAAAGCAGTCCATCGTTCGCAGACAAACTTCACACTCCTTGGACACCTTACGCCCAAAAAATGAGATCTATATTTTGGCACAAACACAAAGTAATCAGGCTATCAGAAGAAGAAACAAAACAAGCCTACTCACTTGCCAAAAAACACATCAAATGTGAGCCTTCCAGCGCTATTGTATTTGGGGTGTTGCCTGATTTGAAAATAAAAAAGGAAGATAAAATCATTGTTATTAACTCCGGTAAAGGTTTATAATAATAAAGACGACGAACGAAGGGCACTCCTCGCTCCTAACGTCGCTCGGCCACGCTGCGCTCTCGTTCCGCTACGCTCCACTCGGGGCACATAACACGGGATAAAAGGTTCGCCCCTCAGCTCGGGGCTCACCCAAATTTTGCTCCGTTTCACTCCGCAAAACTTCTTTTATCCCGATACGTTAAGTGAAATAGCAAAAAAAATATTTCTCTTGATTTTTATTAGAATTTTTGGCAATTTTTGATAAAGGTCCCCATAAACCATATTAATCACTAGCAAAATAACTATGTCTACACCAGATCAAAAATTCGGAGGAGATTTTCCAACCGGGCCAACAAAAAAACACTTGACCAATTGGGTCCAGAGTCATTAAAAAATCACGACCGCATAGTATCAACAAAAGAAGAGATGAGCGTACTTATTGCCGAATATGAAAGTAAGGGATGGGAAATAGAAGAACAGGACGAAAAGCATGCGAAATTGAAAAAAAATATTGATACTGTGCTATCTCCAACAACACGTATGCGTTCTACCTCAGCAACACTGGAGGTTAATATTACTGTAGAGAGTAGCGAAGAAGCCTCTTAAAAAATTGCCAAAATTTTACATTAAGGTAGAGAGATATTTTTGCTACTCTGCGGCTGACTGCTCGACGGTTGTTGCATTTAAGAACAATGTACTCTATCAGAGTTCAGAACTTCTATGAACGGGGTAAGGCAGTCAGCCTTGCCCCGCTGCACTCTCCTCGCCTTTTCTATTATTTGAATTTAATATTGAAGCGGCTCGTCGGATCACTTAACACGGTATATCTGGTTCGCCCTCGGCTCGGGGCTCACGCAAATTTTGGCCTTTTCCTTCCGGGAATGGTAGAATGACTTCATGAACGAAGACCTGCCAGCGTACAAAACAAAAACTCGCAAACTTCCAGGTACTCACTGGCGACAAGTATCGAAAAAGGCTTTTGGCCTGTATAAGGAAATCAAGAGCAAAACAAAACGCCGACCATATGTGCGGTCAGCGCACTTTAACAAGCAGAAAATCTTCCTTGAATTATTTTGGCATCATCTGCACGAAAAAGAAAACATTGGTGACAAAACTCGGCGGGCGAAGTACTTCCCCTGTGCTATTGAACTAATACGAGACTCTCGCTTGGAACCAATCTCCAAGAGAAACCCTAACCGGCGCAGTGAAATCCTACACCGTTTTATTGGAATCACACCCGACAATGAACGCTTTTTCGTGCAGATTAAAGAAGATGAAAATACAGGCCAAAAGTGGCTCATGTCAGTCTTTCCTGAACAAAAATGAAAAAGACCTTCGACCAAGTTGTGGTATATAAACCACGGCCAAAAGCCTTTTTCATTAGGCACTATATCACACCTGTAAGAGCTGTCAATGCCTCTGTTGTGGAAAACGAGGAAAAGGCCAAAACTTCAGATATGCGGATACGTTAGACGAAATAAATTTCAAATTTTTTCTCATATGAAATCAATAATACTCGCATCTACATCGCCCCGACGTAAAGAATTAATGGAAAAGCTTGGTCTGGAATTTCAAACTGCCTCTAGTAGTTATGAAGAGGATATGAATTCCAAATTAAAACCCTTGGAACTTGCCAAGGTCTTATCGGCTGGAAAAGCGAAAGCGGTTGTCTCGCAATTTCCCAACCACATCATTATCGGTGCTGATACTTTTATCGCTCTTGGTGATGATCTGCTCGGTAAACCACATACCGAAGAAGATGCGACTCTAATGTTAAAAAGGATAAGCGGCAAACCCATATCGGTGATAACAGGCTTTACCATAATTGACACGGCTGATAATAAAAAGGTCTCGAGGGCTATCGAAACCAAGGTGTATATCAAGGATTTAACCGATGATGAAATCGCTGGTTATGTTAAAACCAAAGAGCCGTTGGACAAGGCTGGCGCATTTGCCATCCAAGGTATTGGCGCAGTTATTGTTAAAAAAATAGACGGTGATTTTTTCAACGTTATGGGTTTGCCGCTTTTCGATTTATCCGAGTCGCTAAAGGAATTTGGAATTCATATCCTATCCTGAAAAAAAATTTGGAATTTACATCGTCTAACACCGAGTATGCGGTTCAGGACAAAGGCGTTTTTTAATAAATTAAGGAGTGCCTCTGTCCTTCTCCCAAATTCGCTTTTCTCCATCTGGTTGTAAATCAAGTAATAGCGCGATAAAATATATTCAAGCTAATTAACAAATTTAATTCAATAAATCCGGAAAGCGAACTTCGCATACTCGGAAACGTTATCAGGATCTAAAACAAAGGTTAACAGGGATCGTATCAATAAAGATTGACTACGAAAGATTAAAGGAAAGAGAGGATCAAGTTATGAGAGAAAAACGAAGAAAGGAAAATCCGTAAATTACCAAAATATACATTTGCTATCGCAAATGTGCTTTTCACTACGGCACATAACACGGCGTATGCGGCTACGCAGAAAAACTGAATTGCTTTTATTTCCTTGTGGATAACGCCCCTTGACATTTGCCGTCAGCGCGCTTATAGTGATACTAGGATATCAAGTCCACGGAACCTCATAACTTGAGGTGAACCAACAAGAGCGTCCCCAAAAGGGGGCGTTTTTTGATATTTGTGTGGTATAATGCAAGTGCGGAAGAGCATGGAGAGTAAAGCGCCGAGGAGGCGTCGTGGCTTGATATCCCAACGGTTCGCCCTCAAGCGAATGGGGTTCGACTCCCCTGCTCTCCGCACTTGGGAAGGTGGCAATTCAGTTTTTTGCTGCGCCCAAATCCTGCTCCACTCCGTTGCGCAGGACTTCACATACGCCGAAACGTTAGGCGCAATTTGGATTTTGGCTTAACAAAAAGTTTTTAAATTACTAAACCAATTCTTTTTATGAAAATGATTAAAGCAATAATGTTCGATGCTGGTGGAGTGATCATTGAACAGGGTGATCAATTAGATGAATTCGCAAAAATTTTCAAACCAAAGGATAAACAAGAGTTTTGGAAAAAGATAAATCATTTTGCAGGACTTCTTTGTAAAGGTGAAATATCTGAATCTGAGTATTGGAAAAGGCTTGCTGAGTCTGAAGGCGTTAATCCTGACATCATTCCTCAAAAATTGTGGACAAAAGGATATGAGGAAACCACAAAAGTAAACAAAGATGTCATTGATTTAATCAAGAGACTACATAAAACCTACAAAATGATTTTAATTTCTAATACTATCAAACCCCATGTAGATATTAATAAAAAGAGAGGCTTGTTTGAAAATTTTGATGATGTACTTAATTCAAACGAAATACATCTTTCAAAGGATACTCCTGAAATATTTCAACTTGCATTAAACAGAAATCAGCTCAATGCAGAAGAATGTATTTTTATCGATGATATTCAAAAATTCGTAGATATTGCGAATTCACTTGGAATAAAAGGAATTTTATTCAAAGATATTTATCAACTAAAAAAAGAATTGGTTTCTTTAGGAGTGAATGTTTAATGACGCCAAAATCCAAACTCTGTGCCAGCCCTCTGGGCCGTTGCACTCTGGCTTGGCCTGCGGCGCGCCTAACACGGGCTATGCGGTTCACTCGCCTTGCAGGCTCGTTCACCCAAATTGGCTACGCCAACTTCGTATAGCCCGAAACGTTAAACGAAATCGAGAAAACAGCTATAAAAAATTTTGGGGCAAAACTTTTAAGTATCATAATTTTTCAATAGTATTATGGTAACGAAAATCACTTATTTTGTTCATGGCACTACAATTGATAATGAACAGGAAATCTCCTCTGGCTGGTCTGATGTAGAACTTTCTAAGTTAGGAGTTCAACAATCAATTGAATTGCGGGATAAAATCAAAAATAAACATTTTGATGTTGTTTTCTGCTCTGACTTAAAACGGGCTGTGCATTCCGCTGAATTAACTTTCAAAGATAAAGTCAAAATAATTCCTGATAAGCGTTTGAGAGAGTGTAATTATGGAAAATATAATGCACAGCCCTCTGAAATTGTTGAACCCCTACAAGAGCAACATATAACGAGGAGATTTCTTGACGGCGAATCCTATGAAGACGTCAAAGAGAGAATAAATGATTTTCTTGATTTTTTGAAGAAAAATTATGATGGAAAGTCGGTTGCCATTGTTGCGCACAAAGCCCCGCAGTTAGCTCTAGATGTATTATTGAAAAATAAAACTTGGGAGCAGGCTTTTGCTGATGATTGGAGAAAAACAAAAGCATGGCAACCGGGTTGGGATTATACATTGAAGTAAAAGTTTTGCCCCTTTTATTATGAACGCTCTTTTCTCGACTCACTCCGCTTCGCTCCGACCACGCTGCACTCTCACTACACTTCGTTTCGTTCGGGACGTATAACAATCGAGGTATTACTGGACATTCAGCAATGAAGGAAACGCACGACTTTAATTCCATTCCTCCTTGAGCCTCCTAAGGTTCTTTTTAATCCTCATACTCTTTGCACTACCCCCCGCACTGCTGCTACACTTAATCCATGCTGCAGATGTCTCGTGTCGTGAAAACAATTATTATCCTTCTCATTCCTCTCGCGCTGGTGCTTAACCTTTTCTTTTTCCATTCGCTCATCGCGGGCATACTTTTTGCGCTTATTTGGCTCATGATTTCCTGCGCGCGGTGGGGCAGCGTCTTCGCGCCCACGCGAACACCAATCGAACAGATGACGCTAGGTCTCCTCACCGTGCTTATCCTTATCATTCTCGCCGGTGCCACATATTTTCGCCTCCTCATATTCAATGATTTTGTCATTACCGCAATGGTAATCCTCATTCCACTTGCAGGGATTGTACTTCCATCTCGTACCAAAAACCAAACGCCCCCTGACACTCAATCCGCATCAAACCAAATTGCATCTTTATTTCAAATAAAAAATTACCTCATCCCCACGATCCTTACTCTCGCCTACCTTGCTCTCTTCGCATATGCCATAATTATCATTCTCCATCACCGCACCGACGCCCCAATCCGCACCCCTTGGGAAGCGCTCCCCCACTCCCTTCTTTACCTCTACGCGCTCGCTTCCTTTATTCTTTTTTTTCTTTTCTCTTATAAGGAAAAAATGCGGCCAGTAGATACAGTGAGGGAATTGCAATCTTTGAGGCGTTCTGGCGCATCAAGCTGTGAGATCGCGGCGCCGGATAAAATTGTCAATTCCCGAACGAATTTCGCATTTTATCCCATTATCAATATTATTTTTATTATTCTCCACTTTTTCCTCACCCTCTCTCTCGCGCTTCTCGTCTACCGCATCGGCTACGGTTTTGATCCCTTTGTCCACCGTGCCGCAGAAAAAATAATCTTTGAAATCGGCACCCTTACCCCTCCTCCTCTTTCTTATCTTGGGCAATATATCCTTGTCGTGTTCTTCTCAAAAGTAACCGCGATCCCTTTTTTCCTCATTGACCTCTGGCTTCTTCCCGTTTTGGCTAGCATCCTCCTCCCCCTTGTGGTTTTCCTCACGCTCAAAAACTATCAATTAAATACTCACCACTACCTCTTTACTGCACTCGCCCTCCTCATTCTCCCTTCCTCTCTCTTCATTGCCACGGTGCCGCAATCGCTCGCAAACCTCTTCTACCTCATACTTGTTCTGCTTTCATTCACCTACCTCAAACGCTACCTCCCTCTCACGTTTCTGTGGGTCTTAGGAATATCAATCTTGTTCATTCATCCTCTCACCGGCATTCCTGCACTTGTCTTTCTCACCTTTCTTGCCCTCACGCGATATACCAAATCTCTCGTTTCCCGTATCGCATTTATATGTATAAGCATCGCAGGCGCTCTTGGGCTACCTGCTGCGATTATTACCGCAAATAGATGGTATGGGGGTACGGTCCTATTTTCTCCCGACATACTCCCGCCTCCCAACCTCTTCCCTCGTTATATTCCTTTCCTCTCTCTTGCACATACCGGAGAGCTCTGGATGCGCGCGCTGCCGGTTATTTTCTTCATCGCCACGTCAACGGGAACATACGTGCTCCTGCGCCGCAAACAATATATCTATCCACTCATTATCTGGCTCACGGCGTTGGTGCTATTCATAAACTATCTTTTTATCCGCAAACTCCCTCTCACTGCCATGATCGCGTATGAACGGCCGGAATTTACCGAACGCATCCTCGAACTCATCGGCCTCACCCTCCTCCCCCTCTTCCTTATAGCGCTCAACCGATTTATCTCTCATATCTTCTCCTATAAAATTGTCCACCCCCGAACTGGAATCAAAGCTGTTCTCCTCTATAGTGCAATACTCACCTTCCTCATCACCATTTCTTTCTACTACACCTATCCCCGCGTGGACGCCTTCGCAAAAAGCCGCGCGTATTCAGTATCACAAACAGATAATGACACGGTGCATTGGATCAATGACGACGCGAAGAATGAGCCATATATCGTACTTTCCAACCAATCCGTTGCAGCCGCCGCCCTGCAGGAATTCGGTTTCAAACAATACTTTAAACTGAAAAACTGTCAAACTGCAAACTGCCAAAATATATTCTATTATCCTATCCCTACATCATCACCCCTCTACCAATACTACCTTACCATGGTCTATCAAGAAACATCACGCATGACGATGGAACAGGCTATGGATCTTGTGGACGTTCGCCGCGCATATTTCGTCATAAACTCCTACTGGCTTGACGCGGAAAAAATCGCTGTGCGTGCTTCGTTCGATGCAAATTCAACCATCACCATTGGCACAAACAAAGTATTCAGGTACCAAAAAAGATGATATACTGCAAACAACTTATGACTACCATATCAAAAGGTATAACGCTCGCACTCGCGACCGCTTTCTTCTCTGGAATCAACAATTTTGTAACGAAAATTGCGGTTACTGCACTT
The DNA here is from genome assembly GCA_040757655.1 of Patescibacteria group bacterium. Lineage (GTDB taxonomy): Bacteria > Patescibacteriota > Patescibacteriia > 2-02-FULL-49-11 > 2-02-FULL-49-11 > 2-02-FULL-49-11. Next base: position 21,901 of record JBFLWV010000033.1, on the reverse strand, counting down.
AATGACCCGCTCCTTTTTACCACGCTGAAAAATGCGCTGGTGGGCGTGGTTCTGGTCTGCGCTATCGTACTTTTGAAAAGATATGGTGAGCTAAAAAAACTCAACCGCCTGCAAATAGTGCAATTATTCTTCATCGCTGCTATCGGCGGCTGCGTGCCTTTTATCCTCTATTTCACGGGCCTTGCCATGATCCCCGCGCTCAACGCCGCCTTCATCCATAAAACCCTTTTCCTGTGGGTTGCGCTCCTCGCGTTACCTACCTTGAAGGAACGTCTGGGCTTTACACAAATTGCCGCACTCGCGCTGCTCTTTATCGGCAACCTCACTTTGGGGTTACCAAAATTGAATTTCAACACTGGCGAAATCCTTGTGCTGCTGGCGACCATGCTCTGGGCACTCGAGAATATCATCGCAAAAAAAGTTCTCACGAATCTCTCAAGCATTACCGTTGCCGGAGTGCGTATGGCAGGAGGATCGCTGCTCCTCTTCCTTATCCTAACGCTGAAAGGAGGAAATGAGGCGCTTTTGCGCCTTAACGCCGCGCAGTGGGGCTGGACGCTCCTCACTGCCCTCCTGCTTTTTGGATATGTCACGACGTGGTATAGCGCTTTGAAAAAAATTCCTGCCACCGCGGCCACGGCACTCCTCGTACCCGCGACCATTATCACGAATATACTTACGGGAATATTTATCACCCACACAATGACGAAACCGCAGATCTATAATGGTATACTAATCATCTTCGGCTTATCGCTCCTCATAATGGGGTTGCGGAAAGTCACTACTTCCTTCGGTTCCCGTAACTCATCCCCAACCCTCTCTTACCTTAAGAGAGGGAACCGTTGTTCCTCCTCTTAAGATACGTCGAGAAGACCCAGTGGGTCTTCCGACGAGGAGTGATGCTTCACACTCTACCCATGATCCCGTCTTTATCCAATACACTGACCGTAGACGGCGTATCGCGCTGTGCGCGCTATTCCTTCGGCCCAAACCGGTTGCACCTCTGCGGTCCTGATGCGAACCGCGAAGTGCTCGCCTATCTCACTGCGCACGAGAGCGATGACGGCCTTTCTTATTTACTTAAAAAATTTAAAACACTCTATCCCTATCTCGAAACCATCGCCCACGCCAACAAGATTAAGGACCCTTTTGACGCGAGGGTTGTGGAGGCTTATTGGCTTGGTAACGAGCTCTTAGATTCAATCGATGTTTCCACGTTTTACCGCCACTTGACTGACTCGTTGCATTTAAAAAAACGGCTTAAGCCGCCTGACTTTAAACTTCTCACCGACAAACTATCTGCGTTCATCCGCGTAACTATCCGCGATTATCCGCGGCGCCTAGGGGCGCGTATGCACCATAATTTCCATGTATTCAATGTATGGCAGCGCACAGGACATGCAGAAAAAGAACACACGCTCGAGAGCATGGATAAATGCCGCGTGAGCTGGGGAACGGTAACGCTCATCGACGGTCCTTTCATCACGGTGATGCGCCAACCGCTCACATTTGCCAATGGTCATCCCAGACTCGATCTAGGATCCAAGATACAAAAAAACAGTAATGATTGTCTCGCGCTCGGCTCTCCCGTCTCCTACCGCATTACCCGCCGTCTCGATGACAATTCATTCATGGAAGACGTGAAGGCGGGCGACACCATCTCCATCCACTGGGATATGCCATGTGAAATTCTTACTCCTCGCGAGCTAAATAATTTAAAATATTATACCCGCCTTGCATTATCATGCATGACGATATGACGGTGATGGCTTTCGGAAACCCGATACTAAAAAATGATTCACTTCCCTTAAAAATCCTGCCGGAGCTTCAAAAACATCTTCCTGAAATCACGTTTGAAGTAAAGGATCCCACTGAAGAAGTTGTACCGCAGGAAAATCCGTGGTGGATCATCGACACGGTGAAAGGAATAACAGAGGTAACATTGTTCGAATCGCTCGATGATTTCGAGGAGAAATTAAAAACAGTCAGCCGCATATCGCTTCACGATTTCGACCTCGGATTCCATCTCCTCCTCTTGAAAAAACTACATCCAGACCTTCAGGTCCGGATTATCGGCGTACCTTCGATAGACAACGGCCGCGTCATTAAAGATATTGCGGCTATGATCCATCCCACGTAACTTCCAAAAAATGCGCGGCACAGCTCATACAAGGGTCGTATGCGCGGATGAGCTGCTCGATCTCATGCTCGAGCGCTTTTTTATTATCGAACTCTTTTCCTTCCTCAAGCCACTTTTCAATAAGCATTTTTATATCCCATTCTATCGCAAGCTGGTTCTGTCCCGTGGGCACCACGATATCGCCATGCGTGACGATACCTTTTTCATCCAATACAACCTTATGATACAGCGTACCGCGTGGTGCTTCTATCACTCCAATGCCCTCTCCTGCGCGCGGTTCAACCCTTTGTGGTGCCTCGGTATAGAATGAATGTGTAGAGAGGAATTCCAGCGCCTCATCGATGCAGTGCAGGATTTCAATCGCCTGCGCCAGATTGTTGTCGTATGCGTTATCCGAAGGGAAGCGCGAGAGATACTTGGCAGTGTCCGTTTTCGTACGATCCTCAAGCGCGTCCTTATTCAAGTTCAAACGCGCCAAAGCGCCCACGCGGTAGAGCTCGCCCTGAAACGCGTACGCAGATGCTTGGGAGTACGGCACCACCACATGGCTTAAATGCTCCATGAATTTTTCTTCCGGAATGCACGCGACATTGCTCGCACAGAGCTCCCCTTGTAAAAAACTGTACGGATGCGCGGTGAGTGCTACATAATTGGTCTTTGTGGTGAGGTTAAACGGACTTTCGGCGTAAACACCAATCAACCTCAACACCGCCGGCCGTATCTGCTCAAGCTCTCGACGGCATTTCTCTATTCCCCCCGCATCAGGAATTTTCAAAAAACCGCCCACCACCGGTATGGGTGCGTGCACGCTTCTGCCTGCCACGAGTTGCGACAAATGATTCCCCGCCGCTTTCACCTCAAACGCATCATGGAGTAATTGGTGTTCTTCCTCATTGTTTTCATTTAAAGCAAGAATAGAATCTTTCCCTAAAAGGTCAGGCAAAGAAAAAAGATACAGATGGAGCGCATGGTCGCGGATCATGAGCCCATCCATGGTAAGTGCGCGCAACACTTGTGTCTGCGCAGACGGGGTTATGCCTAGTGCATGTTCAACTGCGCGTATTGAAGCCATTATGTGCGCATTCGAGCACGTGCCGCAAATGCGCGCCAGATGCTGGGGAAGTGCTTGCGCGGGCTTCCCCACCATCGCTTGCGTGTAAAACCGTTTATATTCTGCAATGCCAAATTTACATTCCTCCACCACTCCGCCCCGCACGTTCACGTTCAACGTGGCCGCCCCCTCGATTTTAGTAATCTCTTCCAATGAAAGGTCGAAATCAACCTGGTGCATATGATGATTATGGTTTCACAAATCCATCAATCTTTATCCTCTCCTTGAATTTTGATATCTCCTCATTTCCTTGTATTACCTCCTCAATCATTTTCATCGCTTCCTCTTTCATTTCTTCATTTTCGGCAATAACAATAATGCAAAATGGGTGGTCTTTGGTAAATTCTTCATCAAACCCGTGTTCGCTGAATGCGATTTTTATAGCTACTTCCAATTCACTTAGCGGATAGCTGGCCATCTCCCGTGATGCGAATGCGTGATAATTGATCGCGAATCCTTTGGGAATTTCCTCCACCAAAACCTCTGGTTTGGTAAACTCGCCAGTGGTATCAAACCAGACGACTCGTGCCACATGAAACTCTGGCGGCCTCGCCATTTCATTCTCATGGATATGCACATTATCAATCCCTTCTCCCATTTTCTCCACAATAACTAATTTTTCGTTCATTTTCTCCTGCAACTCCCGGCACCACTTCTTTCCATATTCATCCGCCGTCGCACACCCGGTTCCTTCCTCACCGCCATCACGCTGAAATGCAATGCTTGCGGCGCCGCACCCGTCATGGCTGGTGATTTCAGTGATTTGGGAATCTATAAACAACTGTACGACGCGTTCAAGACGCTCATCCCAACGTGCCGCAGGATACAAAATACCGCTCCCCGCCATAAATAGCTTGCTTCCCCGCTCCATGTGCGCAGTCCCCTCATCCATGCAGCACACACAGTGCATCTCGGCAGAAAATGCTTCTTTCAGGTGATGGAGATCGCTCATGAATTGTTGCGCGCCCCCCTGCAACAACTTCACGGTAACCGGATGCGAACGATCCCATTCCGTGCGCTTTTTTTCCTTTAGTTCATGATGTCCTGCATGTTCACGGTGTTTCATACTGCTATAAATTAAACCCTTAGGGTGCTGTTAAATTGTAGCGTGGCAGTTCATCTGCCACATGGTGGGTCGTAGACGAGCTACGACGCTACAGACGCACCAATGATTGAATTCCGATATAATAAAACCTTCTTAATCAACTAATTGCTCCGAACTCTTTCAAATACCCATTAAACACTTCCAAAAATTTCTTTTCGCTCATCGGACACCCTGGCAATTCCGCATCCACCTTTACCAGCTCTTTCACAGTCATCACCTTTTCAGTCTGCCCAAACCGATCCACGAGGAATTGGATGGCGCGCTTCGTGGATTCGTCAAACAGGTTGCGCTGGGATGAAGGCATACCGATAACCGCGCACGCGCCCACCGCCACGAGCCGTTTTGCTTTATCGCGGATCTCTTTCAGACGCGCGGCTTGTCTTTCTGATGAAATGGCGCCTTCCACAAATGCCACATCAAGCTCATCCAACACATTATCAGTGCGCAATACCCTTGCATGCTTAAAATCAATAAGTCTCTTCCATTCTTCCCAATGTTCGTTCATCACCTCGGTCATGACAATAGTCGAATCCTCACAGCAGGTAAACGTAAACCACCCCACGCGAAGTTTCTTTCTTTCTTTGTCGTTAATACCCGTAATCCGCATATTCCTCCTATTCTCGTATCTTGTTTCTTGTTACTTGTATCTTGTTTCTTCCACCAGTATACCAAATACTCGCTACCCTCGTACAATTACAGTACAATTACAGAAAATCTCAACTCCAAAATATTCAAATACGGGATTTTGCTTTTACTACAACCATCGTAAACAAAAAAGACGCTGAATCATCGATCGATGATTCAACGCCCACTGTTTATTCTGCATCACCTACCGCCACCGGGATTCGAACCCGGGTTCTATGGTTGAGAACCATATGTCCTAGACCTGGCTAGACGATAGCGGCACGTGATACAAAATAAAGTAACATTTGACTAATGGTTCGACATAAATGTGGAATGAGCACGGTTATGTAATATCAGTTCATTGCGTTCCAGTCAAGAGACCTGGATTATGCATGTACTAATAATTCTTCAGCCCGCAAGGGCTCTGCCATGAGTTCTTTGACAATCTTCTCCATGTGCATCCCCCGCGAACCTTTCACCAGCAGCACGTCTCCCTCCTGGAGCCGATTTTGAATAAACCTACCCGCCTCCTCTGGTGTGGCAAAACTAAATATCACGTCCTTGCTCAATCCTCCCATTTCTGCTGACCGCGCAATATCACGCGCCCGCTCCCCTACGGTCACGAGCAAATCTGCGTTTGCCTTTGCCACCACCGCCGCACCCACCTCTTCATGCGCTTCCTTGGTGAACGCTCCCAACTCAAGCATATCGCCCACTACCGCCCATCTCCGATGACCGATAGGCGCGAGGCCCTTAAGCAGCGACAAGGCCTCCACGGCGGCTACCGGAGATGAGTTATAGGTATCATCAATGATAAGCGTATCGCGCACACCCCTGATGAGCGAAAGCCGTCCTGGTAATCCCTTCCAACTACCTAAACGCTCAACAATCGTATGCAGATTAATACCGAAGCTCACCCCCACCGCAATGGCTGCAAGCGCCGCATACACCGAAGGATTGCCGATGTGCTGCTGCATACGGACAGGCACCATCGCTCCCTGAAATCTGACCTTGAATGCAAGCGATCCCAACGCTCCGCTCTTCTCATGGTGAAGCCAGGGATCAATCGTTGTGTTCATCTCGAGCGCGCGTACCGATGCAGCAGTAGAAAAGCCGTAGGTGAGCACGTGCGCTTGAGTTTTGTGTCGCAAGGGATACACCAGCGCGTCATCGTGGTTGAGTATTGCCGTGCCCCCTTTTCGTAAATGGGAAACGAGAATGGATTTTTCTTTCAATACTTCTTCCACCGTGTTGAAATACTCCAAGTGTGTCGGCCCCACCGCGGTCACGACACCAATATCACAGGGCGCGATTTCTGTGATGGTCCGGATATCACCAGGATGATCGGCGCCCATTTCAAGAACCACTATCGCAGGATAGCTGCGGTCTCTGAAAAGTAACAACTCAATCGCATTGAGGAGCGCTTCCCACCAATCGAGAAGATTTCTCGGCTGCCCCAGACACCCAATGATAGTGAGGGGAATGCCGATTTCCGTGTTAAAATTTCTCTCATTCTTGCGTACGGTAAAACTTCCCCCTAGTACTTTGGCGATCGCTTCCTTTGTAGAGGTCTTCCCTAAACTCCCCGTAATCCCTATCACCCGCGGCTGATATTTATGAATTATCTTGCGCGCGAACCAGCCCAATACTCTTTGTGCTATTTTATGCTTGAACGACATAATAAATGCGGTAAGCGGTAAATTCTTTAATAATTGTACTCGTTTTATCAAAAAAATTCTACTTTTTCTGAATTATTTCTCTCGTCGGCTTTATGCGATAATATTGGAATAAAAAATCTGCCAGCTCTCCAAATACCGGTGCCGCAGTACTTTCGGCAAACTTTACGCTGGATGGTTCATCAATTTTTACCAATATCACAAACCGCGGCGCATCCACAGGGCCAAATCCAATAAACGACCCGACCGTCTTGTGCGGATCATACCCTTTACCCCCTTGGCGCGCGACTTGGGCAGTGCCAGTTTTGCCTGCAACCCAGTACCCCGGCACCCCTGCACGTTTCCCATGACCCTCCTCCACCACCGTCGTAAGCATTGCCCGCAACACGACGGCGGTTCGTGGGGAGATGACCCGCCCTACCTCCCGTGGCGCCGTCCTCGACCTCTGTCCCTTGGCACTGACAATTTCTTCAACAATATACGGTTTCATCAGAACCCCCCCATTCGCAATAGCGCCAAATGCCGCCGCCATCTGTAAAGGGGTCACGGTGATACCTTGCCCAAATGAAGCAGTGGCAGCATAAATTTCACCTTTCTTGGAAAGGGATGAAATATTACCCGTATTCTCTGCAGTGAGCTCAATGCCGGTCTTACGCCCAAATCCAAACGCTTCCACCATTGCGCGGAAGATATCTTTCCCCACCTTTCGCTGTGCATATACGGCGCCAGTGTTGATAGAATTCATCAGCACTTGCGTCATCGTCTGTTCCCCGTAGACTTTATTGTCTGCATTCTTAATTGTTTCCTTATCTAAAGTCACACTCCCGGTATCCACATAGGTTGTCTCAGGAGTGACTGCTTCATGCTCCAACGCCGCCGCCATGGTAATTGCCTTAAATACGGATCCCGGCTCCCAGGAATTTGATACCACCTGATTGATGTAGACACTTAAATCCTTCACTGATCCATACCTATTGGGATCAAAACGAGGCGCCACACAGAGCGCACGCACTGCGCCGGTCATGGAATCGAGGATCACTACTGAACCACTCTTTGCCCCATGGAGTTTCACCGCGTTGTCAAGTTGCTCACACGCGCGATATTGAATCGCATGATCGAGGGTGAGGACAATATCACTCCCCGGCACTGCTGCAAACGAATGTTCGCGTCCTATAGGGATCACGTTCCCTTTCGCATCCTGCTCTACGTCAAATAATCCCCTCACTCCTTTCAGGATTTCATCATAGGCCTGCTCAATGCCATATTGCCCGCGGCGGTCGTCCCCTTCCCCTTGCACGAAGCCGCTTATCGTGCCAAAGAGCATGCCTTCAGGATAGTCACGTGAATACTCGATCTGTTCTCCAATCCCTCGTAGGCGCTGCTCCTGGATCAATGCCCACATTTCATCGCTCGCACCATGCACCAACGGTTCGAAGGGATCAAGCGGTTTCTTAAGTTTTTGGGATAACTCGTCATTCGTGATACCCAAAAGCGGACTCAAAATACCAATGGTCTCCTCGAAATTCTCGATATCTTTGGGGATGGCGTAGATCAAATGGCGGTTGATATTGCGCGCGATGGCGAAGAGCTCGGTCTCTCTATCCTCTTGGGTGTGTTCATGGACAAGAATTAACCCTCGCGGTGCTTCGACGGCCTTGCGCACCGAATATTGCTCTTCTGCTTTGAGGGAATATTCCTTGCCCTTGAGAATTTGAAGTTCAAATAACCGCCCCACCAATGTCAGGCCAAAAAGAAAAAAAACGGTTTTGATGATAATCAACCGTCTGTCATTTCCCCTGTTGTGTTTTGTGCGTACAAAAGTGGTGCGGGACATACCTCACTACGAAAATCCCAATACCTAATAAATATCCAATGCTTAAATTCTCAATAATTACATAATTGTTTTTTGATTTGGGATTATTTGGAAATTGGGATTTTTCAACTATGGCTTCTGCACAGCTTCCCCTACTGCCACACCCGTATCGGGTGTCAGGTAACGCGGCTCTTCAATGCCCACGAGATCCATTGACCGCGCAGCAGTTTCAAGAACGCTGATGGAAGAAAGTTCTTGGATATTCCTTTCCAGAGAGCGCACTTCATCGGTAAAGAAGGCATAATCCTTCTCCAACCTATGCAATCGGGAACCGGTGGTGGATTGAGCGCTCACTGCAATCAGATAGGCAATCCCCAAAGAGACGCACCCGCATAAAAGCAGAATGGTGAACGAAAAGGACGCGGTCCGCGTACGACTATGCACACGCCGTTTCGTGGCGCAAGGAGAAGAAAAACGCTCTACAGTAACCGCGCGGGTATGGGACATAGGATGCCTCTCAACGCACTTTTTCAATTACTCTTAGTTTCGCGCTCCGCGCACGGGGGTTTTTCGCAACTTCTTCCGGAGAAGGAACAAGCGGACTCTTAGTAATCACACGGAGTATTCCCCTTCGCGCAAGCGCATTAAATCCATGCTTCACCATCCTATCTTCCAAAGAATGGAATGATATGACAGCCAAACGGCCTTGAGGCTCGAGGAGGCCTGTCGCTTGAGGCAGGACCTCCTCGAGTGAGCCGAGTTCTTGATTCACGGCCATCCTCAACGCTTGAAAAATTCTCGTGGCGGGATGAACCCGTGAGACACGACGAGCATGGGAAGGTACGGCGCGTACTACGAGCGAAGCAAGTGCCTGAGTCGTCTCTAGGGATTTGCGCTCCCGGGCGACTACGACAGAATGTGCAATTGCGTTCGCAAATCGTTCCTCACCGTACTGCCGAAAGATGCGTGCAAGTTCCGCTTCGGAGGCGGTATTGACCACCTCACGCGCAGAGATTGTCGAAGCATCTCCTCTCCCCCCAAAGCGCATATCAAGCGGCCCATTGTTGAGAAAGGAGAAACCTCGATGAGGATTATTCAGCTGATCGCTTGAGACCCCGAGATCGAGTAGGAGGGCTTGAATAGGAAAGTCAAAATACTTCTTATGCATTGCAGTAAGCTCTCGAAAATTGCCTTGTACAAGAACTGCCCTGCTTCCGAACCGATAGAGCCTTCCTCTCGCGCGCCCTATCGCCTCCTCATCGAGATCAATACCAAATAACTTTCCTCCTGGACTTATCTTTTCAAAGATCGCGCTCGCATGACCACCACCACCCACCGTGCCGTCTATCACGTTCATCCCCGGCTTAAGGTTGAGCAATGTCAATACCTCCTGTAAAAGAACTGGTACGTGGATGGACATACACCTTACGAAATCCCAAATCCCAACCTTGATAATTTTCAATTTTCAAATACCAATTTTCAATCAATTTTCAATGACTCAATGATGCAAACGTTTGAAAATTGAAAATTGGACATTGAAATTTATCAAATCCCCAGTCCTCCCAGCTTTTCCGCCAAATCCCCCACATTTTTCTCTGCTTTATCCTTGTAATCGCCCCAATGCCCTTCATCCCATACTTCCAAGCGATTGAAAACGCCGGTAATTACTACTGTCTTTCCAATCCCCGCATACGTTTTTAGATAATCAGGCAGCAGTATCCGGCCTAACTGGTCAAATTCAACTTCCATGGCGCCAGACAGCATCACACGGACAAAACTCCTCGCGTCTGCTTGGCTAAAAGGGAGGCTTCCCAACTTTTGGGCTAATTTTTCCCACTCCTCAACTGAAAAAACAAATAAACACTGATCCAACCCTCTGGTAATCACTGCAGTTTTCCCTAAATCAGCACGGAATTTTGCGGGAATTGCCAATCGTTTTTTATTATCTACCGTGTGCTTATATTCCCCAACAAACATACAATTATTTAACTCCTTCCACTAAAACAATTGAGTATTCAGTGATAATGCATCTGCTCTGTTACCTTACAAAAATCATAAATTTAAAATCTTTTAGTTTTTTTGAAACTTGGACTCCTGCGGTGGACTTCCCGGATTTTTTTTATCAAGTGCTTCTCTTAAATCTTGTGCTGTTTTCCACGCTTCCTCTTTTTCCTCTGCCGTACCAGGATGATCATCGAAATTCGGCGGGGGTTCCTTTTTTGCCCATTTTATATTCATAGAACTGCAGGAAAATTACGAAAAACTATAATAAATATAAGTTATTAACACATTTATCCACTTTCTTCCACTTAACTACTATTCTACTCCACTTTTTCTCCACAGTAAATAGTCTATTACAACAGAAAAATGATATAAAACAAAAACAGCGGAATATCGCTGCCTGTTCATTTTTCTAATCACTTTTTAAGCGATGGTTATATTCGGTTCACGTGAATATTGAGGCAAAAGCAAATGAAAACGTTTCTTTAGTCGGCAGTGCGATATCGCGTTTTGGATAGCACCCTTTGCACAATCCGCTAACGAACACACAGGAACCTGGAGGCTCCACCCAAGAGCATTCGCAATCGCATGCACCCCCCGTACTGTGGAAAACGACTCCCCTCCCTGTACTACAGCGATACCGGCAATATCTTTGAAAGATAATTTCTTTATAGCGAGCGCCTTACTCACCTTGGCAAGCAATAATTCTATTGATATACATTGTTTTTTTATTGACACCTTCAGGAGTTTACCACCACGTTGATTCACCACCATAAAACACAAGAATCCTGTGAGTGCGCCAGGATCAAGAATGAGATACATTTTATTTTTGGATTTTGGATCCCGCGTCATAGCTCGGGACAAGTTTTGGATTTTGGATTTCATGTTTATATCCATCCTTTCTTCTTAAAATATCGTATCATGAATGATGCTACCAAAACCATTAAACTTAACGCAAAAGGATATCCCCAAGGCTTCGCGAGCTCAGGCATGAAATGGAAATTCATGCCGTAAATGCCCGCAATCAGAGAAAGCGGCAAGAGAATAGTGGTGATAACCGTGAGCACTTTCATGATTTCATTCATGCGATTGGAGAGTGATGAAAGGTAAGCATCCAACGCGCCAGAAAGAAGGTCTCTGAATGATTCCGCTAGGTCATAGATGCGATAAATGTGGTCATAGAGGTCCCGATAGTAGACGAGGGACGTTTTTGCCACGAGAGGAAACTCTGCGCGCGTGAAACGGTTGAGGATTTCCCGCTGAGGCCCTATTACTTTTTTCAGGTGCAACACCTCACGTTTGAGCACAAAAATACCATTCACCATATCCCGCGAAGGGTTGACGACGATGGAATCTTCCAGTTCATCAATGCGGCTTTCTATTTTATCGAGCACAGGAAAATAATTATCGATGATATCATCAAGAATAAGGTAGAGGAGAAAATCGGGGCCGCGTGAAAAAAGCTCTGGCCGCTTCTCAAGCTGCATCTGCACCTCTTTGATATGCGGAAGGGAGCTTTTATGGAATGTCACAAGGAAGCTTCCTCCCAAGAAAAACTCCACTTCCTTTGTGGTAAACCGCTTCTCGGTGGTACGAGGCTCATGGAAAATGATAAAAAGATAATCGCCATAATCATCTACCTTCGGATGATTCACCTCTTCCCAACAATCCTCAATCGCTAAGGAGTGAAAGTGAAAAAAGGAGGAAAGAAGTTCCCCTTCTCTTTTCGTAGGTTCATCTATGTCCAACCAAAACATCCTACTCCCCACGAGCGGCAGCTCTTTCTCATCAGTAATCGCTCTCACTTTTAGTAATTTATTTTCTAGTGTGGCGAGCGTTAACATAGACATTGAAACTGGTGGCAGACAAGCTGCCACGCTACCATTGTTTGTATTCACTGTAGCGTCGTAGCTTGTCTGCGACAACTAATAAAACTATTCCATCCTGTCCACCAATACCATCCGTTTCCCCTCAAGCACGCGATAAAGGAATTTATCCGTCATGGCGCGACGCATCTTAAATTCATAACTCGACATGAGGGTGTAACGAATTTCTTCTCCAAAGCTCTTCTGGAGTTGTCGGATCAAAGAGAGAAGCTTTCTCCTGTGTACGGTGCCTACCACGAGAATGTCAGTGGGTGCCTCAGTGTCGCCCACAAAAAATCCGCTCAATATGATCAGCCTTACCTTCCCCAGTCTCCCAATTGATTCAGAGAGCGATCGGCCTGCGAGTAACTGGGATTTAAATATAAGGCTCTTTAACTCATCATAAAGGACAAATTCCGGGTTCGCCTGATAGAATTTCCGCGAATCTGCCACATTCCTCCTCTTCTTCTTTCGCGTAGCATGAGCGCGCGAAGAGAGGGATGCACGCTCTCCTCCCTCACCCGTTGGTTCACGTTGAATAAGTACCCCTAAACGCACGAGGTTTGCTATCTCTCGCCGCACAGAATTGATGCGCTCGCCAATGAGCCGGGTGAGCTCGCGCACAAAGAAAAGTTGAGATGGCTGGGCAAGAAATATTTTCAATAGTTTTATTCTGGTTCTTGAGCCAAAAAGTTGTTCTAACATGGGATTATCAGTCAACAATAGTATCTACCGGTATTATACCGTCCTTTGCGAAGGTGTACGAGCTGTGGATATCTCTTGCCCACATTCAAGTTACTTGTCATAATGAAAGGAAAGCACCCCTCTCCTGCGCTCCCATGATTATCTCTGACTCGTTCACCCTTCGTTTAGGTGGACCAAAATCTTACGCCACCACCTCAGTGCCAAACCCGGGCACGATAAGTCGCCATCCCTGGACCCTCCTTATTTTGGTAGAAATTGACTCAATGGAGCGAAAAACTGAAGCGGTCCTCGCGGGTCTCATTAGTGATATCCACGCGCGCTATGAAACAAGCCAAGCCGAGAGCGGAGAACTCGCACTTATGGAAGTATGCCGACGATTTAACGAAGACGTGCTTTCCGTCACGAGAAAAACCCATGCATGGTTTAAAAAACTTCATATCGCACTCGCGGTCATTGACGATGCCACCCTCTCCCTCGCTACCTTTGGTGCCGTACGGGCATACCTCCATCACCATTCGCGCATCACGGATATCCTCAAATCCGCTCAACAAGACCAAGAACCCCCAAGCGGCGCATTTAAGATATTCCCCTCACTCATCCAAGGCGCTCTCGAGCCTGGAGATAGGTTATTTATGAGCTGTCGCCATCTCTTCGACTACTTCACTATTGATAAAATCCGCGTATTCTTAAATGAAGAGCGCCCACCAGATCTCATGCAGCACTTGAAGAGACTCCTTAAGGATCTACCAGGGAACGTGACCATTGCCGCGCTCGCAGCAGAATCAGTACCGTCTGTCCCTCTCCACCCTTCTGGATTTTTTGAGAAAGACTCCCACCTCTCAATGGCTGACCTCAATACCCTTGCCTCGCGCACATCAGAGCTCCTCACGGGATCTTGGTTTGAACAATTGCGTCTGATGCTCTCCTCACTGTCGCGCCGTCAAGGCAAACCTCAAATCTCGGTGCAGCTAAAGAAGGTTGGTGCCAATCTCAAAATGACATTCGCCTCGAGTCGTATACGCATTTTCGCCACGCGCGCATTTGACTCAATCGCACGCGCCGTCTCCCTTCGGATCAACGCATTCCTCCATCTCCTCTTTCCTCGACTCCGTACCAAGAATGTCGCGCCCGTTGCGGCTGCCGCGCCCTCAATGCCAGCGCCTCTTCCTTCCTGGCGCAGGGTGTTACACAACGCGCGCGCACGGTTTCGCAAGCTTCCCCGCTCAAGCCAATATCTCTTCATAAGCTCACTCCTCTTAGGGATACTCTTTATTGAAAGTGTGATATCAATCACCAACCAGAAAATCCGCGCGCGAGAAAACGCCGAATATGAAGCAAAAATTTCCTTTATCGAAGAAAAGGGAAACGAAGCCGAAGCCGCTTTAATCTATGGGGATGAGGAGAAGGCGCGCCTGTCGCTCAAAGCGGCCCTCCTTGCACTTGACACACTCCCTCGAAAAACAAGGGAACAACAACAACGCTCCCACACACTCCAGGGCCGCCTCGAAACAAGCCGCAGAAGGGTATTCCGTATCCACGTGGTTGATGCGCCAGAAGTCCTCATCAATGTTTCACACTATACGAACGCGCAGGAACAGATCATTCCAGGAGGCCTCATCGGACCGGTGGACCAGACGCTCTATACCTTCAATACCGAAACGCTCACGGTGTATTTCATACAGCTTGCCACGCAGAGCGTTACGGTTGCATCGCCTTCTACAGAAGTTCCGGTCCGCCTTACTCGCGGCACCGCGGTGCCAGGTTCCTCCCTTCTCTATTTTGTCTCTTCTCAGGGCTTCGGTCGCTTTGATGCATCTACGCGCGACCTTGCTTTTTTGAGACAAAATGAGGATGCGGCCAACATGGGAGACATTGCCGCATACGGCAAACGTGTCTACACGCTCAATCGCGCGACAGGGTCGCTTTTGAAATTCGATCTCACAGAAAATGGTATGAACCCAGGGGAAGAATGGCTAAAAACTGGCATCACCCTCCCAGGTGCTGTTGCGCTGACCATAGACGGTTCAATATACGTTGCAGACGCACAGGGTCGCATCAGGAAATTCACGCGCGGAGAAGAAGTTCCATTTACGGTCGCCACGCTTGATCCTCCGCTCCTCGCGCCCTCCCGCCTTGCGTCAGATACCTCCTCCCTCTATATCCTCGAACCTACAGAACGGCGCGTCGTAATCCTTGAGAAGAGTGGAAACTTAAAAGAACAAATTACTTCTCCCCGCTTTGACCACCTCGTGGATCTCGCACCTGACGCGCGACAGAAGCGGCTCTATATTCTCAATGGCGCCACTATTTACTCTGTACCTCTACCATAACCTCATCACGTAAAAATCGCCCCTCAAGGGGGGTTGTATTCCTACCCATAAGGGCAATCCGAACGCACTGCGTGTTTTCCAAAACGATCATCCGAACGACTACTTCAAATTCACCTTCGCGCCTGCTTCCTCTAACTTCTTCTTCATTTCCTCTGCTTCCTGCTTCGTGGCGCCTTCTTTGAGCACCTTTGGCGCCCCGTCTACCAAATCCTTTGCATCTTTCAACCCTTTCCCCGTCACTTCTCTCACGACCTTAATCACTGCAATCTTATTCGCGCCTGCTTCTGCAAGTTCAATATTGAATGAAGACTTCTCCTCTTCTGCCTCCTCAGCGTTTGCGGCAACGCCTGGAGCGGGAACTGCTGCCACCACCGGCGCAGCTGCGGAGACTCCAAATTTAGCCTCCAAGACCTTCACCAATTCTGCGAGATCAAGAACGGTGAGTTTTTCAATTGATTCAACAAGTGCCTTAAACTTCTCTGGCACTTCTATGGGGGATTGTTCATTACTCATATGAAAGAATTAAAAATGAATACTCTTTATAACGTACCGCGCATATTATTTATTATTGTTTAGCTTTTTGATATGCGCTCAGCAGCTGTACGAGCCCTCGCATATTCCCTTGCAAAACGTTCATCATGCCGGAAAGAGGCGCACAGACGGACCCTACCACGTGAGCAATGAGCTCTTCACGGCTGGGGAGGGTTGAGAGGACGAACACCTGCTCGCGCGACAGAGGATGAATGCTCCCCTCCTCTTGCATGAATCCTCCGTGGAGCACAAACGTATGATGTGCTTTTGTAAACTTTGCGATCGCCTTAATGGGATTCACCACATCCTCCCTTGCCACTATCAGCACGATGGTTCCTCGTAAATCCTCCAAAAATTCCGCGGGTAATTTGAGTTCTCTCACTGCAAACTGCAACAGGTTCTTCTTCACCACCCGATATGCTCCTCCAAGTGCTTTTAGTTCATTACGAATCCCCCGCTCATCTTTCACCTTCAGCTGCGTAACCGACGATACGACCGCAGACTGCATGCCTTTCAGGAGCTCGACAAGCGCTGCCGCCTCCTCTTTTTTTTGCTCTTTGCTCTTAGGCATACCGAGAATATTAGCTTCCTCTTTTAGAGGTATTCAGAATTCTCTTAATAAGAAAACGACCTTTACAAAGAAGGCCGTCAACGCTTGCGCAGATCAACGCAGATCGTCACGCTTGTATTGGCGGGATTATACACAGATATTGTTATATCTGCGCTATCTGCGTTTCATCAGCGTCTTTCTGCGTCTCGTGGCCTCGGGAAGGCTGATAAGGTGAAGAGCGCTACCTTCTCACCTCTGCTTCCTGTCTCTGGCGCTTCTTGTGAGAATTACTATATCAAATCTCACTTCTTCACGTCAAGTGCACATGAGTAGTATGCTCTTTACATCTCTCCTCCCCTCCCCTATGCTAGTATTATGAAATTAAGAATTTTCATCATCGCAATTCTGTGGCTGCTGCCCCTCACCGTTAAGGCCCAAACCTCATCCACACCAATTAACCCCGTTACCACGACCTTACGGCCGTGGCTTTTGACGTTAGACACTTCACTTGTCAATTCCATACTAACCTCCCCGCTCACTCGCGGAGACTCACGTGGTAACGGGGTGAAGGTGTATTTTTTCTGGGCGAAAGGATGTCCGCATTGTGCGGATGAAAAACCATTTTTAGACGCGCTCACACAAGAATACCTCCAGATTGAAGTTACCTCGTATGAGGTAAACGGGAATGCAGAGAATGCGAAACTCCTGCAAAAGGTCGGCACCTATCTCAACGCTGACGCAACTCGTATTCCTTTTACCATGGTCGGATCGCAGTATGTCATCGGATGGCTCAATGAGGAAACCACGGGCAACCAGATACGCGCGATGATTGCCTCCTGCATGAACGTTTCTTGCATGGATGTCGTCGAACGCGTCACCACCCCATCCATGAATCAACCAACCACCACCGATCGCGCAAATCTGCAAACACTCCCCGAATACGTGACCGTACCGCTTATCGGGCAAGTTCGGATACGAAACCTCTCCCTCCCTGCACTCACTATCCTCTTTGGCGCGCTCGATGGATTTAATCCTTGCGCCATGTGGGTACTCATCTTTCTTATCAGCCTCCTCCTGGGCATGCAGGATAAGGTACGCATGTGGGTTTTGGGAGGCACGTTCCTCGTGGCGTCCAGTGCAGTCTATTTCCTCTTCATGGCCGCATGGTTGAACGCGCTTCTGTTTTTTGGATTTGTAATCTGGATACGCCTCGGGATCGCTGCGGTCGCGCTTGCTGCGGGAGGATATAACCTCAAAGAGTATTTCCTCAATCCTACAGGTGCATGCAAAGTGACGGAGAACGACAAACGGAAAAATATCTTTGAACAGCTCAAACGAATATCCCAACAAAAAAAATTCGCGATTGCCTTTTTTGGCATCATCGCGCTCGCATGTGCCGTCAATTTTGTTGAGCTCATCTGCTCTGCGGGTTTCCCGGCCGTGTATACCAACCTACTCACCCTTTCCTTGCTCCCACGCTGGCAATACTATGCCTACCTCTTGCTTTATATTTCCTTCTTTATGCTCGATGATCTCATAATATTTATCACCGCAATGGTTACGCTTCAAATCACCGGTATCACCTCAAAATACACCCGCTACTCCCACCTCGTCGGCGGATTGCTCTTGTTCGCCATCGGAATCCTTCTTATCTTCCGTCCTGGCTGGTTGATGTTTGGGTAACCGTGATATCTTGATACCCTTATAACAACAAATCTAACACAAACGTAACAAGCACTCCAAAAACCACACCTGCAACGACTTCAGAAAACGTATGGCCGTACATATCCCACAATTGTTCATTGTGGGTTATTTTTGCAATGACCTTGCTCAATACCTCTTGCCAATGTTTCTGGGTAAGTTCATATTGCTCTCTCGCCTCGATCAAGTTGTACATGATAATAAGCGCTACCGTAAATGAAAAACCAAACAAAGGCCCCACCCCCTCATACTTGCCGATTAAGTAAACCGATGAGGTGATGAATGCAGAGTGAGTACTCGGAATCCCTCCTGCCCAGCTGAATACCCACCCCACGAGTTGCCAAGTAAAAGGCTTGCCTCTAAACACTCTCACGACCAACTTCGCGGAGGAGCTGAAAAACAAGACAATAAGCGGGATGAAAATGAATTTCATAGAATTAACGAAAACCACGGGCGTAGTCGCCGAGCTTCTTCCCGTAGTGCGCGTACCAAATGTCCACGTGGATCTGGCGCCCGTCTCTCATGTGCACCAAAAGATGCTGGTGAATCGAAATATACCAAATGAATGTGATTTTGAGAACGAGGTCTTCATCCCTAAACCAACCGCTTTTGACGAGCAAAACTCGCATGAGATAATCCATCAAATGACAGTGTAAGAAACCACTCCTTGCCCAAAGTTTATCTAAATCTGTTTCAAACATTTCCCAAAACCTGGTGTAGGTTCTAAATTTATAACCACGGTATTTGGTGGTTAAAATATCATACGCCCGCTGGAGACACTCATCCTGATTTTGGCAGCGTTTCAATTCTTCAACCACCTTCATCATGTCCACTGGTAATTTTTCAGGAATCGGTTCTTTTTTAAACAAATTCGGGATCATAGAATAATAAATTTATCTCGTCTATCCAAACACTCTTTGCCAGAAGTTTTTCTTGTGCCAAAAAATCAGTCTCTCTTCTAAAATATTACGCTCATAAACCATAAAATAATACAAACTAGCCAGCACGGCATGTGAAGCGCCAAGTAAAAATACATTTGGGCTGGTGAGAAATAAAATACTCCAGACCACTCCGCCGAATAAAGTCAGAAATCCAAATCTTATACCCTTGGCATCCCAACCCCAGTGAAAAGAAGAATAAAACACGCTGGAAAAAATAACCGCCAAAGTCGGATTTTTAAGCAAAACCTGCAATGAATGGGCGAAAATACTTTGAAAAAATAATTGCTGTAAGATGCCAAATACCAAGTAAACACTTATTAGGGAAAGAAACCACTTCGCGACCTTAAACCTCTTTTCCTTAAAACGCATGGTGATCAAAATTAAAGCGCCTAAAAGCGTAAAAATGACAATTGGCAGCAAAGTGCTTAACAAGTTATCAAATCTCAAACCCAAAGACGCTCCATCAACGTCGCTACCTAATTTTAATAAAAACAAAACAAGGACCAGAAAAACCAGCGCCCCACCTTGCCATGATAAATAATTCTTCGTCTTTTTAAAAATAAAAAAGACAATGAGGGCAATAAAAATAATAATTAAGTTAATTGATTCTGGTATAATCATAGTGTTATATGATATTTTTTACTGCGTAATCCGATTGATCATCCGCGGAAACGGGATCGTTTCTCTCACTTACTGCAGCCCGCACGCCCGAGGCCTCTGATGCGCGTCCTGCCAAAGCCAAAACCAGAGTGCGACATCCTGCTGTTTCGCTATCCTACAAAATCCAGATAATTTTGTGGATTTATGATTGCGAATTCCGAATGCGGATATGTTTTAATCCATTCTGACGGCGGTTTGGCGGGCTTATCTTTCCATTTGGTTTCATACCCGAACAATTTGCCGTCCCTTTCTTCAATCAGATCAATTTCTTTTTGATCCCAGGTGCGCCAGAAATAGTTATTAGCAAAAATATTGCTGTAAGACTGTCTTTTTAATCGTTCGGCAATAATAAAATTTTCCCATAATTTGCCAATATCGTCCCGCAGTTCAGGCGGATTAAAATTGGCGATGATCGCGTTCCTGACGCCATTGTCAAAAAAATAATATTTAGATTTCTTGGTGATTTCTTTGCGGAGATTGCGGGAAAATCCTCTCAAATTGTAAATCACGAAGGATTTTTCAAACAAATCAAGATAACGCGCCACGGTTTTATAATCCAATGCGAGCTGATGCCCAAGCTCTGAAAGAGACACCTCATTGCCAATCTGAAATGCTAAAAGACGTAAAAGGTCAAGAAGTATTTTTGAACCTTTAACTTTTTCTAGTTCCAATACGTCTTTTAGGAGATAGGAGCCCATGAGCTCATGAAGAATTCCTTTTTTCTCGTCCAAGTCGCTGCTTGCAGCCACTTCCGGATAGCTGCCATAAATCAAATATTCTTCCAGTTTATTCTTAAGATCATAGCTATTATAAATTTTTTTTAACTCAACTTGACCGACGGGGAAAAGAGTTAGGGTAATTTTTCTGCCCGTCAATGGTTCGCCGACCTGACCAGCGAGCTCAAAAGAGGAAGAACCAGTCGCGATAATTTTAATGCCCGACACCTGGTCTATGAGCATCTTCAACCCTTCCCCGACGTTTTTTATCTTTTGCGCTTCGTCAATTGCCAAAAGCTCGTATCCTTTGGCGTATTCTTTAAGCCGCCGTAAGTCATTTGAACCAAGTAAATCCTGGATACGGATATCATGCCCATAATCCAAACGGAACTTTGTTTTTCCACTGATTGTTTGCAAATAATCATTTAAAAGAGTGGTTTTCCCGGTTTGACGAGCGCCAAAAATAACCAGCACCTTGTTGGGCTTTAAATATTGGCCTAAATTTTGATAGTATCTTGGAATTTTCATCATTTTAAGTATATCAAATCCTCAAAATATATCAATAATAAGGATTGTACTTACTCAAGTAATAAACATTTTATCATCAAAACTGTCCTCAACACCATCACCAGAAACTGTTTGTGTTTCGCGGTTCATACGTTTTTACGATAAGTAAATAAACTTAATTTTTAAGTTAATCATCACTGTTTATTTATGATGGATATCTGGTTTATTTTTTGGCTTTCTAGTTGCGTCAATATGGAAGCAAATATTTTATTCAGTTCATAATAAAACTTGTCAGCTTCCTTATCATGAATAATATTTGAACGTATATAATCAGCAGGAGAACTATCTTTATTGTGTAAAAATTCTACACACGTTCCTCTTTCGTCATTCAGATACTCAAACTGATGCGCAAATAACGCGTCTAATCCTTTATATTCCCCGCCGACAGCTTTGATGATTTCAATGAGCCATTCACGAAATTTTTCGTAAAACTCCGGTGACGGAAGATGCCCTCCGTGTTTCTTCATATAAACTTCACTCCCCATAAACCACCTTCTGTCTCTTGCCGGCACCTCTGAACCAAACAATGAAAAGTAGCGCACTTCCTTTTCGCCCATATTAGGATCAATATTTTTTAATTCCTCCTCGATTCTATCCAGTTCATGCATTCCACCTGGCGCCGGAATATCCCGTCTTGGCAACTTGGGAAACTTCTCTGGCCGAAAAAATTCGCGTGAAGTTTGCATAACTTCCGCGAAACATGGCGTCTTTCCTTTAAAATGAATCGTCAGCTGCTGGTCATAGTAGACCTCTAAAGTATAACACTTCGAAGCCCCTCGTTGAACCGTGCAGGCGGATTTCCCGCACACGGCTCTCCGCTACCATAGAAGTGTCACCAAATATCATAGAGATTGAACGCCAGGGC
>JBFLWV010000032.1:0-6394 GCA_040757655.1 Patescibacteria group bacterium | reverse complement strand
AATGTTGCTAACACAAGCCATTTTTCAAATCAGCCAATACCGCTTGCGTAAGATCAAAATTTGGCTCAAATAGAAGATTCCGTCCAATTAAGATTTATTCTCGTGCGTAACATCACTTATTAACAAATTAGGCCTGGGGGGGAATCGAACCCCCGAATAGGAGTTTTGCAGACTCCCGCCTTGGCCACTTGGCTACCAGGCCATATATAAATAGTAGCAAATAAATTGCTACTATTCTAGCACTACAGAGCGCATTGCGCCATTATTCGTACACTTCAATCGTCGCAACCCTTACCCCAAACTGCAACGCTTCCTCGCGCGTCTGCATCCAGATGTCAACTCGATCGGAGAACCTCTCATGCATGCGGTCAGTGACGTAAAAAATTTTATCGCTAAACAGCGTAGGTATGCGCACCCGCGTGCCAAAGGTGAGGAAATTCGCCGCAATGATCCCATCTCTCACCCGCGTGCCTGATGCGGTGGTCCAGGGATCGCTGTCAGTCTGGTCAACCGTGGATGAATAGGCAGTAATGACCACGGTATAGCGTGCGCGTAAAGCCAGAGATTCTGTCTGCGGGAGGGGTTGAGGCGAGACAATCTCAGCCGGGGCGTCAGAGGCTTGCTGCGCGGCATATTCTTCTTGCGGAAGTGATATGGGATTGTTGAGGTGTTTCGCCTCACGTACCACACCCGCGTTATTGTCTAGTAAGTGTATGGAGGATGCTGCCGTGGAATGCGGAAACGCCACAAATTCAAAAAGCAATACGCTTGCGGCCATTGTTGGAAGGTATTTACTTCGTCTTCGTTTCATAAATTTGGGTAACAAAAAAGGACCCTATTGATCCTTCACAAAAACTAATAAATTTTATAAACGCTCCAGCCTAACAGAAGGCGGAATTTATGTCAAGGGTTTCAGGGATTTACGAGAGGGTGGTTATGCTTGTCGTGTTCCACAAGCTCGGTAATGCGTAAAGCTACCTGCGTGGGGTGCGGTACCTGTTCGAAGGTAAACCGGCCAACTTCTGCTGCAGTTTGTATCGAAACATCACCATAGTCAAGAAAGGTGCCAAAAAATCCCTGTTGGGAGGATGACACATCCTGTACCCGAAAGAGTTTTTGTTCTGAGATGCGACGATTGAAAAGTCCCATTTGTTCTATGTTGATTATCCGCTTGTTGGTCACAATCCATACGTCAAGGTAGTAATCAATAAATGCGCGATAGAAGAAGAGCCACACGTAGAGCTCATAAGCATAGACCAGGAGTATTGCGAGGCTTACGCGGATGTCGTCGTCAAAAAAAGTAGGGAGGTTGCGTTGCAGAAGGTACCACGCAAGGAGTGGTAATCCTGCAAAAATCATAAAGAGGGCCACCTCGCGAAGGATAATAAATATATGCCTCCGCAGCAGCAGCACCACTTCTTCATCAGGCGCCTGATTGGGGAGATGATTGATATTCAGCATGGATTAATACACAACGGACGTGAGTAAAGAAACTATATTAATCGTTTGAGACCAATCAACCGTATTGATAAATTGAACTGCTTGAGTGAGGAGAAATATTGACACCACCATGTACATTGAGAGAGTAAAGAAGTTTAAGAACGTAGTCTGGCCGAACCGCAGCGCATGATACACGAGAAAGAGACTCATAATGAGAAACCCAACCACCAAGACGCTGTAGATAACCAGGAAAATAACAATAGGAATGTCCATATGATTTTTCTAGAGTAATCCCTGTGTCGCGCCTTGAGGGAGAGTGATACCAAGATGTTGATAGGCAGAATCAGTCACACTGCGGCCGCGTGGGGTGCGCTGGAGAAATCCTATCTGCATCAAATATGGTTCATACACATCCTCAATCGTTTCCATCTCTTCTGCCACCGCAGCCGCGATGGTGTTCAATCCTGTCGGCCCTCCTTTAAATTTCTCGATAATCACCGCAAGGATACGCCGGTCGATTTCATCAAGTCCCAACGCGTCAATTTCGAGCATCTGGAGCGCTTCGAGCGCCAGCGTGTTTGTGATGCTGCCGTTACCTTTTACCTGAGCAAAATCCCTCAAGCGCTTCAAGAGCCTATTTGCTACCCGTGGCGTCCGTCGGGATCGCTGGGCAAGCGCAGTCGCTGCGTCCGGGGTTATGGGCACGTCCAGAATGCGGGCTGACCGCTCCACGACCTTCTCAATCTCATCGTGAGAATAGAAATCCAAACGGAATGTTGAGCCAAAGCGATCCCGAAGGGGGGAGGAGAGGAGGGAGAGCCGCGTCGTCGCACCCACCAACGTGAACTTGGGTAAATCAAGCCTTAACGTGCGCGCCGAAGGGCCCTTACCGAGGACGATATCAAGCGCGTAATCTTCCATCGCGGGGTAGAGCACCTCTTCAATCACCTTATTGAGGCGATGGATCTCGTCAATGAAGAGAATATCGCCGTCCCTCAAATTGGTGAGGATTGCGGCCAAGTCTCCCGCGCGTTCAATCGCTGGCCCTGAAGTCACACGGATATTAACCCCCATCTCGTGTGCAATGATGTGCGCAAGGGAAGTTTTGCCAAGACCAGGAGGTCCATACAGTAATACGTGTTCGAGCGGTTCTTTCCGTTTCTTGGCCGCACTCATGAACACTTTCAAATTTTCTTTGATGCGTTCTTGACCCACATACTCCCTCAAGGTCTGTGGTCGCAGCTGCGCGTCAAGTGACCGATCTTCAGGCCGCTCCTTCATGCTTACCACCCGTTCTTCTGGGATTTGTGTGGGAGATGTCATACGCATTTATTCTATACGCTCCTCCTCCCGTTGACAAATTTATGCTCCTGTGCTAAGCTTTGCTGTTTTTAAGAAAAACGTGCAGAAGTGCACAAAAAAGACGAATTCGCCAACCGTTCAAAAAAGGGCTACCAGCCTTAAAAACCACAGATCCGCATCTCTCATCAGCCTGCAGGCACGACGAGCATGGGGACCTGTGTGAGGGTATTCTCGGGAGCGATCCTAAGATACGTCCTTGCGCACGGTTTTCTTGCCTGCAGGCTCATGGGAGGGAAGGAAATATTCTATCTATCTGCGTCTATCCGTGTTCAGCCGCATCGGATTTAAACCCTACTTTAACGGAAAGGTTACGCGGCTGACATCTGCGTATATCTGCGTGAGAACTTTTTTCAGAACAAGCTTGGGTCTCGTCTGGTATTTCTCAACCTTCTGACTGACACCACATTTGGGCAGAATGTTCCCCGCTTATGTAAGCAGGGTCCAATCCTCCTCTGCTCAAAGAGGATGTCAGCGGAAGATTAAGGAATAGTTCAATACCACCCGCGGTTGCGGGTTGGTTTTTTATGGTGAAGGCGAGGATTCAACTGGTTCTGGCTTTGGCACACCGACCAAACACACCTCCTGCCACGGGCGATAATGGCTTTTGAATTCCTGTACTTTTTCCTCACCGCTGGGGTAGCGTACCGTGTAGGTAAAAGAGGCGTTCGCACCGTTGTGGGGCGCTTCGGTGCATTTCTTTTCTCCTGGTTTCAGTTCAGTTGTCTCAATGCGCTTCGTAGGCGGCGGTGCCACAATATTAGTGATAACCGGCGTCGTGGAGGTCGCGAACCTCCCGTCAGGAGTACCCCACAATTCAAAAATAGCATCATCGCCCTCAATGCGCGTTTGAAACAAGAGATGGAATCCCGTATCATTGAGAAACGCAAAGTCAGGTTTGGGATTATAAATTGTGGCATCGGTGCCCGCAGGCTCATAGTACCGCACCCGATACGAATGATTCTGGCGTTCGAGGATGGGCATGCCAGCCGCAAGCGCTGCGCGGAATGAGGTGGTGCCGATCTGACATAGCCCTCCCCCGTATTCTGGTACGGTTTTATTACCTTTAATAACCAGTTCAGGTAGATAGCCGTGTGCTGCATCCACGCTCCCCAAGGTTTTTAAAAGTGAAAACGTTTCTCCGGGGGCAATGAGGGTGCCATTCACTGCCGCGGCGCCGATCGCAATGTTATGGCGGCGATTTTTAGGACTCCCGCTGAAATTCGAACGCCCCGTACCTAATACTTCACGGATTCCCAGCTCATTCACCTCTGCGGTGTGTATTTTTGCCTTTGATTCTCTCACCACCACTTCCACAGTCTGCTGTTGATGCTCAAGCAACGCGACTTCCCACGCTTTGCGGGTCGCCTCCACGTCGAGCGCTCTCCCATCACGAGATGCTTGAAATTCCATTACCTTTCCATCTTTGATGTTAAATTTTGCATCAACTGCGGGCACATCAATCATTTGTTGGTAGGGCTTTAGAAATTCTGCCACGCGGTCTGGCGCAAAAGCAAGTCGCGCCTCTCCCCGTTCGTCACGCCTTGCCGTAAGCCATGCAGAAATACGTTCTCGCGTAAGGACGGTATCCAGCGTCATACCTGAGGCTGAGGGCGGCTTCTCGGGTTCGTGCCATTCTCTTGGAAGCGTGAGTTGAAACGGGGCGCGTGAAAGGAGAGGGGGAATAGATTCACCGAGAGGTTGCACCTGCGCCGCAGTAAGGGAAGGCGACGCGGGCACCAGGGTAAGGGTGAGGGGGCTGTGTTGAAACTGGTTGAGCATCGCAGTGAGGGCTGTGCGCACCTGCATCGTGTCTATAACGAGACCTGATGACGCGGGAATGATATTCACTTCACCCGTGGGATGTACGCGGAGCTGTGTATTACGGGGTGGCGTTTCATATGTGCTGAATGCATCAGTCACGATCTGCATGAACCGTTCAATGTCCATCACATACTGCGCAGGAAGATCAACCGCGCTCATGCGTAACCCAAGCGCGATCAGTGAGGAGATGAGTCGCGCACCAGGACGGGACGGTCGCCCCACTGCCATTGCTGAAGATACCATCGCGTCGGTGTCATATGCAATAAGATCATAGGTAAGATCAGGGTCGCTGAGTGCTGATACGGTAGGGAGGATGGTCATGCGTTTTCCAAAACCTTCAATTGTTACTCCTCGTCGATAGAATGCCTCCACACGCTGCTGAATCCTCTCCCGCGCCTCTTGAGGAGTGAGACCGCCTACGGGTATGCCGCCCAGTGATATGCCAGGATATATTTTTCCCTGATACAGGAGAGGGCACCTTACGACAAGAGCGCCTGCGCCAATCGTTATGAGGAAAATAAAAATAATAAGGAAGAGGAACCATCGTTTTTGCTTCCCCTCCTCAATTTTTTTGCTTAATACTTCCATAAAAGATCAGGAATTTCAGGATTGAAATTCCGATACGATAAAAAAAGAAGCGGTTCTTTAGCTCTCCCGCACCGCCATATGAGGTATGTCATACTTTCTCTACTCAGTCCGTTTGAGAAGTTCATTCAATATTGCCTTCGCCAGTTGTTCGCGTTCTACTTCTTCGCTCGCGGTCGTGGAAAGGGTAAGACGCACCACGGTGCCTTCTTTCGCGTGATTAGGAAGTTTTTTCACCGGCCATTTGAGTTCCTGTCCTCCTTCTACGCGCACCACCGCCGCCATTCCCTCAAATCGGTCAATCACCGCTGGCACAGAATATTGTTCGATTCCGTTTGATGCAGTCATATGTCTTCCCCCTCGTCTATGACCTCTACCACGGTTGATCGTGATCGAGGACTTTTTGGAATTTCTAATTTCAGGGTGCCATTGCGAAACGTAGCTCTGGCTTCTTCCGTATTCACCTCAACGGGTAACACGATGGAACGTGAGAAAGGACCCCAATAGCATTCCTGGTACAGGTATTGATCATCTGCCACCTGCTCCTCCTTTTGCCGTCTGCCTCGTATCGTCACAATGTCGTTCTGTATTTCCACGGATATGTCTTTTGGGTTTACCCCGGCAATGACAGAGATGATAATAATAGATGAAGCGGTCTGATAGACATCAACCGCCAGCTCGCCTTCCTCCGCGGGGCGCGTCCATATGTTCTCCGCAGACGCGGAAGTTGATTGGGAAGGTGTAGCAAGTATTGAACCCTGCGGCGGGTCGTCCACGGACGCGTTCTTTTCAAGCATGCGGTCTATCAATGACGTCGACATAGGCATTATAGGGAGGATGTGGAAGGAATGAGTAATATTAGTATAGTATATTTCATACCTCTTGACCACGGCACGTATTTCACCCACAATGGTGAAGGTATCTCCATTGCGCCGCTATCGTCTAACGGCTAGGACACCACGCTTTCAATGTGGTAATCGGGGTTCGATTCCCCGTAGCGGTATGTGTTACACTCCAATGTTATCTTTCTCTCCCTATCCTTGACGCGCCATATGCGCGTTTTTATGTTTTTCAACACCCTGCGGTCTCTGCCGCAGGGTAAACCTCTTGAAGATGGACGCACTAGATGTGGTAAAATAGAAGCATGACGAACATCGCATCGAACATATGGCACTGGTACCACAAT
>JBFLWV010000031.1:0-16659 GCA_040757655.1 Patescibacteria group bacterium | reverse complement strand
ACACAACTCCTCTTTTTCTTGCGGCGCTTTTTGCGAAGCAAAAAACGAAATTCGGCGGCGGCGAAAGCGAGGGCGGGGCGGGCATTCATTTCCCCCCAACCCCCTTTTCTGCCCGCCCCGCCCGAGCGGTTTGGTTCTTGCCGCGCCGCAGGCGCGGCATCAGTCGGGATTTCGTTCAAAATAGGTTCGAGCGGCGTTCAGTAATTGCGACCAATGTGCATAATAGTGCGGGGTGAAGCTATATATCCGTCAGATGAGTCTTGCAGTAGTTCGAGTTTATATCTCGTGGCTTACTGCCTATATGATTATTTTTATTTACGGCCCGGATACGTTTCGCAGTCGGGAAAAGCTCAAAGAGGTGATTGAGGAATTCAAGAAGAAACGCGATCCGCAGGGGTATAATGTGGTGCGGCTTGAAGGGAAGGGGCTTACCTTTGAGCGATTCCGCAGCGAAGCGCGCACAGCGGGTTTCTTGAGCCCGCGGCGCATGGTGGTGGTGGAGAATCTCTTACAGGAAGGCAATTCGAGTGTGGTGGAACGCATAAAATCCTTTCTTGAAGAAGAGAACTTTCGCGCGAGGGACGCGAACGTGGTCGTTTTTTGGGAAGGTGACATGAACGCGAGAAGGAATACGTGTTCTGTCCATAAGAGGAGTGAGCGAGGAAAGAAGGAAGAACCTCGGGCACAAATAGCAGACATAAGCCTTTTTGATTTTCTTGCGTCACGGGAGTACGTATTTTCTTTTCCCCTTTTAGAACCGCGGGAAGTGAGCGCGTGGATTAGGGAACGGGTACGCGCCTCAGGATCGTCGTGTGAGAGGGCGGTCGCTGAAGCGCTCGCGGCAGTGGTGGGGAGCGACCTGTGGCGTGCTGACCGGGAAATAGGGAAGCTTGCAGCGCTCCGGCGAGGCGCTGCTATCACGAAGGAAGACCTTATGGTATTGGTGGAGACTGAAGAAAGCCCTTCTCAATTCGCATTGACCGATGCGGCAGGTGAGCGAAATGTGGTGCACGCGCTTCCATTATATTATTCATTAGTTCTCTCTGGGATAGAACCGCTTGCGATCCACAGCATGCTGGTGCGGCTCTTCCATACCATTGCATTGGTAAAAAGTTATATGGAGGAAACACAAGGTGAGCGAAGTGCGGATATTGGCAAGGTATTAGGGATCCATCCGTATGTCGCACAAAAGACCATTCCTTTCACGCGTCAGTATAGTTGGGAAGATTTGCAAAAAATTTACCGCTCATTGCTTGCGGTAGATATGAGGATTAAAACAGAGAGCGGCGATGCTACGCTGCCATTGGAGTTATTCATCGCAGACCTTAGGCGCCGTAAAAAAATAACATAGCGAACCATGAGTGTTATTACCCCGTGAAAACGGGGATATGCCATTCTGGAAAAGTGAAATGTTATTTTGTGGCGCCCTTAGTGTTGCGCATATGTATGCAGGCGCTTAAGGAGCCGTGATTTCATCCGCGCGCCCGTGTTGCGATGGAGGGCGCCTTTTCTGATTGCGCGGTCAATCGTGGAGATGGTTTCGACAAGAGATTCTGTTGCTTTTGCGTCTTTCGAAGCTAACTGGGCGCGGGATGTTTTCAGCAAGGTTTTCGCTTTCTGTTTCCACTTTCGGTTCCTTGCGGTCCGTTTTTTTGTTTGGCGGAGGCGTTTCGCCGCGGATTTGGTATGCATAATCAAAGAGAGGATATTTATTATCAGGGTTTCACACAGATGAACGCAGAAATTGTAAAGTTCAAATCTATGGTATAGAGTAACAGAAGACATGATTATTAGCAAGGTTTTTCAATTGAAATGCAAAGGAATGAAGTACGAACATTATATCGGTTTCATTTTTGAGCTTTTATAACGTTCAGGATAATAGGATTGTAAACGGACTACCTTGCAGTATATATCATGCGCTGCAAGGTCCTCTGCGAGATGTTCAGTAAAGGCAGTTTGGTCGTATCCCAGCGCAATGACCGAGGAATTTATTTTTTTTATCCATGCATAGCGCTCTTGAGGATCTTTCGGCAGCAGATGTGCCTCATCCACGAGCCCGCACTCTCTCACTGCGGTAAGGCGTACCTGCTCGCTCTGGCGCGGAGGCTTTCCTTTGAGTGCAGCAACCACCTGATCGCGCCCCACGCCCACGATGAGACGGTCCCCTAGTTTCTTTGCCTGGCGGAAAAAATCTAGATGGCCCGGGTGGAGAAGGTCGAAGGTGCCGAAGACGAGTACGCGGACGGGAGAAGTTGGAAGCTGGAAGCTGGAATCAAAGGGAAAGGATGAAAGATATTCTCCGTACTTCTTAATTCTAGCTTCTAGATTCTGAAAAGTTATGAGATATTTCATCCAATTGTCAGGTTTGAGCTCTTCTATGTGAACAGACTCATTCAGAGTGAATGGCCCAATCGCGGTTCTTGTAAGCTCCTCGCAATATGCCCCGCAGCCGAGGCGTTCCCCGATATCGCGCGCGAGCGCGCGGACGTAGGTGCCGGGGGAACAGTGGACCTTAATTTTCAATTTCCAATTTTCAATTTCCAATAGTTGAATCGAGTGGATCGTAACACGTTGAGGCTGTCGCTCGATGGTTTTTCCCTGCCGCGCGAGCTCATAAAGTTTCTCGCCCTTTATTTTTTTCGCGCTATACATCGGCGGGATTTGGTCGATTTCCCCCACAAATGAATGTAATATTTTTTCAATTTTTTCAAAACTTAATTCAAAATTCTTAATTCCTAATTCTTCAATATGCCCCGTGCCGTCGTCAGTGTCAGAGATGGCGCCTAAGCGTATAGTTGCCACATAGGTTTTGGGCAAATTTTTAAAATTGTCCAACTGTTTCGTGGCATCGCGTCCCACTCCTATGATTAACAGCCCTGCGGCAAACGGGTCTAGCGTGCCCGCATGACCGACGCGGATCATTGAACCCACCCCGGCCTTCGGCCACCCCTCCGGCGGAGGGGACTTTGACGTAGTCCCCTCTTGAGAGGGGTAGGGGTGTGTATTGTGGATTATGTTCCGCACCGCGTCCACCACGTCGTGCGACGTGGGACCGGGGGGTTTGTTGATAAGAAGGAATCCACTCGTCATATCATTATTCCTCCTTCGCCGCATGGATTGCTTGGAAAGGATCCCTGCGGCTTGTTTTTTTTCTTTGGCGCCCCTTTAACATTTTTATCTGATCTCTCAAGGTTGCCGCTTTTTCAAACTCTAGGTTTTTTGCGGCCAAATCCATCTGGCGTTCCAGGTCTCGGATGAGGTGAGGGAACTCCTCTTGCGGGATATCCGTAAGGTGGGGTAGTTGAGGTTGGA
This sequence comes from Patescibacteria group bacterium, assembly GCA_040757655.1. Lineage (GTDB taxonomy): Bacteria > Patescibacteriota > Patescibacteriia > 2-02-FULL-49-11 > 2-02-FULL-49-11 > 2-02-FULL-49-11. The sequence continues at coordinate 13,347 of JBFLWV010000031.1, read as the reverse complement.
CTGAATCTGCCATGCGATGCGCAAGCACTCCTTCCTTTACTGCTTTTATGATGGTTGCTGGTGTAATGCCATGAGCTTTATTATATATTTCTTGTATCGCGCGGCGGCGCTTCACTTCTTCCATTGCCCGCTGCATGGATCCCGTGATATGGTCTGCGTACATTATCACGCGGCCTTCTGCGTGGCGCGCAGCCCTGCCCATCACCTGAATGAGCGAGGTGTCGCTGCGCAAGAAACCTTCCTTGTCCGCGTCCAAGATCGCCACCAATGAAACCTCGGGCAAGTCTAATCCCTCTCGTAAGAGGTTAATGCCCACTAACACGTCATAGACGCCAAGCCGCAGGTCCCGGAGAAGTTCCAAGCGTTCGAAGGTTTCTACATCAGAGTGGATGTAGGCGGCTTTCACATTGATTTCTTCCAGATATTCCGCGAGATCCTCTGCCATGCGTTTGGTGAGCGTGGTGACAAGCACGCGCTGTTTTTTCCTGATGCATGGTTGGATTTCATGGAGGAGATCGTCGATTTGGTTCTTTATTGGACGCACTTCTATGGTTGGATCAAGGAGCCCGGTGGGGCGTGTCAGCTGCTCCACAACACCTAACTCGCTTATTTTGGATTTCTCTAGCTCATACTCTCCGGGCGTTGCTGACACGTAGATGCATTGTCCTATCCGTTCATTGAACTCTTCGAACTTTAATGGCCGGTTGTCGCGCGCCGCAGGCAGGCGAAAGCCGTATTCAATCAGGGTATCTTTGCGCGATCGGTCGCCTTCATACATGCCGCGAATTTGGGGTATGGTGATGTGGGACTCATCAATAAAGGCAAGAAAGTGCGGGTCGGCGTAGCGGAAGAAGTCAATGAGCGTATAGGGAGGTTCTCCTTCTCTTCGTCGGTCAAAATAACGCGAGTAATTTTCAATGCCATTACAGTAACCGGTGGCGCGCATCATCTCAAGGTCAAAGTGCACGCGCTGGGAGAGCCGCTCTGCCTCTAGGGGTTTGCCGACTTTAAGGAAGGCGCGCGTTTCTCTATCGAGATCACGCTCAATTTCTTTAAGGATCTCTTGCATGCGATCCGTGGGCGCCACATAATGGGTGGCAGGAAATACGGTAACTTCAGGCACTTCGCGGATGGTCCTGCCGGTGAGGCCATCAATTTCGGTGATTCTTGCGATTGTCTCACCTTTGAATTCCAGCCGCCAGATGTCCTCAAGGGAAAATACGGGATAGAGATCGACGAGGTTGCCGCGCACGCGAAACCGCCCGCGCTGGAGGTCAAGGTCGTTGCGCTCGTAGCGCATGTCGACGAGGGCACGGAGGATTGCAGATCGTGGTAGGGGCAATCCTGGTGGTTGCCCGTGGGCGGAGGCAAGCTCCCTCCCTACGTGGATGGCGAGGCTCTGTTTTTGATATTCTTCCGGCGATCCCAATCCGTAGATGCAGGACACCGAGGCGACGATAATGACGTCATTGCGCGTGAGCAACGCTTGAGTCGCGGCATGGCGGAGGCGGTCGATCTCCTCATTGATGTCGGTCTCTTTTTCAATGTAGGTGTCAGTGGTCGGCATGTAGGCTTCAGGCTGGTAGTAGTCGTAGTAGGATACGAAATAGTGCACGGCGGCATCCGGGAAAAATTCTTCAAATTCTCCCGCCAGTTGCGCGGCGAGCGTCTTATTGTGGGAGATGACCAGGGTGGGGCGTTCCGTCTCCGCGATGACATTTGCCATGGTGAATGTCTTCCCGGACCCTGTGACGCCAAGGAGCGTTTGATGGCGTCTTCCCGCACGGATACCCGCCGCCAGCTTTTCAATAGCCTGCGGTTGGTCTCCGGTAGCTGCGAATGGAGCACGTAATTTGAAAGACATATGATTTAGTGTAGAATATAATCATGATCTCGTACATCAACGGCAGGGTTAAGTGGAGCGACGGCAGGTCAGTGCTCCTCGCCGCAGGTGAGGTGGGGTATCGCATCATGGCGCCGATATTTGTGTTGGAGGGATTGAAGGCTGATGCGCAGCTTGAACTTTTCTGTTACACAAAGCTCGACACGAGAAATGACACGATAGAATTGTATGGGTTTCCCAAATTGGAAGAGCTGCTTTTTTTTGAGCAGTTGCTTTCCATTTCCGGTGTAGGGCCGCGGTCAGCGTTGGGGTGTTTGTCGGTTGCGAAACTTGAAGACTTAAAACGTACCATTGCGCATGGCGATCCGCAACTACTCCAGAAGGTAGCAGGGATCGGGAAGAAGACCGCGGAGCGGATTGTCGTGGAGTTGAGAGATAAGATGGGCGAGCTTTCCGGAAGTTTCATTCTTGGCGGTGTGCCGGGTGACGGCGATGTGGTAGAAGCGCTCAAAGGGTTGGGGTATCGGGAACGGGAAGTGGTTGAGGTCTTGAAAGGGCTGCCGAAGGATGTCGAGGGAAGTGAAGCGCGTGTGAAGGAAGTGTTGAAGCGACTGGGGAAGCAAAGGTGATATACCCGCCTAAATTTTGCTGGTAAAAACCAAATTAGAAGCAGTTGGTCGAATAATTATTATCAAGTAAGACGCACCGTGACTAGTGCAAAACTTAGGCGGGTATGCATTTTGAGCAATCCAATGAGTGGGCGCGGTTTCAGCAGGCTTTAGGGAGGAGTGTGTACGTCGTGTCTCCCACGAAATATGTTCCTTTCATCGCGCAAAAACGTGGAGAAGGAGAAGGCATCGCGGTAGAGAAACGAATCGTGGGGACATTTCGTTATCTTGACATAAACGGGTGGAATGGGCTTGTGGGCGAGAGGGAAGCGGATACCGTGCTAAGTTTGTTAAACGCAGGCAAGCGCCTGGGCGCGGTGTGGGTGAGGTGGACACCAAATTGGGAAATCCCAAATCCCAAATCCCAAATCCCAAAATGGAATATTGAATTGCATGTCACGAGGCCGATGATTCTGATACGGCATGTGCCCCCGAGCACTACCTTGGTAATTGATGTAACGAAAAGCGAAGAAGAGCTCCTCTCTGGCATGCATGAGAAGACGCGGTATAATATCCGGCTTGCAGAAAGGAAGGGCGTCGTGGCGCAGGAGGCTGATGTGCAAGAAGGATTTGCATCATTTTGGCGATTAATGCAAGAGACCGCGCGACGTGATAAGATTGGGGTTTATTCGGAGGAATATTATCGAACAATGTTGGAAACGATGCGGGAAGGAGGGACTATTGCGCATCTATTTTTAGCTCAGTTTCAAAACGCGCCGCTTGCCACCGCAATAGTGATGAGTTGCGGCGACACCGCTACATTTCTCCACGGCGGATCGGCAAGCGAGCACCGAAATCTTATGGCGCCGCATCTTTTACAATGGAGAATGATGCAGTGGGCGAAGCAAAAGGGTTTTCAGTGGTATGATTTCTGGGGAATAGCACCGCAAATCCAAAATCCAAAATCCAAAATCCAAAATTATGGATCATGGGCGGGGATTACGAGATTCAAAATGGGGTTCGGGGGAGAAGTAAAGAAAGGCATGGGGACGTTTGATATCGTGTGCAGACCATTTGAGTATAAAGTGATGTCGTTGGGGAGGATAGTGAAAGATTTATTCAAATGACATGCTCCTGTCGTTTAACGGATCCCGCACTCATGGCGCTCCTATAGTTCAACGGATAGAACGTCGGCCTCCGGAGCCGGAGATGGAAGTTCGATTCTTCCTGGGAGCATGGTGAGTGCGGGATGAAATTCCTCGCGGGGGCACCAATGTATTAATTTTGGCGCGATAGTTCTCAAATTGACATTATTTATGCTGCGACTATTTCATCGAATGTTACCAAAAAGGTTCATACGCTGGTACCGGAGCGGGAGAGCGTGGATGGCGCAGGCCATGAATGGGTTTCCGCAAAAGAAATTGGTGATTGTGGGAGTCACCGGCACTGATGGGAAGACGACCGTGGTGAACCTTGTCGGGCATATCGTGAGGACGACGGGGAAAGAGGTGGGATGGATCTCAACCCTCGGTGCACAAATTGGCGATACCTTTATTGAAACCGGCGCCCACACAACGACGGTGGATCCTTTTATGTTCTATTCGCTCCTCCGGCGCATGGTGCAAGAACATTGCGAGCTCGTAGTCGTGGAGCTTACGTCACATGCATTGGATCAGGAGCGGGTAGGGAAGCTGCCGCTTGCGACAGGCATCATCACGAATATTACCCACGAGCATCTTGATTACCACCAGAACCTTATGGCATATCTGCACGCAAAGGCAAAACTATTCTCTATGATTGCCCGCGGGAAACGCGCTCATAAGGGGAGTGGCATGGTGGTATTGAACGGTGAAGACGCGACCTTTCCTCAACTCTCACACCTTGCCCGCGCATACCACGGGCTTAAAGTGTTTACCTTTGGTTTAGGGAGCGGCGACGTGCATGGGGAACGCATTGAGGAGACGCTTGAGTACCTGACTTTTACCTTAGTGACCGCGTATGGGTACCATACCATGCGCACGCGGCTCATCGGCGACTATAACCTAAAAAACATCTTAGGCGCTGCCGCACTTGCCCATATCTGCGGAGTCACTTGGGAAAAAATTCATGAAGGCATAGAAACCTTTCAGCCGCTCTCCGGACGGTTGGAGCGGATTGACCAAGGACAACCCTTTAATGTTTTTGTTGATTTTGCTCATACACCCAACGCGCTTCGTGAAGTGTTAACACTTCTTAGGCGCCATGCAAAGGCAAAGGTTATCGTGGTATGCGGTGCGGCAGGAGAGCGCGATGCGTCAAAGCGTCCGGTCATGGGTGAAGTGGTGGCGACACTCGCGGACTATGCGTACCTTACCGAGGAAGATCCGCGCTCTGAATCAGTGGAAGCAATCGCGCAGATGATCGCGCAGGGAATGGCAAAGAAGGACTGGAAACAAAATGAGCGGTATTGGATCATTCCCGACCGCCGCGCAGCGATACAAGCCGCATTGAGCCGCGCACACACTGGCGATATTGTGCTCCTTGCGGGCAAGGGGCACGAGCGCATGATGGCGATGGACCATGGGGTCGATGCCCCGTGGGATGACCGGGAGGCGGCAAGGGAGGAATTGGAGAAGCTTGGGTGGAGACCTCTATAATTTACGGCTCACTGAAGTGAATACCTGGCCATTGAGAGCTGGGGACAAGGTGGGGATGGGCTGTGTAGGGGATTTGCTTGACAGATTTTTAGTTGTATTGTAGTCTCATACCATGCGAAATAACTGATCTTGTATAAAGAGGTGGACACTGCCCTCCATTATTTTTTGGGTGTTGGCGGGTATTTTTTTGGCTCGAAAGACAACACAATAAAACATAGTGTAGGTTTCAACGATACACTATCATTTTATAGTACTTCCTTTTAGAGATGTACAGCCTACCATCATACATTTTTTCTTCCCTCTCGTCTTAGGGCATGAGCGCCTCTTCTTCCTCTCCATTTCTTCACGATGATCGACGGTATTTCCGTCCTCGCCTTCAGGCCTTAGAGCTTCCTGACCTTATAGAGGTGCAGAGACGCTCCTACGCGTGGTTTTTGAAGGAAGGATTGCGTGAGCTCTTCGATGAAATTTCTCCCATTGAGGATTTTATCGGACGGGATCTTGAGCTGTCGTTCCTCGATTATTATCTCGACGAACCAAAATTCGACGAGCGAGTGGCGCGTGCGCGTAATGCAACCTATGAGGCGCCTTTGCGTGTGCAGACGCAATTGTTGAACAAGCGGACCGGAGAGAGACGTGAGCAGGAGATCTATCTCGGCGATTTCCCCCTCATGACCGACCGCGGCACTTTTGTGGTGAACGGTATAGAGCGCGTGGTCGTATCCCAGCTCATTCGTTCCGCAGGGGTATTTTTTACGTCTGAGTATTTCCGTGGCCGGCGGTGGTATGGCGCGAAAATCATTCCTAATCGCGGGGCATGGCTTGAGATCGAGACGGCGCCCTCTGGTGTGATCTCCGTCAAGATTGACCGAAAGAGGAAGGCGCCTATCTCTTCACTCTTCCGTGCGTTTAGCATGGGCAGTGATGATGAAATTTTGTCATATTTCAAGGATGTGGATACCGATCCTGAAATAAGCTATATGGGTACGACGGTGGCAAGAGATGTCGCGCACAGTGAAGGGGAAGGATTGAGGGAAGTGTATAAGCGTATACGGCCCGGCGATTTAGCAACCTTAGATAATGCGAAATCCCTTATTTACGCCACCTTCTTTAATTTTGATCGGTATGATTTTGGAAACGTTGGTCGGTACAAGCTGAATCAACGATTTAAGAGGAATTGGCCTCTCGTGAAAGAGCACCGCGTGTTCAAGCGTGAGGACCTTATTGATATTGTGCGGGAAGTGGTGCGTCTCAATGTCACTCAAGCAGAGCCTGATGATATTGACCACCTCGGTAACCGTCGGGTACGTGCCATCGGTGAATTGGTGCAAAACCGTTTCCGTGTGGGGTTGATGCGGATGGAGCGTATCGTGCGTGACCGCATGTCTACACTGGATATTGCCACGATTACGCCGGGGCAACTTATCAATGCGCGGCCGGTGATTGGTGCTATCAAGGAGTTTTTTATGAGCTCACAACTTTCGCAGTTCATGGACCAAACCAACCCTTTGGCAGAACTTGAACATAAGCGCAGACTTTCCGCGATGGGGCCGGGGGGGCTTTCGAGGGAGCGTGCGGGGTTTGAGGTGCGGGATGTGCATCGTACGCACTACGGACGCATTTGTCCTATTTCAACCCCTGAAGGCCCCAACATCGGTTTGGTCGGCCACCTCGCCAGTTACGCGCGGGTGAATGAGTATGGATTTATTGAAACGCCATTCTTGAGAGTTAAACATGATGTGGAAAATCGCGTGGAAGAAACCGAAGGAGAGATCGCGCGGGAAGATCTTATCAATCCTGTCACCGGCAAGGTCGTGGTAGCGCAGGGAGACCGCATTTCCCATGCACAGGCACTTATCCTTGCGGGGATTACAGAACTCAAGACCGTGAGGGTGAAACCGCGAGTGACGAAGGACGTGGTATGGCTTGATGCATTTACTGAAGAGCGTTCTATTACGGTCGCGGCTACCGCATTGCATGACAGAGATGGTTATTTTTTCACTGAGCGTTGTGAAGTGCGGCAGGGAGGCAAGCCTACCATTGAACCAGTGGAAAAGATTGATTATATGGATGTTGCCCCGAACCAGATTGTCTCCATTGCCACTTCCTTAATCCCCTTTCTAGAGCATGATGATGCGGTACGGGCACTTATGGGTACGAATATGCAACGTCAAGCAGTACCGTGCGTTCGCCCCGAATCGCCGTTCGTGGGCACAGGGGTTGAGAGGAGGGCGGCTCGTGATTCAGGTCATGTGTTAGTGAGTGCAGTGGATGGGGTGGTGCAGGCGGTGGGAGGGGATTTCATCATCCTGCAGGGCAATGATGGGAAACAGTATGAATATCTCTTAAGGAAGTTTGTACGCTCCAATGCGTCCACCTGCCTTAATCAGCGTCCCTTAGTGAATCCAGGACATATCGTGAAGGAAGGGACCATCCTCGCGGATGGCGCGGCGTCTGATCATGGCGATTTAGCGCTTGGCTCAAACCTTTTGGTCGCATTCATGATTTGGGAGGGAGGGAATTACGAAGACGCAATTCTCATTTCTGAACGTGTGGTGGAGGAGGATCGTTATACCTCCATCCATATTGAAGATTATGTCATCGACGTGAGAGAGACGAAATTGGGACCCGAAGTAGTGACGCGCGATATTCCCAATGTAGGAGAGGAGAAGTTGAAAGATCTGGATGAACGCGGCATCGTGCGCATTGGTGCCCAAGTTTCGTCCGGGGACATCCTGGTGGGGAAAATTACCCCCAAAGGGGAAACAGAGCTTTCTGCAGAGGAGAGGCTACTGCGCGCAATTTTCGGCGAGAAGGCAAAAGAGGTGAGAGATTCATCGCTCTACCTTGAGCATGGTGAACACGGTAAAGTGGTGGATGTGAAAATATTCTCTCGCACCGAAGGAGACAAGCTCCCCTCAGGCGTGATCGAGCAGATCCAAGTGTCAGTGGCGCGATTGCGGAAGATACAGGTGGGCGATAAAATGGCAGGGCGTCATGGTAATAAAGGTGTGATTTCTCGTATCGTCCCCGTAGAAGATATGCCGTACCTTGAAGATGGCACGCCGGTGGATATAATCTTGAATCCCCTTGGCGTCGCATCGCGCATGAACATAGGGCAGATTCTCGAAACCCATCTAGGGCTTGCCGCGCATGCGTTGGGCTTTAAGGTAGCGTCGCCTTCGCTCCATGGCGTGCCAGAGGAATACATCAAGGACGAACTTGAGCGGGCAGGGTACCGCAGGGACGGAAAGATGACGCTCTATGATGGGAGGAGCGGGAACCCCTTCGATCTCCCCGTGACGGTCGGTTATATCTATATGATGAAGCTTAATCATTTAGTCGAAGACAAGATACACCAGCGTTCCATCGGCCCGTATTCGCTCGTCACCCAGCAACCCTTGGGAGGAAAAGCCCAATTTGGCGGACAGCGGTTTGGGGAAATGGAGGTATGGGCGCTTGAGGCGTATGGTGCGGCACATACCCTCCAAGAGATGATCACCATTAAGTCTGACGACGTGATAGGCCGTTCAAAAGCATATGAATCTATCATTAAGGGTGAGCCCATCAGGCGGCTCAACGTACCAGAGTCATTTAATGTGCTCATTAGGGAGCTTAAAGGACTCTGTCTTGATGTGGAATTATTGAGGGAAGGTAATGTCGTGGCGGGTGAAGTGGGGGGAGAGAAGAAACCATAAAGGGTAATAATTCATCGTATCGGAATTTCAAAGTGTTGAAATTCCGACAGACACTTTACCCTTCAGGTAAGTGCGGGACTGCGTTAGGCCTCGCAGGAGATACGACCCCGCACGTAAGCGAAGCTTAGTGCGGCCCGGAGGGAGTGAGTGCCCGAAGGGCCTAACTGGAAAATCAAAAGTCAAAAATCAAAATGAAGGAGCCCGCCTAAATTGTTGATTCCTCAAGATGGTTCCCCTCATAGGGTACGACACTATTAAGCATGGCGTTCCTGTTTTAGGAAAATTTTGGCGGGCGGAATACCAAAATTTTGCATTTTGGATTATGTTATGATGTTCGAAGAACAACATCTCTCAACTGATTTTGATGCGATACGTCTGCGTCTCGCAAGCCCTGAGGTGATGAGGAAGTGGTCCTATGGGGAGGTCACAAAACCAGAGACCATTAACTATCGCACGCAGAAGCCGGAGAAGGATGGTTTATTTGACGAGCGCATTTTTGGCCCCACGAAAGATTGGGAGTGTTATTGCGGGAAATATAAACGTATCCGCTATAAGGGTATCGTGTGCGACAAATGTGGAGTTGAGGTGACTCGTGCCGTAGTGCGTCGGGAACGCATGGGCCATATCAATCTTGCCGCGCCGGTCACCCATATTTGGTTTCTGCGGAGCGTGCCGTCCAACATCGGGCTCATGCTTGATCTCTCGGTGCAGGAGCTTGAAAAGGTGGTGTACTTTGCGAACTTTATTGTGCTCAAGGTGAATGAGGAATTGCGACAGGCAACCCTCAATCAGGTGCAGGATGAATATAAGATGAGACGGAAGGAGATTGAACGGGAGTGGGAGCAAGCGCATAGTGTTCTGGGAGTAAATAAGAATACCGGTTCAAGCGAGCGTGCCGCTCAACTCCAGCGACAAAAAGAAGAGCGATTGAGAGAACTCGAGAGCGCCGTGACCCTTGCACGTAAGGAGCTCTCCGATTTGGAACCGCTCATGACGATGTCGGAGTCGCAGTACCAGGATTTGGCATTGAAGTATGGCCATGTATTTGAGGCAGGGATTGGCGCAGAAGCGATTTATGAACTCCTCAAAGGAATTGATCTTCCCTCGATGGTACGGAGTCTTGAAGATCAGGCGCACGAAGTGGTGGCATCAAAACAGAAGAGGGTTTTGAAGCGTTTGAAACTTGCGAAGATTTTTCTTTTGAATGGCATCCGTCCTGAATGGTTGGTGCTTACGGTGATTCCCGTCGTGCCGCCTGATCTGCGTCCTATGGTTCAGTTGGACGGGGGGAGATTTGCCGCGTCAGACCTCAATGATCTCTACCGCCGGGTCATCAATCGTAATAATCGCTTGAAGCGTCTCTTGGAACTCAATGCCCCTGAGGTAATTACGAGGAATGAGAAACGTATGTTGCAGGAAGCAGTGGATGCTCTCATTGATAATAGTGCGCGTCACGGGAAGACCGTGACTGCGTCCACGGGGCAGAAGCGGATGCTGAAGTCCCTTGCAGATATTTTGAAAGGGAAACAAGGTCGTTTCCGCCAGAACCTTTTGGGGAAGCGCGTGGATTATTCAGGTCGTTCCGTCATTGTCGTAGGACCGCACCTCGAGCTCCATCAGTGCGGACTTCCCAAGAGGATGGCGCTTGAGCTTTTCAAGCCTTTTGTGATTGCGAAGCTCATCGCAGGGGAGTATGTGCATAATGTACGTTCTGCGAACCGGTTTATTGAGTCAGGGAGGAGCGAGGTGTGGGATATTCTCGAAGAGGTCACCACCAATGCGCATGTACTCCTCAACCGCGCGCCCACTCTTCACCGATTAGGTATTGAAGCATTTCAGCCGATCCTTATTGAAGGGAAGGCGATTCAGATTCACCCCTTAGTATGTCCGCCATTTAATGCAGATTTCGACGGTGATCAGATGGCGGTGCACGTACCGCTCACGGAAGAAGCGAAGCAAGAAGCGCGGGAGCTTATGCTCGCGTCTCGTAATATCTTAAAACCCGCAACCGGTGATCCGGTGATGGCACCTCAGCAAGATCTGGTTCTCGGATGTTTCTATCTTTCTACGTTTACCCGCGAGTCTTCCGAGCTTCCTCAGAGTGCGTTGAAAAAGTTTATCAACACCGATGAGGCGATCAGTGGGTATGAAATGGGGAGTGTCAGCTTGCGCGAGCGGATTCTCGTGCGCATTCAGGGAACCCTCACGGAAACTTCGGTGGGTCGTATTGTCTTCAATGCGATACTCCCAACACCGCTGCAGTTTGTGAATGAGGTATTGGACAAATCGAGATTGCGTGTATTGATTGCAAGAAACCTGGAACATTTCGGCATAGAGGCGACCGCGCGGCTGCTCGACGAGATAAAGAGGCTCTCACTATCGTATCTCACCATGTCAGGGATTTCGTGGGGTATGGACGACCTCCCGAAACTCCCTGAAAAAGATATCATCGTGGCGAATGCAGACCGGGAGGTAGATGAGGTCGAATCTATGTTCGAGCAAGGACTGCTCACTGATGACGAACGCCATACCAAGGTGATAGAGATATGGGCACGCGTCAAGGATGAGGTGACGAAAATATCCAAAAAGAGCCTTGATCGCCATGGATCGGTGTATGCCATGATTGAGTCGGGCGCGCGAGGAAGTTGGGCGCAAATCACGCAGATGATGGGAATGAAGGGGAATGTCGCAAATCCTGCCGGAGACCTTATAGAGCTGCCGGTGAAGGCAAGCTTCAAAGAGGGTTTGGAGGTGCTTGAATATTTCATTTCGACTCATGGCGCGCGTAAGGGTTTGTCTGATACCGCGCTCAGGACCGCGAATGCAGGTTACCTTACGCGGCGGCTCATTGATGTGTCCCAAGATGTCGTCATATTGGAAGATGACTGTGGCGACAGTGAAGGGCTCATTATTTCTCGCGAAGAGAGCGAGGAAATGGGGGAGACCATTGCCGCGCGGGTACGGGGCAGGCAATTAGCCGCTGCGGTCAAGGATCCGGCCACCAAAAAGGTCCTTGCTAAGAAAGGGGAGATGGTGACGGACGAGCTCGCACGGCGGATTGAATCGCTAAACCTTGAGGGGGTAAAAATTCGTTCCGTGCTCACTTGTAAGACGCTTCGGGGTTTGTGCGCCGCCTGCTATGGCTGGGATTTGGGATATAATAGGGAAGTTATGAAAGGGACGGCTGTTGGGATTATTGCCGCACAGTCCATTGGTGAACCTGGCACCCAACTCACCATGCGTACGTTCCATACGGGTGGGGTCGCGGGGCTGGATATTACCCAAGGTCTCCCGCGCGTGGAAGAGCTATTTGAAGCGCGTCCCGTGAAGCATCCCGCGCTCATGGCGCCTATTGAGGGTACGGTTGCGATTGGGGAGGCGGCATCAGTGCCGGGTCAAGGGGGGAGGCAGCGTCTCATCACTATTAGCGGGAAGGATCTGCATGAGGAAAGAATAGAAATTGGCCCTGCTGATCTTGATCAATTATTAGTCAAGGACGGGGAAAAGGTGAAGCGCAATGCACTCCTTTTAGAGACTGCAGTGAAGAAAGTGTTGGCTCCCCTGTCTGGGGTGGTGGAAGTGCGCGAGGGCGAGGGGGGGAGGTTGTGGCTCGTGCTCAAGGCAGAACGCGATGCGAGGAAAGAGCTTACGGTCCCTGCGGGAGTAGGGCTCTGGGTTCGAGATGGTGACATCGTGGAGCGTGGAGATCAACTTACTGAAGGATCGCTTGATCTCCATGAACTTTTTGCGCTGAAGGGAAAAGAGGCAGTGCAGAAGTATGTCATTAAAGAGATTCAGTATATTTATTCGTCTCAAGGACAGAAGCTCAATGACAAGCATATCGAGATCATCGTGCGCCAAATATTCTCCCGCGTGTATATTTTAAGCGCGGGCGATACTGATTTTCTCCCGGGTGAGGTGGTGGAGGTATCAGAGTTTGAAGCAACCAACCGCGACCTCATCGCGCGCGGCAAGAAGCCCGCGACGTGCAAGCAGCTGCTCTTAGGTATTACCAAGTCATCACTTTCCACCTCTTCATTCCTCTCTGCTGCATCATTCCAAGAGACCGCGCGCGTGCTTATTGACGCAGCCGTGTCCGGCAAGGTGGACCACTTGCGGGGCCTCAAGGAAAACGTTATCATCGGCCGGCTCATCCCTGCCGGCACGGGGTTCAGGAAGACCTAGGTTTCGTTCGGATTGTCCGCCGCAGATTCGATTCGAGCCATTTCGCGCCAAATGGCTCGAATTTTTTACCCTTGCCCGGTAGAGCAATTTCCCATCGTCCTCTCAAACCTTTTGGTAGACATGGTGTCTTACAGTATGGAGCAAGGAATTCAATTTTTTTAATTATACGCAAGAGGACGAGTTGGTTTGTGGGAAATTCTCTTACAGGGCTTGACAGAGAGAGAGAGAGTTAATGGTAAGTATTCACCTCTTCCCAAACATTTCCCCTCTCAACGGCAGAACGCTCAAGGTACGACGATTTTTTCTTCTCCGCGATTCTCACGCGGGACGATGAGAGCCCTCAAAAATCGCGATTCCCTTCGCGTTCCGGGAAACAC
>JBFLWV010000030.1:0-11001 GCA_040757655.1 Patescibacteria group bacterium | reverse complement strand
TTACCAGATATGCGGCATCGAACGGTCAGCAACCCCCACCATCCTGAAGTAGGAAATGTAGTGCCTAGGAAAACTGGCGCACTCAATGTTTATGCGAGGATTTCGAGTTTTCCCCAGGAAGTCGGGACAGACTATTTATTCCGCCTAACATTGAACTGTATTCCAAAAAACCTCCCAACACGGCGCCGCTCAGATTGATCCCGTACATCGCTCCTGTTTCTCGTACTGATTTAAAATGGTACGAAAAAATAATAGCCGCAAAAAAGAGCGGTAAAGCTACTAAAAAAGACGCCGCGAGTGCTGCAAACTAAAATCCATAACCTAAGAAATAATTCAGGGGCATGAAAAAGTTGAGAAGGAGCGAGAGCCCCAATAACAGGTACATCCTGCCTATACGATATATCGTAATCCGAGATACTGCCAGCGTGGCAAAAAGAATCATCATCAAAATGCCTCCAAAAACGAAGAGATTCACAAGCCAGGTTGATCCGAACAGCAGCGAGAGGGTGGTAACGCTTTTCGTCTCCAACAATAGAAATGCAGCGCCAAGGCTGAAAAAACTCACGCTCAGGTGATCCAATTTTTTCTTTGGAGAAAGTAAAAAAACTCCGAATAAGGAGAGCGCAAGAAGCATAGTAATTATCTTCACATAATGGGTTGGGATCGTACGTCCATTGAGATAGAGATATGGCCAGTCATCGGTGGGAAGTTTATTTTGATCATATGACCTGCGGAGAATTTGCTGAAAGTTTGATTTGTCAATCGCAGTGTCAGCCATAATCGCTTCCTGCCCCGGTCCCGCAACAACCATGAGATTAAAGAGGTGAGAATCTCCAAAATATAATAAGGGGCGGGGAGTTTCAAATACCGCTGCGATGCTTTGAATAAGTTTTTCACCGAGCCATTGGGTTGGCACGGAAAACATGAACACGGCAATACCCTCGTCCGTTAAGTGTAATTTTATATCTTCGATTGATTCCCGGGTGTATACAAAATTATCCAACCTTACGGTAGAGAGCGCGGAGAGGAGTGCATGTGAGTCTAGTGAGAACGGCATCACACTCAGCCTATTTCCTGAATAGCTGCTCCATATCCACTCACCCGCGTTAGAAGGGACAATAACTTCAAATTCTTTGCATGAAATAAAAAAACCACGCTTACTAAAACTGCAGCGGGGAACCAGAGGAAAAGACGACCGTCATCCCTGGACGCTCTCATTGCTCCCAACCCAAGCCCTAAAAACGAAGCAATAAGGACGATATTGGAAAAGTACGCGAGGGACAAGACATTGGACGGCAACCATCGTATCAAGAGAAGTTCGAAAAAAAGAGCAAGGAAACTTATGAGGATAAGCGATATCACGTTCTCAACACGAGGATTCATACATTCTCCTGCGGGGCATGGGTTACTCACCCCGCACCAAATCTCGAGGACAGGGATTCGAACCCCGATTACCAGGGCCAGAACCTGGCGTCCTGCCGTTAGACGATCCTCGAATATGAATTGGTGCGGGGCGGGCCATAATTACCTAATCCAGAGTCAGACGTCCTGCCGTGAGACGATCCCGCATTAATTGAGAAATCCAACTATTATTTATATTTAAACTATCTAAAAGTCAACCCTCCACCACTCTGCCTCCGAAGAGATTGACCAATGTATCAAGTGCCGCGTCCTCCTGGCTCGGTGGGGCGGCGGCTTCTGCCACGTATTCAATTTTAATGATGGTGGGCACGCCGAGCGCCTCACTCAATGCCTGCTCCACGATGCGTCGGTTTTCTAACGCAGAAAGGCGGTCGTGGTGAAATTGGTATTTGCACCCCACACGAATCTGATTTTCCTCAACCTCCAAAGGCTCAACAAATTTAAGAACGAAAGGAAGCGCGTGATTTTTCTTGTGCACCTTTTCTATCACGGTTTGCCATAACTCTTTCACCTTATGTAAGGTAATGCCAGCCGGGTGATGCTTTTTCGATGCGAGTTTTAGCTCCTCCTTTTCATCAACCGACGTCTCTGCGAGGGGTGCTGATTTTGTTTTTTTTGCCGAAGTTGGATTATCTTTTTCTTTACTCCCATCCTTTTGGACGCCTTCCGACGCTTGAGGGGGGGGAGGTCTGGTATGGCCATGGTCATCCCTGATGTAATCTCTCCTGCCGGATACGTGAGCGAAATGGTGTGCCAACTCCCCCGTAATAATCTCGAGCGTAAGGTCGCTCGGTACTTCCCGCGACTTATCAAGTTGATCAATAATGATACCGAGCGCTTTGCGCAGCACCATGGGATCTTGTGGTAAGCCCAGTAATTCTTCAATGAGAGCAATGCCCGCCTTCCCATGGCGCCTGATGTAGAGAGGATGATCAGTGCGAGTAATCGCGCGATAGTGCATCGCACGCAACGCCTCCAAAAGATCAATGGTGAATCGCGACACATCTACTCCTTCCTCCTGAAGCTCATTCAGTTGCCGAAATGCGTTCTCTGCATCTCCGTGCATGACTGTTTTCAAAAATGATAAAATATCCTCGAGGGATGAATGCTCAAGGATGCCCTGCGCCTCTTTCCAGGTGACTGATGTTCCGCCCAAGGAAAAAAGCTGCCCCAAGAGCGACTCGGCATCACGGATATAGCCGCCCGCACGGAGCGTGATTTCGTCAAATACTTCTTCATCGACGCTCACACCTTCGGCTTGGGAAATACGCCTAAGCCTCTTTTTAAGCGCTTCATGATCGACGGGGCGAAATCTGAATTGCTGACACCGCGACAGAATCGTATCAGGAATCTTGCGCGATTCAGTGGTCGCGAATATGAAAATGACACCGGGAGGGGGTTCTTCAAGGGTTTTCAAAAGCGCATTCCATGCAGAAATAGAAAGCATATGCGCTTCATCGAGAATGTATATTTTATAGGGTCCTGCTTGGGGGATAAACCGCGCGCTTTCAATAATATTCTCCCGCACGTTATCAACCCCTGTTTGCGAAGCCGCGTCGATTTCAATAAGGTCTAAATACCTCCCATTCCTGATCGCGCTGCAGCGGCTGCAGGCACCACAGGGTTCTCCGCCTTGTGGCTGCTCACAATTCACCGCAGCTGCGAGAATCCTCGCGGTCGAAGTCTTCCCGGTCCCCCGCGGGCCGATAAAAAGATATGCGTGCGCAGTCATCTTATTGGCCACTTCCGAGCGGAGCGTATCGCGAACCACTTCTTGGCCTATGAGCTCACTAAATTTAGCCGGGCGGTATTTTCTGTAGAGGGCAAGCATGAAAAGACGTTAAAAACCACGACATCACAAAAACAATATAATTTTGTGATCTCAGTGAGACACCTGGCTTAGTGATTCTGAGAATCAAATTTCCTCAAACTCATCCTTGTCATCATCAAACTGAATAAAAGGCGCAGGATTGGCTACGGAGGGAGGAACGACAGAGGGCTGTGGAGGAAGAGAAGGGGGAACCGTGGGAATGACGAGCTCGGGTAAAGACTTTTCCGTGGATAAAAGTTCTTCTTCCTGGGCAGATGCACCCTTTGGCTCTCCTGGCTTTGTCTTTTCTCCCTCCTCTTCTTGAGGCGCTGCGGGCGCCTCTTCCTCCTCATTTTCCTCCTCGCTGGTTTCCGCATAATCCCTGCTCCCCTCAGAGAAACCCGTGGGCGTCACGGAAATAATATTCTCAACTGCAGCCCACGTAGATACTTTATCGCGCGGGACCAAGACGACCACATCATCGCCCACCTTTCCCCTGAAGTAGGTAATAGACGCCATGAGCGTCTTATAGGATCGCCCCTCTGCAAGCACGCGAAACTCTCCTGTTTCCTCTTCCTGGATTAACTTTCCACGCAGCCGCTTCCTTTCCACCGGCCCAATTTGCTTATAAATGAATGAGCCGTTCGGCGCGATGGTGAGCTTCAGAAGATCCCCTTCCACGAGTTTTGACTTCGAGGCATAATTTGCCGGCATGGAATATTGCTTTCCGTCTGGCCCCACCATTTGCTGCCCATCAAACACCCCCTCAATCACGTTTGAACCGTCAGAAGATGCGAGAATGGCGCCTGAAGCGCGCGCTTTCTCTAAAGCTTGCGTGGTGGCGTGCACACCAGTTAGATCTCCCAGGAGCTGTTTTGCCTCTTGTAAACTTAAGCTGGCACTCTCTACATACTGTCGAACTAATTCCAACTTTTTTATGTCTTGTGGCATATGTTTGTTTTAATATATCAGGGATACGTACGCTCTGCAGTATACCAAAAAGAAAGAGAAAGACAAATAGCACTATAAAGACTATGGTTGATCCTTGCGAATATACCGAAATAAGGGCGCGGATGAATCTTGTGTGATGCGCTCCCCTTTCCATCCTGGTATGAAAAACGCGTAGGAAATGACGATCGCGGTAGGCTTCAATTCGCGCTCAAACTTTGGTTTGAGTTTCTTCATAGCCATCGGAGTTAAAAAACAATACACTGCATCGAAGCGGCTTAAATCCTCCTGGTAAAAATTTTTCCAATGCACGCTACACCTTGTGCTCAATCCCGACAAGGTATTTACTAATCTCACCATTATCCATGCAGGAATCGATATTTCATATCCCACCATGCTGACCTCTGGATACGCGCGCGCTATGGCGCGCATCACGCCTCCTCCCCCGCACCCAAGGTCAGCAATCACTCCGCCTTCAATACCTTCAAGCGCTTTGATGATGCGTCCATAATCTTTTCTTCGCGTGGGAACCCACGAAGCGGCAATAATCCCCGCGTAGCCGTGGGTTCCAATTAAAAAAATAAGCACTGCGCCCACTGCGAGAAATAATATGTCACCGAGGTTCATGAATTCTGTTTAGTTGAGAGTTTGTGGGTAAGGGTAAAGAGGCTGGTATCGTTTAGGGTTGCACGGGTAACGTCTGACCTAACCTCCTCACCAAACGGGCTTCCTAACCTTTACCTCTAAACCGTATCATAGCGTCCTCTCAATGCTTGCAGTATCTGCTGGTTTTGACGCTTCTCCGAGTTGGGTACGCTCGAGGATCTCTGATTCAACAATCAATCGGTCGCGTCCGTATTTTAAGCGTGAAAGCTCCCTGATGGTAGATGCGATCTTGATATCGCCCACGGTCGGCGGATACGTGGTCATGCTGAATGCACGGGATGCCGTATTGTGGATGAGAAGACGGATATAGGCGTTATAACGATCAATGTTCACTACGTCGTACTCGCCAAAGACAGGCGCAAACTCCTTTGCCATAATCTCCGCGTCCTCCACGCCGATGCGGAACGCGACAATTGAGCCCACGTTCCCGAGTACCGCATCGCGAATTTTCGTATCTTGTTTGTCCACCAGCTGCCCGAGATACTGGTGCGCAAGCGTAAGGTTCAGACGATATTTCCTTGCTTCCGAGAGGATTGTTGCAATAGAAGGGGTTGTATAATTTTGAAACTCATCAATATAGAGGAAGAAATCTTTTCGTTCCGCTTCCGGAAGCCTGGCGCGCGCAAATGCAGCCATCTGAAGTTTTGACACAATGATAAGACCCAGCAGGGACGAATTTACCTCCCCCACCTGCCCCTTGGAAAGGTTCACGAGGAGTATTTTCTGTTTATTCATAATTTCCTGCACGTCAAAACCGGACCGGGTCTGACCAATAATGTTGCGCATCATGGTATTTTCCACAAATCTCCCCACTTTTGAAATCAGGTAGCCAAGCATTTCCGATTTGTGGAAATCAGTGGTTTTTGCCATTTCCTTTTCCCAAAACGCCCTCACGACGGGGTCTTTGAGTTTCGCTATCCATTTTTTTTGAAATTCAGTGTCAGTGAACATGCGCGGGATCTCCGCGATGGTTCCGGGACTCTCAAGGTCAGACATGAGGGTGAGCATCACATTGCGCATATTGTGTTCAAACATGGGTCCTATCATTTCCGGAGGAAACAGCTTATAGAAAATCTCCACCATTTCTTGCACGGCAAAATCTTTCTGCTCCTCGGTTTTTGCCTCGAGCATATTAAGCCCCATGGGACGGTCCATGTCTGCAGGTTCAAAAAGCACCACATCATCCGCGCGCTCTTTAGGTACACACGCAAGCACATCTTCCACAAGTCCGCCGTGGGGATCGATAATCCCTACTCCCCTTCCTGCAAGGATATCTTGCTTGGCCATTTCAGACATAAGCACTGATTTTCCGGAACCAGTCATACCGATAATGTAGATATGGCGCCGGCGATCCTCCGGTAGCATACGCACGATCGTATCAATGCCGCGGTAGGGGCAGTGGCCAAGGATGATGCCGTCTTGCGGCATGTTCGAGGGTGGCGGGGCGCGGCGTGAGGACAGCCATCGTATATTCGGCGTTTCGGTCTTGGGGAGCGGGAAATGGTAGATACTTGCCAGTTCTTCGGTATTTAACACGTATGAATACCGCTCGCTGAAATTCCGGTAGATAAAATCACGAATAACATTCGGCGCGCTCCCCTTCCCCGCAGCCCGAAAACCATTCCCGTATTGGTATACATTATATTGAGCGAATGAATTGGTGATGTTTTGGAGGAGTAATTGAGCCCTTCCTGCGTCCAACGATGACACCACCACGCGTATGGTAACATCCATACCCGCTCTCGATGATTTTTCCTCCAGTCCTTTCACCAATTCCTCTTCCATGGGAGAAAGGCGATAGGGTTCTTTTTCCTGTATACCAAGGCGCTTTTTCTCCCTATCACGTTCTGTGCGCGTCTTGCCTGAATATGCTGCACCCGCGATTTCAGTGATGGCTTTGCCAGTTGAATGGCGTATCGAATAGAGCCAGAACATCCTATTCCCGCGTTTTAAGGCTTCTTTTAATTTCCTCCCCTGTTGCATCTCCTGGGCAACTTTCGCGCCCCAGCGGTGCCAACGCTTATGCGCAGAACGCACGATGATCTGCACCGCAGCACCGTCTTCAGGAGTTAATTTGGAAAGTGAATTGAGTATTGCGACGAACGGATCGCCGTCAACCTTTCGGTACGTTTTTATAGGAAAAATATATTCACGATTCAGGCGCACATAGGCGCTCGCAATGACGCCCTGCGGGGAAAAAATGTTATAATCCTCCACTTCCTCAACTGACGCATCCGGATACTGCGCATGAATTTGCTGCTCAAGATAACGTTCGAGATACTGCGGCACGGCGATATAAAAAGAGATCAAACCCCCGTGTGCCACCACCTCAAGAGATACATGGTCTTCACGGCCAAAAAGCCAGGTATGAATGCTCCGGTGCACTCTTAAACCTCCAATGGAATTCCATAGTGATTCTGCAATCGCGATTTTCTCTTTTATCAATTCACTCGTCTCCTGCTGCTTTTCTTCTCCGTGGAACACTTCCTTGGGCAGTGTCACCAAGAGCACCTTCTTCTGGAACGCCTGTGGCAACCTGCTCCCCTTTCGCAACATGCGACGCAGGATGGCAACCCCTAAAAAGAAAAGTAGCAAGAATGCTACTGCTGCAACGTAGGGAGCTATAAACTGAGAAAGCGAGGAAGTGAACATACATTGATAATTTTCAATTTTCAAACATCAATTTTCAAATAATTTTCAATTGACCAATAATGCAAACGTTTGATAATTGAAACATTGGGGCATTGATTGAAAATTGGAAATTGAGCATTGAAAATTTTACTTTGATTGGGCATTGGGGTTTGGTCATTGGGATTTCTCATGAATGATTTTCATCACCTTGTCCGTTTTAATTTTCGCTTCCTGCTCCAAGAAAAATTTATTGACACCGGGAATGAGCATGAGCCATCTCCGTATCAGATACAATACTCTCGCAACCGTGACCTTTGCAGCCGAAATCAAACGGTCAATCTCCCGCACGGCCTTCTCTCCCTCTTCCTTGAACAGCTTGCGGTGCGCTTCGTCCATCTGAAAATAGAGGTCGCCCAGATCTTCTTCCAAAATAGACTCTATGCGCTGATATTGGGCAGACTTAACGGGCAATACGGCCGGTGCAGCAGAAACGGCGAAAGGGGATCCTGCCTGTGGCATCTCCTGCTCTTGCCCAGGGCGCTCCTTCATCACTCTTTCCACGGGCTTCTCTCTTCCTTCCCTCACCACGTCCCGCTCTGCACCAGGCAAGAAAACGCCCGGCGCCTCTTGCATCGGCCCCTGTTCATCCTCAAGGACACGCTTATTTTGCACCATAGAGAAAGCTGTGAGTATGTACTTATCCTCTATTTTACCATACAATAATGAATAAGGTAATCGATGAGGGTAATTATCCCATGCTCCACGTCAATGTCAGTAAAACAAAGAAGATGAGGTGGATTGATATCCCCCGCTTTAGCAATGCGGAAATGGAAATGCTTTCCGAAGAATTTAGCTTCTCCCCTCTGGACCTAAAAAGCTGCTTCCCGCCCATCCAGCGTCCAAAAATCGCCATCTACCCGGAATACACATTTCTGATCCTTCAATTCCCCATCTACAATAGGGAAACACGCAGAATTGAACCGGTAGAAATTGACTTCTTCATCGGATCAAATTACCTCATCACGATCCACGACAACCGCCATCCGACCATTATTGAATTTTTTGATCAATGCCAACGAGACCTCCAAGCGCGCACCAATCACATGAGCGAGAGCATTCCCAGTCTCCTCTATGAACTCTTGAACCGTCTCCTACTTTCCACCTACCCTATGCTCAACCATGTGTCGCTCGATATTGACGCCGTGGAAGGGAACATCCTCTCTGATGACCATAGAGACAACGTCATTTCAGAAATACTCATCCTGAAACGAAACATCGTGAACTTCAGAAAGATCATGCAAGCGCATAAATACGTTATCCAGAAGTTGATTGAATCATCCACGCTTCCTCCCACGCATAAATTCCGCACTTACTTTGAAGGGCTTATAGACCATACCAAAGAAATTTGGGACACCCTCGCGAATTACCAAGACACGGTCAACGCCATGCACGACGCGCACGCGTCACTCATCAACACGCGCTCGAACCTCGCCATGCGCGTACTGACCGCGTTTGCCGTCATCGTATTCCCCCTCACGCTCATCGCCACGATTTTTAGCATGCGTACTGAATACATTCCACTCACCAATCATCCTGCAGGATTTTGGTATATTGTCAGCGGCATGGCTATGGTAGGCATCTTCATGTTCATTTTCTTCAAGCGACGGAAGTGGCTGTGATCAATTTTCAACTAACAATTTTCAATCAATTTTCAATGTAGCAATGATTCAAACATTTGAAAATTGAGACATTGGGACATTGATTGGAAATTGAGAATTGAAAATTTTTATGTTGTTTCTATTCAACACTCTGACTCGCCGCAAAGAAGAATTTAAGCCCCTCCATCCACCTCAGGTGGGTTTTTACGCCTGCGGCCCTACCGTGTACGATTACGCGCACATTGGTAATTTAAGAACTTACCTCACGGAAGATATCCTCAAGCGAGTCCTCATGGAAAACGGTTATCAAGTAAACCACGTCATGAATATTACGGACGTGGGGCACTTAACGTCTGATGCGGACGAAGGTGAAGATAAAATGGTAAAAGGCGCACGGCGCGAAAAAAAGACCGTATGGGAAATAGCTGCTTTTTATACTGATGCGTTTAAGGATGATTTGAAACGCTTACATATCATTGAACCGAACATCTGGTGCAAGGCAACCGACCACATACAAGAACAGATTGAACTTATTCAAAAACTGGAACAAAAAGGTTTCACGTACCTGATTGACGATGGCGTGTATTTTGACACTTCAAAATTTTCCTCCTACGGAAAACTCGCACGCCTTGATATTGAAGGCTTAAAAGCAGGGGCAAGAATTGAAATGGTGAAGGGGAAGAAACACCCTACTGATTTTGCTCTCTGGAAGTTTTCTCCCTTAAGTTCTCCCCATAAAAAGGGGGAGAATAAAAGAGAGGGTGTCGATCCGCGTGAATCTGCGTTTCATCTGCGCAAATCCGCGCCTGCGAGGCAGATGGAATGGCCTTCCCCCTGGGGTGTCGGATTTCCAGGCTGGCATATCGAGTGCTCTGCCATGAGCATGAAATACTTAGGAGAAACGTTCGACATCCATGCCGGCGGTATCGACCATATACCGGTCCATCACACCAATGAAATCGCACAAGCAGAAGCATCAACTGGCAAACCTTTCGTACACTGGTGGGTGCATGGAGAATTCTTGCAAATCAACGAGGGAAGAATGGGAAAGTCCGAAGGCAACCTTCTGCGCCTGCAATCCCTTATCGATAAAGGTTACGATCCCCTCGCCTATCGCTACTTCACTTTTTCAGCGCACTACCGGCAAAAGCTGAACTTCTCATATGAAGCGCTCGACGCTGCACAGACGTCGTTAGAAAAACTAACCGAACTCGCTGCTTCGTATCTTCAAGGTTCTCCCCCTAAAGATGAGGAGAATAAACAATCAATAATTTCTCCCCCTAAAAAGGGGGAGAATAAAAGAGAGGGTTTCGGTATTGGTTGCGCAGAATATGAACAGCGTTTTATGGATGCCGTCAACGATGATCTGAACATACCACAAGCGCTCTCCATCGTTTGGGAACTGGTAAAATCTGACTATCCTGCGAGCGCGAAAAAAGCGAGCCTTCTCAAATTCGATAAAATCTTAGGCCTCAACCTTGCGCAGGCGGTGAGCAAAAAGATTGAAATTGATGATCTACCGAAAGACATGCAAGAACTTATGAGACAGCGCGAACAATTACGCGCACAAAAAAAATTCGCCGAAGCAGACGAATTGCGCACAGTTCTCCACACGAAAGGTTATATCATTGAAGATACTTCTGAAGGACAAATAGTCAAACAGAAATAGGGATATAACGAGTCTAGCTTAACATTTCTCCTCTCACCTAAGGGGAGTTTTAATTTTTTGAAAACTTTATTCGGTAGCGTACCGATAATAGCGCTTTTTAATAATTGAACTTTGGCTCATCTTAGGTATAGATTGGATAAAAACGGTTAATTGTCTCTGTTTACAGACTGATTTTGATCCATCCTATGCCTAAAAAA
>JBFLWV010000029.1:0-6125 GCA_040757655.1 Patescibacteria group bacterium | reverse complement strand
GCTTTTTTAGGCATAGGATGGATCAAAATCAGTCTGTAAACAGAGACAATTAACCGTTTTTATCCAATCTATACCTAAGATGAGCCAAAGTTCAATTATTAAAAAGCGCTATTATCGGTACGCTACCCGATAAGGATGCAGATGGGGAATCACTTGTGGATAAGTATTTCTTTATAAGAAGAATCCAGTTATCTTAGAGAAAAAAGGGGCAGATACAAGACAATTCTAGCATTGACACCACACACTATTTTAGGATAAGATTGGATAACTAAAATTGAAGAGAAATCAAAGGAAAAATAGAATCCCATGCTCCAGTATTGGCTAGTTTATGCATATTTTGCTGTTTGAAGGTACATGGGATCATTGAAGGTATCGAGACAATCCATAGGGCGCAGAATGGAATCTGACACAACGCAGATATACGCAGATCACACGCGGATAGTCGCGGATGATCGTGTGGATACGTGCGTTTCATTGGATTTCGTTCTGCGCTCTTTTTGATTTTTGACAATATATATCAAGGCGGAGGTAAACCCCGCCCCTACAAGTTGGATTCTTTCCTGTGATCCGGGTTGGTCTGCGCCCCCCGCACCTACTTGCCCTATTGAAGCGAATATTGAAGACGACGTTTCAATTGGCTGAGAGCCTGTCCATATTGTTTGAGCTGACGCTCACGGTTCATGGCATCGCGCTTTGAAGCATACGCTTCGTAATATGCAAGCTTCCAAGGCTTACCATGTCGTGTAGTATAGGACAAGCCGCGATTATGCTCATGAAGACGATTTTGCAAGTCTTCGGTATAACCGTCATAGAGCTCACGAGTAGAAATACTTTGAAGAATATAAACATAGAACATACCTGCAAAGTATACCACAAGGGCAAGTAGGTGCGGGGTCAGATTCCCCAACCCGGTTAATAGGGAGGAATAAAGAGGTCGACCCCGCCATACTTTCGCTTTGCGAAACTTAGGCGGGTTATATCCAAGCCTTAAAATTTGGAGGATTGGATTCCAATGGTGGTACAAGAGGGGGCCCTACTCAATATCAGCGTTGATCTGCGTAGTAATCTGCGTATATCTGCGCGATTGGGCACATAATTATACTCTGGTACCGTCATGGCTTAAAATATCTCTCTCCTCACATCAGCGTTCATCTGCGTTTTAATCTGCGTAGATCAGCGTCTGTGGGGAGAACTCCAGGAAGTGAGGTGATTTTGATGAAAAAATATATTGCAATTTTGACGATCGCATTAGCCTTCGGCGTTGCATATTCAGCAAGCGCAACCAACATCATATCTGGCAATAGCGGTGATGATCCTATATTGACCATCGTGTCCCACAAAATGGCGTCTTTTAAGGTAAAGGTTGGAGGAACAACGAATGTTACAGAGACTCTTGTAAATAACGCCAATAGCGGGGGATCATTTGTATCCTGCGGTGAAGACTGCCAGGATGTCCTCATAGAGTCAGATGATGCTACCGCAACCTCTGACTCCGCCCTTGAGGTAGGTACGGTAGAAGTGACCTATGATGGTTTGTCCACAAGCAACAGTGGCGAGATCACTGGTAATGCGTTTGATGATGGCGCGGCGACAATCGTGGAAGATGAAACCACTGAAGAGAAAGTAAAAACTGAAACGTATGATAACGTTACCACCACTGTGGTAAATTCTACTGATACAGGAAATCAATTTGTCGCGGCAGCAGATGACGGTGTGGGTATCGTCATCAAGGCTGGGAAAGCTGGCTCAACCCTTTCGCGCCTCGCCGCAATCGGTGTGAAATCTATTACAAGAAATGCACCGTAAGCATTGAAGGTAAACGTCGTTGCCTGGGGTATCTGGCCTCTTCACTCAAACGAAGGGGCCAGACCCCGAGACAAAGACGAATGCAAAATCCAAAAATCAAACACCAAAATGAAAGTGTAAAATTTATAAATTTTGGTTTATCATTTTGCATTTTGGGTTTTGCATTTTGCATTGTTGAGTAATATGAATTATCAGACCTATAAGACTTATAAAACATATCCGCGTTGGGCAGTCTGGACACTCACCGTGCTTTTGGCATTGCAGTCTTTTTCCGGCATGGTAATCGCGCAAGAAGAACAGGCAACTCCTGATCAGACTACGGAACAGACGACTATCGTAACGGAAACGAGCAATACGAGCGAAGAAACTTCTACTTCTGAATCTTCACAAACAACGACATCGCAATCGTCGGGAAATTTTGAAATGCCCACGATACCGGAGATTCCGGAAATTGCTAATTTGATGCAAAATTGGAACCCCAATGGCGTGGCGGATGAAGACGATCCGCCGGAGGTGGAAGAACCGGATGATGACGCGAATGAAACCCCTCCTGATCCATCCCCTTCGCAAGGGGAGGACAGTGGGGGAGGAATCGTTATTCCGCAACCGACAATTCCGCAAACTCCCTCAATCCCTAGCATCTCCAACCCTTTGAGCGACAGCGCGTGGTGGCAGGGATTAATTCCAAACACTTCTTCCGGTTCTGGTTCCTCGCAAACGGCGCAGGATATTCTTGATTTATGGAAGCGTTCTTGGGTGCCAACAGAAGAGAAAGAAATTACTACGCCCGGAGCAGGTTCGGGAGAGACCACGGGCGGCATAACCAGCCCTGCGGCAACCAGCACTCCCACCTCGACAGAAGTGGCGCTTCCCAATGACGTGGTACATGAAATTAAAGCCTTGAATGCCACCTCAACCTCGACCACCACCCCGGGTGCAGAAGCGAATAATTCAGACAATACCGGTGAAGGAAATTTCACCAATTCTGACACGGTGCAGACAGATACGAGCATTGAGACCACGAATATTTCCGATGTGACGAACCGTGAGGTCATTGGATCAGATTCTGGCAATAACACGCTTGAATTCGGGCAGCGGGGCGAGGGCGGCATTACCACAGGCCAGTCTAGTGCGACTGCGAAGGGAGATTTTGAGTTAAATACCACAGAGGTGCGGGAAACAGGCGAGATGACTCCTGACCAGACCGGCTGCGCAGATTGCTGGGCAGTGTGGAATATGGGTTCGGTTGCTTTGAACGAGAATACCAGCGAAGACTCTGCGAACCAGGCGACCGCGGACGTGGACCGCGATTATACCGTAGTTAACACCAACATTGCGTATCTGGGCAATGATTACCTTATTTCAGGCAACAGCGGCCACAATCGCGTGCGGGCAGGCTTCAGTTTCAAAGACGGCTGGGTAGAGACTGGCAACGTGAAAGTGCGCTCCAATATTATAAATAAAGTGAATACGAATATTATTGACTTCAATGGCGTGAAAGCGATCTGGAGGCCGTTCGTGCTCGACATCAATGGCGAGTACGATGAGGATATTGACCTTTTTGAGCTCATCGCGAGCAGGTTTGGAGGCACGCGCGGCATCTTTGCGAATGCCAATAATACGAATACCGGAGAAGATTCCTTGAATCTTTCTGCGGCGAGTATTGAAGAAAATACTACTGTTGAGGTAAACAATCAGGGGCTCATTGAAAATGATTATGCAATTGTGGGCTCTTCAGGCGCAAACAGCATTTTCGCAGGTACAAAAGTAAAGCGCACTCGCGTGGATACCGGCAATGTTGACGTCTCAACTAATTTGTTCAATTTAGTCAACACCAACATTATTGGCAGTGAGGCAACGGTTGCGGTCATCAACATTTTTGGAAATTTCAAGAAAAATATTTTACTTCCTTCATTTGACCAGATTTTCCCCTCTGTAGGGCCGCGCATTGCCACGGACGCAGATGCGTCTGCATCTATTGAAGGCGCAACAGGCGATTCAATAAATAATGCGGTCGCGATCGCCACCAATGATACGGAAATAACCGTGCAGAATTGGGGCGGGGTGAATAATGAATTGAAGAACGTGGGGAATACCGGCAATAACGAGAATGTGTTTGGCGATGACGTGGATAATATCAATGTAAAAACTGGGAAAGCGAAGACGCAGACGAACGTCCTAACGCTCGCGAACCGCACGTGCATTGGTTGCGGCTGGTTTTCGGGGTTCTTCAATATCCTTGGCGATTGGAGCGGCAGAGTAAGCGGATTGCCAGATGCGGCGAAGAGAGAAGGGAACGGCAAGAGCTTCGTGGTTTCGGTTGAAGACACTGACGTGCCGGGTTTGGGGGGCGTAGGAGTAGCCGCGGATGCTTCAGTGAACGGTGCTGGTGACGACTCGTTTAACGGGTCAGCCGCAGTGGCGCAACGAAGCGTAAAAATAAAGACTACAAACGAAGGAGCAGTTATCAACAAGCTCGATCAGCTCGCTGATTCCGGATCCAACACGATCGCGGCGATTGACGGAAAAGATATCAATGTCAATACCGGCGACGTGAGTTCTGCCATGAATGTGGGCACTATCCTTAATACTGACGTGATCGGCGGCAAACTCGTCACACTTGCCATCAATCTGTTCGGGTCATGGGACGGCGATTTCGTGATAGGAGAACCGACTGACGTGAGCGTGGCGCTTACCGCAACTCCCACTCCAAATCCTGCTGCGATCGGGGGGAGCATTCAGTATCAAATCAGTGTGGATAATGCGGGAGACGGCAAAATGACGGATGCGCGGGTAGAGGTAACCTATGATCATGCGAAAACAACATTGGTGGATGCAGGTGCGGGAAGCACAGGGGAGGGGAGCGTGAGCTTCACGTTTCCGCAGCTTGCTCCCGGCACGAGCGCACACGCGACGTTTCGGGTGAGCATCAATGAAACCCTTGGATCAGGCACGCATATTCTCACGGCAAACGCGGTCGTATCATCTTCCACGGCTGACCGCAATGCCGCAAATGACCAATCAAGCGCATCAGTGACGCTCCTCGTCAGCCAGCCAGGAGGCGTGGATCCTGGGAATAACAATGACGAGGGAACTGTAGGCGGCACCATTTTGCCAGGAAACACCAATACGAACCAGAACACCAACCCACCTGCAGGAGGCAATGCCGGCACGAACGTTGGGAGTGCGGCATCCGGGTCTGATACCATACTAGGTATGACCAAAACTTCGACCGCCTCCGCGAGCGGGGTTGCGCCAGGCAGCACCGTGCCGTATAAAATCACGCTGCAGAACAACAGGTCAGTGCCGGTGCATGACGTGAAAGTTTATGACAAATTAAAAAATGAAGATGGAATGGTGGTAATAGAAAATTCATGGGATTTGGGCATTGTCGCGCCAAACGAAAAAGTGGTCATTGATTATACCGTCATATTCTCACCCGATGCGCCAACAGGCGCCTACACCAATACCGCGTACGCTTCAGGATTTGACCAATCGAATACAGTGATCAGGTCATCAAACGTAACGTATACCATACGTTTGGCCCTCAACGCACCGCTTCTGGAAGGAACCATTGAAAACGCAGGATCGGGAGGAGTAAACAACGCCGGTAGCATGCCAAGCAACGCGAATGCGCCCTCTTCGGAAGTCCCATCACCTGAATTGACAGGTAATCCCTCTCGTGAAGGGTACGAAATGGATGGTAATGCGGAAGGTGATCCTTATTCAAATATCTTTGTCGATGCTGATGATGGGGAGCCGATCACCGCTGAACAGAGCGTGAAAGAAGTGGCAAAGGGCGCGGTTGTCAGAACGATAGGGGTCAAGTCTGCCTCAGCCGCAGGATTAAATGCTGGCATACTTGCGAGCTCCATTGACGATGCGCAGTCACCATTGACGCCGGAGCTCTCCGCCGCTCTTCCTCTCCCAAGCAACCAGCTCATAATGCGCACCATCATATTTGGCCTGCTTTCATTACTCTTTTTCTTCCTGGCGTTCTCTATGACGCGACATCGCAGGAAGACTGAGGCAAGCGTGGCACATACACCATATTGGTTTCTTTAAGCAATATTAATTCCTCCACAGGCAATTCTTCTGCCTGTGTTTTTTTGATTTATCTTGGTTCCTCCCTTTCTGCGCTTGACAAAAAATAGTGGTTAGTAGTATCTTTAGCACAATTATGGGCTTCATTCCGGATCACACGCATAAATACTGGAACAATATATCGTATTGCCCTATGATGAGGACAGTGAATAGTAATAAGCATTCACGATTTTCATCATATGACAATCGAACAATCGGTCTTGCGCCTTATCTTT
>JBFLWV010000028.1:0-5570 GCA_040757655.1 Patescibacteria group bacterium | reverse complement strand
AAACATTTCCCCTCTCAACGGCAGAACGCTCAAGGTACGACGATTTTTTCTTCTCCGCGATTCTCACGCGGGACGATGAGAGCCCTCAAAAATCGCGATTCCCTTCGCGTTCCGGGAAACACTGAATAGTTACACTCTTAGATTGGCATACTTCACTCCGCAAAAAAGGAATAATATGCTATACTACCGGCGTACTATGGCGAGATTTTATCGCGAAGATCGGTTTCATAATGTACGGCGTACGCGGGAGCGGGAGCCAATATCCCCCGAGACCAAGCGCGCGCTTGGTATTATTTTTTTGTGCGCGCTCGGGGTGCTTTCCGTGCTCGCTTTTTTTGACCTTGCAGGGCTAGTAGGAAAGACCTGGCGGCTCTTCCTCGCTACCTTTTTTGGGCGGGTGGATGTACTCGTGCCCTTGCTGATTTTGGCTATTGTCGTGCATGAAATTTTTCCAGACACGTTTGTAGTCAAGCGGGGGCAGTGGTGGGGCGTGGCGTGCCTTATCGTAGCGCTCATCGGGCTTTTCCATCTGCGCATACCAACGGAAGACGCGTTGGCCGTGATCGGCGAAGAGCGCGGAGGCGGGTACCTCGGCCTCTTGGTGTCCTACCCCTTACGCAACATAGCGGGCATTTGGGGCGCGCTCGTTATCCTATTTGCGCTGGGGCTTGCCGGTCTTATTTTGATTTTTGAGACGAGCATTGCAGGGCTATTTGCTCCTACGCGGTGGGGCCTAGATATCATCACCGGGCTCCGCGAATGGTTGCGTAAGGTTGTTGCGCGGTGGCAGGGGAGGTTTGGCAGGGAGGCGGAAGAGGGTGAAGAGGTAGTATTTTCACGGCAGGACATTGAAGAGGGAGAAGAGGAGGATTTTTCATCTCCTGCGGTAGCAGAATCACCGCGTGCTGATGAAGGAGAGGGATCAGGCGCGCATGCCGCCGCGCATCCTCACGTATATGCAGCGCCGCGGCCGCTTTTTCCGATGCCGCGCCGCAGAAGGAAAGTGGAAGTGCCACTGGAACTCTTGACCGGCAAGGCGGGGAAGCCAACGTCCGGGGATATCAGCGCGAACCAGGAGACCATACGGAAAACGTTTGCGAACTTCGGCATTGAAGTGGAAATGGGAGAGGTGTCAGTGGGCCCCACGGTCACACAGTATACGCTGCGGCCTGCGGAAGGGGTGAAGGTATCTCAGATTACCAGTCTCTCTAATGACGTGGCGTTGGCGCTTGCGGCGCACCCCATCAGGATTGAAGCGCCCATTCCTGGGAAATCCCTCGTTGGGATT
Organism: Patescibacteria group bacterium; assembly: GCA_040757655.1. Lineage (GTDB taxonomy): Bacteria > Patescibacteriota > Patescibacteriia > 2-02-FULL-49-11 > 2-02-FULL-49-11 > 2-02-FULL-49-11. The sequence continues at coordinate 4,282 of JBFLWV010000028.1, read as the reverse complement.
GAGGTGCCTAACCAGCAGGTAGCGGTCGTGCCGCTCCGAGAGGTCCTTATGAGCGAAGAGTTTAAGAAACGCAACAGTACCCTTACCATTGCAATAGGCAAAGATGTTGCTGGCAAGCCATGGCTCGCGGATGTAGGGAAAATGCCACATCTCCTCATTGCAGGTGCGACGGGGTCAGGTAAATCAGTGATGATTAATAGTTGTATAGTGAGTCTTCTTTTCCAAAATCAACCCGATGATCTTCGGTTTATTTTGGTAGATCCAAAGCGAGTGGAGCTCACGGTATACAACGGTCTCCCGCATTTACTTACCCCCGTGGTGACTGAAGTAGATCGGACCATTAACGCCCTGCGGTGGGTCGTGGGCGAAATGGATCGCAGGTTCCAATTACTCTCAGAGACGGGAAAGCGAAATATCGAGGTGTACAACAGCAATGGAGCCGAGCGCCTGCCCTATATCGTGGTCGTGATTGATGAATTGGCAGATCTCATGTCGGTCGCGGCTGCAGAGGTAGAGGCAGCAATTATCAGGCTCGCGCAGATGGCGCGTGCCGTGGGCATTCATCTCATCGTGGCAACGCAGCGGCCTTCGGTTGATATTATCACCGGTCTCATTAAGGCGAATATTACCTCACGTATTGCATTTGCCGTAGCGTCTGCCGTGGATTCGCGTACCATCCTTGATGTGAGCGGTGCGGAGAGACTTTTGGGGCGTGGCGATTTACTCTTTACCACCGCGGAGCTTTCGAAACCGCGCCGGTTACAAGGGGCGTATGTATCTGATGAAGAAATAGAGCGCGTGGCGGCGTATTGGAAAGAGAAATGGGGAGAACCGTCGTATGATGAAGAGGTAATAGAAAAGCGAACCTCGACGCAAGAATATGCAGAAGGGGATGAAGAAGGAGATACGCGTTTGGCAGAGGCGCGTGAGTTGGTGGTGCGTGCAGGAAAAGCTTCTGCGTCATTTCTCCAGCGCAGGATGAGTGTGGGGTATGCCAGGGCAGCGAGACTTCTTGACCTTTTGGAAGAAGAGGGTACTATTGGTCCTGGTGAAGGCGCGAAGCCAAGAGATGTGTTGCTCACGATTGATGAATTGCCTTCGCAGGACTATGCATTGGCTGAGGGAGAAGAAGAGCGGCAGCAGGGTCAAGGAAGAGAGAACACCTCTCGAGATCCATTGGAAGATGAGCATGGAGAAGAGTAGTTATGAAGACATTTCGTTTCAAAGTTATTCAGCAGCAGGAGACGATAGGGGAAATACTTATGCGGGCGCGGGAAAAGGCGCACCTTACGCGCGCACACGCAGCTCTTGCCATCGGCGTGCAGGAGCATTATGTGGCGGCACTTGAGGAAAGCCGATGGCAAGACCTCCCAGGGAGCCTGTATGTGCGGAGATATCTTGAGCAGTATGCAAAGTATCTAGGTCTCCCATCCCGTGCGCTTCTCATGCAGTTAGGAACTCAATTAGCGCATGATCATTGGCGCAGCATTCCTCAACCGTCCCGTTGCAGACGCGCGCATTTTGTGGTATGGCCCAAACGGCTGCGTGCTGTCGCGGTGGGAGCTTTACTCCTTATGCTTATCGGATATCTCGGAATGCAATTAGTACATCTCACTAACCCACCTCCCCTCACCGTTGATTATCCGCCGGACGGATTTATCACCCATCTTGAATCTCTCACGGTGTCAGGCAGAAGCGCACCTGAAGCCCGCCTTATGGTCAATAATGAGCCAGTTACCGTACGCCCTGATGGAACTTTTTCAATTTCCCTTACCCTTTCTCGTGGTGTAAACTATATCCATTGCGCAGTGGCGTGGCGGTTTGGCAGGGAGAGGATTATTGAGCGGCGCATCGTGCGCGACGATGCGAGTAATGTCATTGATCACCCACCTTCCACACCATAAGACGTGGAAGTGTCTCGTATTATGTATTATTATCTCTCTCTGTATGCCAAAGATTAAATCTTCAAGTATTGATCGATATAAAGGGACAGAAGCAGCGATTCATGAGATTAAAGAGCGGTTTGGCGAGGGCGCGATTATGCGATTTGGCGAAGCGCGCGCAAAGGAAGTGCCCGCCGTGTCCACAGGATGTTTATCCTTGGACATCGCCCTTGGCGTGGGTGGTGTGCCGCGCGGAAGGATTATTGAAATCTTTGGGCCGGAAGCTTCAGGCAAAACTACCCTTGCCCAGCACATCGTGGCAGAGGTGCAGCGGGGAGGAGGAGTTGCCGCGTTCGTGGATGCGGAACATGCACTCGACCCTGAATATGCGCGCAAGATTGGCGTGAATGTGGATGAGTTGTTGATCTCCCAGCCTGATACTGGCGAACAAGCGCTTGATATCGTGGAGACGCTCGTGCGGTCCAATTCGGTGGATGTGATTGTGATAGACTCGGTCGCTGCGCTCACACCCAAGGCCGAAATCGAGGGCGAAATGGGAGAGCAGCATATGGGGTTGCAAGCGCGGCTTATGTCTCAGGCATTGCGGAAGCTTACGGCCATTGTCGCGAAGTCAAAAACCATAGTCATTTTCATTAATCAAATCCGTTTAAAGATAGGGGTATTTTTTGGCAATCCCGAGACTACGACGGGAGGGACAGCACTCAAATTCTATTCCTCAGTGCGAATCGAGGTCAGGCGTGCAGCACAGCTGAAGTCTCAAGAACGGGTGATTGGCTCTCGCACGAAAGCAAAGGTAGTGAAAAATAAAGTGGCAGCCCCTTTCCGCACGTGTGAATTTGACATCATGTTCAATGAGGGGATTTCTATCGCGGGCGATGTGTTGGATACGGGACTTCAGTTTGGCGTCGTTGAGAAATCAGGGAATTCATATATGTGTGACGAGGAGAAGCTGGGCGTCGGGCATGAGGTTGCGCGTAAGTACCTCAAGGAGCACCCAGATACTCTGAAAGCGATTAAAGAGCGCGTATGGGAAAAGGTGCACGAGAAAGAAGCTGCCGAAACGAAAGAGGGCATGACGGCCACTCCTGCGGGTGAAGAAGAAGAGGTGGGCGGGTAGCTTTGTTCTCGTATCGGAATCTCAATCTTTTTTCGCCATCATAAGCCACATTCCGTTCCTGATGTATACCTGTAACCCATCACAGCACTAAAACTCGCTTCGCTCGTTGAGTGCTGGACTGCGTTAGCGCCCGAAGGGCCTAACTGGCCCCAAGGACAAATAAAACCACGGCCTGGACCATCCGTGGTTCTTATTATATCGGATATTAGCTGACTCGTTCAGTATATTCTCCGCTCTCCGTGTTGATACGAACTACATCGCCTTCTTTGATGAAAAGCGGGGCCTTGATCACGGCGCCTGTTTCTAAGGTTATCTCTTTCGTCACGTTCCCTGACGCGGTGTCGCCTTTGACCGCAGAGCCTGCTTCCGTAACCTTCAGATCGATTTTTTTCGGAAACTGCACTGAGATAGGCAACTCATCAAAACGGAGTACTTCCACTTCTTGCCCTTCCTTAAGGAACCGTTTCCCTTCGTCTATTTCTGATGCGTTGATAAAACACTGGTCGTACGATTCTTGGTCCATGAAATAGTATTGGTTGTCTTGCGCATAGAGAAAATTTGCCTTTTTGCGCGTAATATCTGCTTCTTCCACACGCTCGCCGGGTTTGAAGCTATATTCAATTATTTTACCAGAGCGGAGGTTTTTCAGCTTGGTCTGCATGACCGGCTTGCGTTGTTGCATACGCATGAACGATGCTTCCATGACGAGGCAGGGTTCACCCTGGTAATTGATGACAATACCCTTTGTAATGTCGTTGAGGGAAGAAAGGACGGACATAATAAAAAACCAAAATGCAAATCTCAAAAATCAAAATGAAGGTATTCCGTCCCGACTAGTCGGGACTCCATTATTTTGGTTTTTGGAATTTGGAGTTTGGGTTATTTCGTAAATGCAAACAATCCCATGATGCGTGCGCGCTTCACGGCACGTGCCATCTTACGCTGGTGAGTCGCGCACAATCCTGATTTCCGCCGCGGCACAATTTTCGCAAAGTGTGATACAAACCGTTGAAGGGTCATGGTATCTTTGTACGATACACTATAGAGGTTATTGATGCAAAAATAACAGTGTTTCTCAACTGGCTGTGATGGTTGGTTGGGAGGGGGAGTGAAGGGCATACCTTGGGTTAAATTCAAAAATCAAAAGTCAAAAACCAAAATGAAGGTATTCCGTCCCGCACTTTCCATTCACGAACATTATGGCTGATTAAACTTCCCGAGCGAAGCAGATTTGCCTTCCCTCCTCTGATCAATGAACCTT
>JBFLWV010000027.1:0-5473 GCA_040757655.1 Patescibacteria group bacterium | reverse complement strand
TGTTCTGCTTTCGTGGTCATAGACAGGAGAGGGTTATGTATTAAACTCTCCAGCCAACCACTTCTTACTTGAATTTTCAACATGTTACGTCCTTTCCACTGTCAACTGTAACATGGACGAGTGCAATGAATTGACAAAACAGAAGAAATGATGTAAGGTTGAAAATCTTATTTTTCCATAACTTCATTATGCGGATCGCGATGATCGGGCAAAAAGGGATCCCTTGCACCGGAGGAGGGGTGGAGCGGCATGTGGAGGAGTTATCACGGCACTTAGTGAAAGCAGGCCACGAGGTCGTAGTTTATACCCGTCCTTACTATACCGACCCTAAGCGCAACCGTTATTATGGCGTATCCTTGGTATCATTGCCTTCAATCCCTACGAAACATTGTGACGCGATTACCCATTCTTTTTTGTGCACACTGGACGCGATGCGACGCGGAGTGGACATCATCCATTATCACGGCATTGGCCCCTCATTGTGCTCTTTTCTCCCTCGAATCCTTACGCCGCATATCAAGGTAGTCGGCACATTCCATTCGCAAGACTGGCGGCATCAGAAATGGGGTTTTCTGGCGCGCCTCATTCTCCATCTTGGCGCATGGGCGATGATCCACGTGCCGCATATTACTATCGCGGTATCGCAAGAAATCAGTGATCTGATTTTCAAACGTTCAGGGAGGCGGGTGCCCTATATTCCGACGGGAATAACGCTGCATAAAAAAAAGCCACCGGTGAGGCATCTCAAACCATTCGCGCTACGGCAGGGGAACTACCTTTTGCTCGTATCGCGGTTTGTCCGGCACAAATCAATCGCTGATGCGGTGGAAGCATTTATCAGGCTCAAGACAAGATTTCCAAATAACGCGCGCGTGAAAAAGCTCAAGCTTGCCTTAGTGGGGGGAGGAGCGTTTACCGATGAGTATGTGCAGGAAATTAAGAATCTCATTGGAGCGCGGAATGATATTGTGCTCACGGGCTACCAGAAAGGCCATACGCTCCATGCGCTCTATGCGCATGCATACGCTTTTCTGCAGCCATCCATTTCTGAAGGGAAATCCATCGCGCTGCTTGAGGCAATGTCATGGGGGTTGCCGATCATTGCTGCGGATATTCCAGAAACGCGGGAAGTCCTTAACCCGCCTTCTCATAACATATCAGGTATCCTTTATCTTCCGCACGATATCCCAAAATTCACTCACGCGATCTCTACGCTGATTAAAAAGCCATGGTTTGCACGGCAGGTTGGTGCCCAGGCGCGCAGAGAAGCAGTACTGAGCTATGACTGGAAATCAATCATTTATGATATTATCGCATTATATGAGTGCGCGCTGCAGGAAAGCAATGAATTCTTAGAGCTTGATTATCGCTTAAAAGAAGCGTTAAAAGAAGCGCCAGGTAGGCCCTTCGGGCACTAGCGACCACATACGCCTTTCCGCCTGCGCGCATTGGTGTTTCCTCGCTCTCTAAGAGGCTTCTTGATTTTAACTGTCTGTAATACTTCGATCATCCGGTCCTACAGAATAGATCGTATCACCATTGAGCACGTATATCCTGCGCGCTGCTTCATCCGGGTACAGGCCGCGCAGATCAGTAAAGAGAGGACTTGTATATTGGGCGACCAGTGAGCCGTCTTTTTTTAATATGACGACTACGCGGCGCTGGGGCTTGTCAAGGAGATACAGGTAGGGTGAATCTTCCTTGGTCGCGATGGCGGTGACGTTTTGCAATGGCGGCTGGATGGATGTGAGGGCAAAGGGTACTCGCTTGCCTTTTTCAAGGCGGATAATGCTATGGTCGGTAAAGGTAACGTATATTGAGCCGTCAATCGCAAACGTCGTTGCTTGTGAGAGATCGAGCATATCGTCTTTAGACCATGGTGACCAGAGGTTATATCCCTGTGGTGTGCGTTCAAACCGGTAGATAGCACGCGTACGCGCATCAAGGAGATACAGACGGTTTTGAAAGGTCGCATAGGCAATTGGCACGACCGTCGGGCGAGGGAGGGTAAGAGGGATGAACTGGAACTCGCGACGTTCCGCGTCAAGGCGAAGTACCCCCAGAGGGTTTTTTGTGAGCACCATCACGGTGCCAGGTGTTGAGACAATAATATCTATTGGCGTACCAGCTCCTTGAGGCAATTCTGTCATAACGATAATGCGCCGCTCTTTGCCGTCAAATTCATACACGGCACCTTCTGCGCGATTGACGGAATAAAGTTTTCCTTGCATGAGGGCAAGCCCGACAAGGTCAAAGACATGCGCTTCGCGGAATGATTTTTCCACGGATACCACTGGTTTGGGATCTGCAATGAGTGAAAGTTTATTAATTAATGCGGCGCGCTGCGCAAGCCTTGTGCGAAGATTTTTTATGGTTGAAGTTTGTGCGTCGGAGAGATGCTGGGGCGCGGCATTAAGCAATGAGAGCGTGGCGTCAATGAGTGAGAGCGCGTCATCTTCCTTGTTATCCTTCAAGAGTGACTCAATCTGAGCCTCGCGCCGCACCGTTTCGGCAATAATGCGTTCCACATTTTTTGAACCTATTGAGGTGAAGATGAGTCTCAATGAGATCAGCACCACAAGCGAGATCACCCCTATGATGATGCGTTTCTTATAAGAGCTCTGTCGTATGAGTCCAGTTATTGCCCGTATGAACCCACGGTATCTGGCAGTACCGTCAGTTGATACCCACGGTTTCCGCAGTAACGGAATACATGCTTTCCCGGCCTCAGAGGTGTTCTTTATGGGGGCGATAATGGCGCGCCAATTATTTCTACATCTTGGGAGGGGAAATGAGAGAATCGTCTTTTGGACTTGAAGAGCTTTGTCTTTGAGAGATTTTTTCTCACACGCACTCACCAAAAGGGCGGTGGGAAGCGTGTCAAGCGATTGGTGCGTTTCTTTTTTATCTCCCGATATCAGCGCGCGGGCTAACTGCGCCAGTTCTGAGGTGCTCGGTTTCTTTGTGGTGATGAGGAAGGTGCCTTCTTTGTGTGTGCCTGTTACAAATTCGGTAAATATTTTCTTTCTCCCCACCGAGTACTCTGATTGACATACTTCAATGAAGCGGCCGCGGGAGAGCAGATACGCATAATTTTCTCCTCCACAAGCCAACGCGAACGAGAGAGGACCGTAGGCGAGCGCACAGACGCTCTCCGTATATGATGGGAGCTCTTTGCTCCATTCATTTACTCTATTCCCCGCATGCTCGAGAGCCGCGTCGAGTGTTCCTTGAGATGCAAAGAAATGCGTGGCGAGCTGTTTCCATACCCTATCAGCAAATGATGCGTGGGAGAGGCATACCAGCAATGAGGCAGTATGATCGCCTTGGCGCAATGCTTCACGCTGTGATATAAGCGTAGTGCTGTTTTCGGCAATATGGCGAGAAACGCAAAATTGAATCCCCATAGTTGGAAACATATCTCAAACGTTCGACTCTATCACAATTATCTCTTTTTGACAAGGGGGGAAGGGGTTGACTACTTTTAGTGTTCAGTGCCCTTGCAGTTTTTTCTCAATGTGATAGGATATGAGACTTCCACAAACTGTTGATTTCAATAGAACAAAGTTATCCACAGATGCTTCTTTTTCCTCATTGTATGAGAAATAAGCTGTTGGGAATAACGTTCTCTCTCCTTCTTGCATTTTCACCATTCTTTCCTGTGGTCCTGGCGGGAAGTGCAGCAGAAATTGAAAATCCCTACCACGTACATGAGATCTTGATCACCTGGCGGTTATCATATAGAGATCGCCTACAGGAGATGATGGCGCGCCTGCGCCGCGATATGAATGAGAAGTTTGGACGGTCGCGTGGCGCGCACATAGTGGAAACGCAATCTTACGATAATGCGTTTACTCGCATATCCCTCCCCGAGGATATGAGCGTGGGTGAGACACTCAAAGTGCTGCGCACCATCCCGGGGGCGGAAACCGTCACGCCCAACTGGCCCATCCACGCGCTCATGGTTCCCAATGATCCATACTACCAGCCCTATCAATGGGACATGAAACTGATCCAAATGCCGGACGCCTGGGACGTGAGTGTGGGCGAAGGGGCGGTGGTCGCAGTGGCAGATTCAGGTATCGCATACGAAGATTATGGGATGTATAAAAAAGCGCCTGATTTGGGAGGGATCAGCTTTGTGCAGGGGTATGATTTTATCGGACGAGATAGCCATCCCAATGATGAGAATGGTCATGGTACCCATATCACAGGGATCATCGCAGGCACACTCAACAATAACATAGGCGTTGCAGGGATTGCACCGCGCGCCCTGATTATGCCCTTAAAGATCCTTGATAAATCTGGCGCAGGGACAATCGCAGATCTTGCCGAGGCCATCCGGTGGGCAGCAGACCATGGCGCGCAGGTGGTCAATATGTCAGTAGGAAGCCCAGAATCCTCGCCGGTACTCACCGAGGCGCTTGCATATGCATATAAAAAAGGAGTTGTGTTAGTTGCAGCAGTAGGGAATGATGGTACAGAACGGGCGTTGTATCCCGCGGCAGAACGCGATTATGTCATCGCGGTAGGCGCAGTAGGAATGAATGGGTTGCGCGCGCCATATTCAAATACCGGCGATGGGCTTGATCTACTCGCGCCCGGAGGAGATTTTTCCATGGATTATAATGGTGACGCGTATCCTGACGGCATCCTTCAGCAGACGTTTACCGTGCGCGGACCGTTCATCGACGTACGGACCTTTTCATACCGGTTCATGCAAGGGACTTCGGTAGCGGCGCCCCATGTCAGCGGGGTTGCCGCACTCCTCGTGTCGCTTGGCATGCACGATCCGGTAAAAGTACGGACGGTATTACGCTCCAGTGCGACAGATATCGGCCTCCCGGGGTGGGATAAAGAAACCGGTGCAGGACTTCTCAATGCGGCAAAAGCAGTACAGAGCGCACGCGCACAGAATCCATTGGTTCAGGTTATCAATTCAAATGTGGAACGGACATCCACACCTCCTGCGAATCAAGAGAGCCCTCAAACCGCTGAACCAGAGCCCGCCTCCCCCTCATCAATCACCGAGCTGAACATTTCTCTTGTTGCATATAATCAATTTGGTAAAACTGCCATGAAATTTACCTGGTGGGAGCCTATTACCCTTAAGGCGCGTGTCGTTGATCAAGATAATAAACCCGTCGCAGATGCTCTGCTCACCATGACCTATCAACAAGGCAATAAGGAACCGATGAGCGTAAGGGGGAAAACCGATGCGGACGGCTCTTCCGCTTTCGTGATAGGACCCTTCCACAAACGCAGTGTTATCAAGATTCAGGGCAAGGGGGAAAAAGATGGGGTGGTTAGCGCGCCACAGGCATTACAATTTTCGATACGATAAGGAGGTGGCGTACCAGAAATAGCGCTTTAAACAGCGCTTTTCCCGGACGGTAATTTTCGACAGAATGAAATCCAATTCGTGACCTTTGAAATATCCGCACCCGCACATTCAAGAGGCGACTTGCCGTTG
>JBFLWV010000026.1:0-9746 GCA_040757655.1 Patescibacteria group bacterium | reverse complement strand
CAGAGTCGTTTAACGCAAAACTAAAGAATTTCCGTACCGTAGTCAGAGGGGTCAGGGATAAGAAGTTTCACTTGTTCAGGATAGCCAAGCTGTATGGGTAGTCCAGTAAGATTGCGTGTGATCCGAATGACCTTCTACGCCCTTTCCTGGCTAATCGTCGCCAGGACCGTCGTACGATTGCATTATAATCACCTCCTTCACAAGGTGATGGTTTAATGTTCATTTTTTGTAAATTTTTTCCGTAAATGCCCACTCTGCGTCTATCTGCGTCCATCTTCATCGTTTAGGCACTGGCGGAAAAATCCATTTCAAATGGAACTTATAAAGCGTAGGGCATAATCATGCTCGGTTATGATTACGCCCTTTTTCAATTGCCTCTACACGAGTCGATCTCGTGGACGAGGCAGAAAAATTCCTGCCAAAATCTGCCTCCATTTAATGGTGAAAGAGCGGGGGTTGATTAGGGGTTTGCGAGACAGGTCGGATTCGAACCGACGGTACCTATATGAGGAGGTGAAGAAAAACTTTTCGTACCCACCGACCTCCTGATACTTTATAATGCCAACTGGCATACCGAGCTATAAAGTATATAAGTACTTTCCTTTTTCACACGCTTGTGAAGCGTGGCCTTTTACCCATTCGGGCACTGTCTCATGTTTTGTTAAATTTTTTCCGTAAATGCCCTATCCGCGTTCATCTGCGTTTTATCCGCGGTATCTGCGTCGATGGGGCGCTGGCGGAAAAAATCTTTATTATCAAAGCGTTATTTTATTGTTTCTGGAATCCCGACTCTGCCTGCGGGCAAATCGGGAATGACAGTGATATTTGAGCGTTGATCTGCGTTACTATCAGCGTTTATCCGCTTCTATATTACAAAAATCTCGGGCTTACTATAGGCCCGAGTGTGTGTTTACTTAAAATTTATCAAATATGCGTACACTCAAGGCCTTGCCGTAAAATCGATAATCCATGCAAAACGCTTCGCAAGGAGCGCTTGCGGGAGGCAGACGTACGACATGAGGACCTTTTGTGTATTACGCATAAAATTGATATTGTTTATAAGATATCACATATATTTCTGCCACGCAACATCACTTATCCACAGTATATATTACCCGAATACCGCCTGTTTGATATTTTCCACGCCGTCTTGTTCAATGTCCAGATACCCTTGCATAGCCGCTTCTGCAAACCAGCCTTCATTCAAGAGGTCCGTAATCCACTCTGACGCATAGCGAGGATTCAACTGCTTGGTGCCTGCGCCAACCTCCCTTACCCAGCGGCGGTTGAAATACTCTTGTGATCCAATGGGATCAGAACAGATGATGGGGATGCCCAGCCCGGCATAAAACACCAGCTCTGACGGTTTCGTCCAGAGGATATCAGTGGTGCGCAAGGCAGTATTAAATTTCTTGAAATATTCTTCCCTTTTAGCGGCAAAAATAATTTCAATACTTCCTTTCATCAGTGCCTTACGCAGGCCCAAGTGGGCGATCCCATCGCGGAAATAGCGGTTCACGTCATTATGGATGCCGGCAACCAGTACCAACCGTGTATGGCCGTCATTGAGTTCGTGATACAAGCTCTCGGCGATGGTGAGGCCTAAATCCCGCTGTGCGCCTGCCCCGCCTACCGCAAACATGATAGTTAATGGGCGGCCGGTTTTTTTCGGCAATGCGCCCACATGCTCCCTGATGGTGCGGTGGTATTTGCGGATATAGACTTTTTTGGGATCAAGATTGAGAAGTCGCGCGGCAAGGTCAGCTTTTACCGCGCTATTGCGCCGCCCCTTGTTTTCTTGCGGCAAAGGAAATCCGGTAAGGATAATCTGATCCGTGGGTACGCCGTAAAGCTTCAAGCGTTCCACCGCGCGCTCGGTTGGCGCCAAATACTTAATGCGGCTGCGGGACGGCTGTAGCGGTGCCCACGCGCGGCTGATATCCGCGTCGCATACCACCACGTAGATATCACCGGGATAATTGAATTCTTCCGCCTGATAGGCGGGGATAAAAAAGGTGCTCACCAAAGGCAAAGGACGCCGTGACAGCCGTCTGATAAAATGCTCCCCCCATTTCTTTTTCCTGATGAGTGAATACGTGCTTTTAAGTTGGATGGTGGGTTTGGAGAGATCGCGCTTGGGGTAAAAAGGGTCAATCTCCTGAAATTGATCATAGAGATCCCATGCCACCTCGCCGATGACCGGCACTTTCTTAAACCGCGACATGAACTCATACACCTCCTGCCCTTGTTGCCAGATTTTGCGATCCCTGTGCGGGATGCCGGAGTAATGATTCGCGTGCACCACCACTCCCCCGGGCGAAAGCTGCCGCAGAGGATATGCCGCCCGCTGGTGCCCATAGCCCATGTCAACGGCGACAATCCAGGCTTTGTTCAGCATAAGCAATCTCAAATGTTAGAGCTCAAAACTCAAAACCATAACTCAAATCTTTGAACTATTAGTTTGGAGATTTGGTTTTGCCATTTAAGTTTTGAACTTTGAACTTATATTCGCCTTTTAATTCTTTAAAATATATCCTCCATAATTCCCCTAAAGATTCTCCGTAGCTCCTTAAGGTAAACTTCGATTCTTCACGGTTCGTCCACTCAACCGGCACCTCCTCTATATCATACCCATTTTCTTTCGCGATGAGAAGCCATTCTATATCAAATGCCGCGCCGTTGATGGCGGTCTTGGGAAGCAGCTGACGATAAGAGCCGGGGAACATTTTAAATCCGCATTGCGTGTCTTTATACGGGAGGGGTAGTAACAAACGGGTAAGTATATTACCCAACTTTCCCGCATATTCCTTCGCCCACCATTGGTGCTTCACGACCTTTGACTCATCCAATTCCCGCGACCCGATGAGCACTGTGCGCTCTCCCCGTTTTTTCCAAAAACGGTCAAACGTTAATAAGGGCGTGGATAAATCAATATCAAAAAAGAGCATCCAATCGCCCTTACTCTGCATACACCCCTCCCTGACTGCCGAGCCCTTGCCTTGGTGGTGGATGGAAACAACCTTGAGCGACGCGTAATTCATTTTAGCCGTTTCAAGCAATTGTACCGTGCTATCGCTTGACCCGTCATCCACCACTATTAGCTCCCAGTCTATATTTCGCGCTGAAAAAAAATCCACAATCGCGTGCACGTTCTCTTCAATGAGCGCTTCCTCGTTGTAGACAGGCACAATAATAGAGAGCTCCATGAACAAATTATACCATCGACCATTTTACTTGACCAAATTATTTTCCCTTGCTATCCTCTCCCTTACATATTTAAGGGGCCGTAGCTCAATCGGTGAGCGCTCAATGTAATCACTTCCGGAGTGATTACCAAAAGTTGAGAGGTATGGAGGTTCAAATCCTCCCGGCTCCACAAAAAAGGCAGAAGGATTAATCCCTCTGCCTTGTCCATTACTAAGTGGCAGATAAACCACCACGCTACCATCGATTGTGTTCATTGTAGCGTCGGAGTTTATCTCCGACTCACCGATCGGGTAGCAGGACCCATGCTACGCTACCTCAACACCCTCGCGATAATTGCCTTCACTTCATCAGCAGGAATCGCGAAGCTGATGTTTTCAGACCCCACGACCGTGGCAACATTCACCCCCACCACCTTTCCGTCAAAATTTGACAGTGGGCCCCCGGAATTCCCCGGATTGATTGCCGCATCGGTTTGAATAACGCCTTCCAACGTCTCGCTCCCTCTACTGCTTGCTGCCTGAATCGTACGTTTGAGTCCTGAAATCACCCCGACAGATACAGAATTATTATATTCCCCCAATGCATTGCCAATCGCAAAGACTGACTGGCCGAGCTGTAATGAGGAAGAGTTGCCAAAGCTTACTGCATTCAAACCCTTACGGTTTATTTTTAATATAGCCACATCGTGTTCACTATCCCTATAGAGCACCTCTGCAGATTCCTGGGTACCATTGGAAAGCAAAACGGTGGAATGCGCATCCCCATCCTCGACCACATGACGGTTGGTGAGAATATAACCGTCACTGCGGATAATAAATCCAGTACCCGCACCCACCTTCTTTTCCTCGGTCCCCTTCTGGCGGTATTGCGGGATCCTGAACCCGAAATCCTTAAAGAAAGGATCATCGCCAAAAGGATTTACATACACCACTTCCAGCTGCGGCACGTCTTTGGTCACCACCAAAGAAACCACGGCAGGCGCCACCTTAGCCACTGCCGCGATAAGCACTTCGTCCTGCGTCTTTTCTTTTATAATTTCTTGCCGCACGACTTCCACAGGCTTCCCCTGCGCATCAGCAAGCGCTTTGGTAAGCGATGCGATATCGCCTTGCGCGCTGCCCACGTCATTTTGCAGCTGGGATATCTTGCCCGTGAGATCGCGCTGAACAGCATTTATCGCAACCAGCTGCAAATACCAGTAATACCCCGCACCGCTTAAAACGGCGCACACCAATACTATGATGGCTCCGTACTTAAGATTGCGTAAAATGTTCTGCATAATAAATGTGAATTGTTATTTCCTTCTTCCACTCATCGGGCGCAAGGCTCGCTTTCATGCAAAGCTCGCTTAAGAATTCTTCCGGCTGCGCAATTTGTTCCCACACCTGCGGCAAGAACGTCGCCTGATGCCTATTCTTTTTCAAGATGACTCCGGGCTTGTGCGCGGCAAGATAATGTATTAACTCTTCTGTATCGTGATACTGCAACGGTTCGGGTACCGAAAGTACGGATATTTCAATCTCGAGATCCGGAAGCTCGCTCGCATCAAGGGGAAAGAAACGCGGATCTTCAAACGCCGCTGCTTGCGCATTTTCAATGACATCCTTATAGAGCGCTTGCACTGGAAGCACATGGCCGATGCACCCGCGCAATCTCCCTCTTACAGTTAATGTTACAAAACAAGCCCTTTTTTCTTTCAACACTTCAGAGAACCCTGTATCATCACAGAAAAATTCTTCCCCCCGCAACTTCGCCCCAATCGTCCCCCGCGCCAATTCCAACAACTCTCCCCTCTCCCCTCCACTTAAAGGTTTATTTATTTGTTCCATGCGATCGTTATTATGAAGCGAACCCAAGCGAACATATGACTTAATTTTTTGAGGAGCGAGGGAAATGCCGATTTTTAAGTGGCAAGGCGTCACCGGCTGCTTGATCGTCTGCCCGAAAAAATCGTGCGTTCCCGAGCGTCTGAATGGAGGATATGGTTTTCACAATCAGAAGGTGGGAGTTGCATCATGGTGACAGAGCTAACTCATTATATCCCTAAAAATAAACAATCCCTCCATACCCCACCACTGCGCTTTCATCTCCGCTCGCCTCCGCACTCGTGCGGTAATCCACGAGATGTGGCTGCCACCCATTGAGACGCGCTAATTCATTTAGAATCATAATCCCTTCGCTGCCGCACGCATCCACATCTGTTTTCATCTTGTCCGGATCACGGGATAGTACCGCGTCAATGGTTGCTCGATCTTTCTTCGCCGCAATGTGTTGCGGCTGATAATGGGATAAATCTGAACTTGCGACCACCAGCGTATCCGCGTCAATAACGGTATTCAACGTCCCCGCTATCAATTGATACGCAAGCTCCTGTCCACAACAAAGCGGAACTAACTTGAACGAGCGCAGCTGTTTCTGCAAGAAAGGCAGCTGCACCTCCAAAGAATGCTCTCGTGCAAATGCTTCAGAAAATACTTTATAATATTTATTTTTAGAAAGTTTAGTAATCGTTTCACGATCAAGCTCCACCTCACCCAACGGTGTACGCCACCCATCTGCCTCATCAAGTGCCAGTGCATCAAATCCCATATAGTGCGAAGGACCAAGAAGTATAACGCGGCGGTAAGGCCGTTCTAGCAATTGATACGCGCTGGCCGCCACAACGCCGCTGTACACGTACCCCGCATGAGGCGCGATCAGCGCTTTAATTTTTTTGCTCTGCAACGGTAACGGCGCATCCGCAGCGTCATGAAAACACCGCTCAAGCTCCGCAATCAACTCCTCTCTGCTTGCGGGATAAAACTGCCCCGCGACGTTTGGTTCCCTTATACCCATATCCCTGGAATGATAGTCTGGCATTGCAGACAAACCCCCTTTTCCGCAATAACCTTTGTGTGGTACATACCGTCCCGTTCAATCATCAAACTTCCGCATTGCGGGCAGAGGGTATTACCGTGTCTGCGGTCAGCAATGTTGCCCGTATAGATATACCGCAATCCAGCCTTTTTACCGATCTCGTATGCTTCAAAGAGCTTTTGCGACGGTGTCACCTCTACATCTGTCATTTTATATTCTGGATGAAATGCGGAAATGTGCCAGGGGATGTCTGAAGATATGCCCGCAATGAACGATGCTATCTCCCCGATCTCTTCAACGCTGTCATTTTTCCCTGGGATGAGAAGAGTAGTAAGCTCCTGCCATATGCCTCGCTGATGCAATTCCTGAATCGTTTCCAGGACAGGAGCGAGACGTGCATGGCAAATCTTTTGGTAAAACTCCTCGCGGAATGATTTCAAGTCAATATTGAACGCGTCAATGTAATCGTTAAGATAATCAAGGGTTTCTTTTGTCTCATATCCATTCGACACATACACACCCCTCATGCCATGAGGTTTAGCAAGTTTCATCACGTCAACCGCGTACTCGCTGAAAATCGTAGGTTCGTTATAAGTAAACGCAATCGAAGGGATATGATGGTCAACGCAGTACTGGACAATGGTCTCCGGTGTATACCGCGGCCCTTGTTCAACTTCTGCCACATCCCATCCGGTTTTGCTCACTTGAGATATATCGAAGTTCTGGCAGAAATCACACGCGAAATTGCACCCCACAGTACCCAAAGAAAAAATCTGTGTACCGGGCAAAAAATGGTACAAAGGCTTTTTCTCTACTGGATCTAAATTCACGCTCACTGGATAACTATACACTAACAACTGTAAACTACCTCCGACATTCTGCCGCACCCCGCACACTCCCCTCTTTCCTTCCGCAATCGTACACCTCCACGCGCAGGCTACACACTGCACGCCCTTTGTATCCAATTTTTTATATAATACTGCTTCGCGCATACCTATACTCATCCCTTTATTTTTTCCTTGCGCCGAGTTTCATTTTCATCAAGTACAACCTTGCGGACTCGGACATGCAAGGGCGTTACTTCCACCCACTCGTCAGGGCCGATGTATTCGAGCGCATACTCCACATTATCCATGTTGCGGGGTGCGTTGAAATGCTCATCCCTCCCCTCTCCTTTTGAGCGCATGTTGGAGAGCCGTTTCGTCTTGCACACGTTCACGCGGATGTCGTCGCTGCGCGCGTTCTGCCCTACCACCTGCCCTTTATATACCTCTATCCCCGGCCCCACGAAAAGCTCCCCACGATCCTGCACATTAATTAACCCGTAAAGATTTGTGGTGCCGCTCTCGCTCGCAACCAGCGACCCTTGATCACGTTCATGCACTTCGCCATGGTCTGGTTTGTATTGGTCAAATATGGTATTGAGAATCCCCAACCCCCGCGTGTTCGTTAAAAACTCCGTACGGAACCCGAAAAGCCCGCGCGTGGGAACGGAAAATTCCATATGGGCAATACCCTGTTCCACTTTCATCTCCTTGAGTTCCCCGCCGCGGATACCTATGAGCTGGATCACGATGCCTGCATGCACTTCGGGCACCTCAATGAAAGCCAGCTCGTACGGCGTCATGGTAACTCCATCCATAATCTTCGTTATCACCTGTGGTTGAGAAACTTGGAATTCATATCCTTCTCTTCGCAAACGTTCAATAAGAATAGCAAGGTGTAATTCTCCCCTCCCTGACACCTTCCACGTGCCATCCGGCTCATCTTCTACCCGGAGCGCCATATCAGTTTCCAATTCTTTATACAACCGCTCCCGCACCTGCCGCGAGGTAGAATAGGTCCCTTCCTTGCCCGCGAAAGGCGAATCATTCACACGCACATCTACTCTGACGGTTGGTTCCTCGATTGCCATCACGGGGAGTGCTGCAGGATTGAGAGGGTCTGCAATGGTTTCGCCAATGGTAATGTCGGGTATGCCGGAGATGGCGATAATATCGCCGGCTGGCACTTCCTGCGCATCAACGCGATCCAACCCCTCAAATGTCATTAAAGAGATAAGGCGCATGTGTTTGGCATCTCCATGCCGATTAATATGCACCACCTCCTGCCCCGCGCGCACTCTTCCTTGGAACACGCGCCCAGTGGCGATGCGCCCGCGGAACGTGTCATTGCCCAAGGTGGTGATAAGCAATTGTAATGGCTGATCAGGGTTTCCTTGCGGCGGCGGAATATGCTTGATGATTGCCTCAAATACGGGCGCTATGCTTGCCATGGATCCCAATTCAGGGGTAAGGCCTGCTTTTCCTTCCCGGGCAGACGCATATACTATGGGGAAATCAAGCGTGGCGTCATCTGCACCCAGTTCAATGAACAGGTCAAACGTCTTATTGAGCGCATGGTTCACCCGGGCCGCGGGCTTGTCGACTTTATTGATAATCACGATAATCTTCAGCTTCATTTTCAGCGCTTGCTTAAGCACGAAACGGGTCTGCGGCATGGGCCCTTCTTGCGCGTCCACGAGCAGCAAACAGCCGTCCGCGAGGTTGAGCACGCGCTCCACCTCACCGCCAAAATCCGCATGGCCGGGAGTATCAATAATATTAATCTTCGTTCCTTCCCAGTTCACTGACGCATTCTTAGAAAATATGGTAATGCCGCGCTCGCGCTCTATGTCATTCGAATCCATGATAAGATCGCGTTCCGCCAGATCTTTATCCAGCTTCGCTTTCGATTGCCGCAGGAGCGCATCCACGAGCGTCGTCTTCCCGTGGTCCACATGCGCGATAATGGCGACATTCCGGATGTCATTCATAATAATAGACAAAATACTACATCTCCCTTACTATATAGTAGACTAAAAAAATTAAAAGGACAACAAATGTAGCGTGGCAGCCTGTATGCCACTCACAGGGTCGGAGTCAAGCTCCGACGCTACAAATTCGATATAAAAAGGAGAATATAAATGGACTGGATCGTCGTGCTTTCGGCAATGGGATTTACTGTCGTGAGCAGCGACAGTTCTATCCCATATTGGAGATACACGGTCGGCTTGTCATCATTTTGGACAAGCGTCATTGTGATTATCATCACGAGTATCTCCTCAACAATCATCTTTAAGCTCGGTGGGATGATTGGTAAAAGAAAGAAACCGAGGAAAAATAGGAAAAAAATACGCACCCACCGAAAGGTGCGTGCGTCAATTTATGTCACAAAAAAAAGACTCCTCGCAAAAATAGCGAGGAATTATGGTCTTCCCGCGGCTATTTTTATTGCCGCTTTTTGGCCCACTGTGGCGGGTGGATGGGAAGTCCATTTACCGGCTCTCATTCTTGCGAGCCGGACGAGAGACAAGAAATTACTCATTGCATACCTTCTTGGAAATGCAATGAGAATTATATTTGCCAATGTATTTCTAAAACTCATTGAGCAAATATTCTAAAGCCGGCAGAGAACCCCCGCCGGCTCGTTCGTATACTAAAAATAGTATAATACAAAACGATAGGACATTAATAATACGATCGTGAAAATAATGTCCTCTCATGCGCCCAACAAACCTGTCTTCGACAATGGGACACCCAATAATATATTAACCTAATTTCCTAATAATATCGTAAAGGATTTGTTGTTCCTCATCCATCTTCAGCAAAACGTTAGTCCACTTCACCGCTCCTGGCAGAATA
>JBFLWV010000025.1:0-16525 GCA_040757655.1 Patescibacteria group bacterium | reverse complement strand
CCAAGGTCTCTACCAATCATTTCGCGCTCAAATCGAAGCTGTATGTGAGGGCACTAATGGCAAGTTTTAAAGAGCTTCAGTCCTTGAAAAGTCAGTTTGCATTGGTAAGCCCTGCGTAACATCAGCTCCTAATTGTAAATGAATGAAAAACGAGGCCCTTCGGACGCTCACTCCCTCCGGGCAGCACCCAGCACTTTCTATAGTTTGTTCGGTTTAAAAACCATGAGTGGTCACGTGACCACAGATGCGACAGAACGGTACATTCAAAGAAAGTGCTGGGCCGCGGGGTCGTATCTCGACCGTAACCTAACTGAGTCCAGCGCTTTTCCGAAGGGGTTACGTGTATGTCGGTATTTTAAACTTTGAAATTCCGATACGATAATTATCCTGATACGACATGTTATACCTCAATGCGAGAAAAATTGTAACAGCCAATAACTAGACATGCCGCGGTAAAACTTGCCAGTATCGTCACGTCAAACATGGGCGGAAAAAAAGACTGCCCCACCAAGGCCCAGCGCAACCCATCCACGCCATACGCCAGAGGGTTTACCCTTGCCGCCCATACGAGTGCCTCAGGCAAACCATCCAAGGGGAAAAGAGCGCTTGAGAGAAAAATCATCGGCATGATGAGAAAATCCATTATAAGGAGAAAGGCTTGCATATCCTCCATCCGCGATGCGATGGCGGTGCCAAGCGCGGTGCAAAATAATGCGATTAAATACATAAACACAAACGCGAGAGGCAGTAAGGAAAGGGTTATTGTGCGAAATCCAATTATGGTTGCCAGGAGAAACACGATACAACCTTGTATAACAGCTACCGTCGCCCCACCCAATGTCCTTCCGAACATAATGGTAAATCGTGGTACGGGTGCGACAAGCGTTTCCTTTAAGAAACCAAACTGACGATCCCAGATCACTTCAATGCCCGCAAACATCGCGGTGAATACCACTGCCATGGTAATGATGCCGGGCCCTAAAAACTCAAGGTAATTTCCCGCGCCAGCACGCGCAAAAATAGGGCCAAATCCAAAACCAAACGCGATAAAGAACAGGAGCGGCTGACCGAGTGAACCGATGATTCTCGTCTGTGATCGCGCGTAGCGTTTTAATTGGCGTAACCACAGAATATAGATGGTGTTCATAGTATAGTCTGTGACAAAAATTCTTTAACACCATACTGTCATTCCCGCGAAAGCGGGAATCCAGAATACCAAAAAGAAAAAGCCGATTTTTTTATTTGTTTTGTCTGGATTCCTGATCAGGTCAGGAATGACGTTGTTAAGCAACTTATGTCATTCGCTATATAGTTTATCTCCTCCCCCACGCGCGGTGGTGTACCCGCAGCTGATCAAGGCTGCTCGCCTGCTCGTCGCGAATGGTATTGCCGGTGAGCTTTAAAAACGCTTCCTCTAATGAGGCAGCGCCTGTCAACTGAATGATATTGCGCGGCGAATCCTGAACCAGAATTTTCCCATGGTCAATCACCGCAGCCGTCTGAGCAGTCTGCTCCGCCTCGCCCATATAGTGCGTGGTAAATATAGTCAAGCCCTCATCCTGATTCAACTTCTTCAGATATTCCCAGATATGGTTTCGTGTCTGTGGATCAAGTCCTAATGTCGGCTCATCCAAGAACAGAATCGTGGGATGATGGATAAGGCTTCGAGCGATTTCCAGGCGCCGTTTCATGCCGCCGGAAAATTGCTTCACCACGTCACCGCGCCGCTCATATAAATCAACCAACTCGAGCATCTCCCTAATTCTTGTCCTCCGCAAATCTTTGGGGATACCATACAACACTCCATGGAATTCCATATTTTCTTCTGCAGTTAACTCATCATCAAGGCTGGTGTCTTGGAATACGACGCCGAACGAATGCCGCACTGCATCTTGTGCGGTGACGGGACTGTGGCTGTCAACCAATACAGACCCTTGGGTGGGATGGAGGAGGGTGGTGAGCATCTTTATCGTCGTGGTCTTCCCCGCCCCATTGGGGCCAAGGAAGGCAAATATCTCCCCACGCTGAACCTGGAACGTGACATGATCAACCGCCGTAAACGTCTCAAATTTTTTCGTTAAATTTTCCACGGAAATGACGGAATTCGACATCGGCGGTAGTATAACAAAACAGCTCGTGCGGAACAAATAAAAGGGAAATCCCGCTTGCGCGGGACTGATTACAGACTGGCAGGGGCGGTAGGAATCGAACCCACGCTAGCGGTTTTGGAGACCGCTGTACTACCATTATACTACGCCCCCTTATTATCTCTCCCGAATCCTCTTCATTAACGCCATATACACCGATCCGCTCTTCTTGATATTCTTCTCCCGCTCCAACGCAAGATACTTTGTCTGATACGCCTCATAGTATATTAACTCAGGATTCTTATTTCTCGTGGTTTGAGTCTCACCATGCTGATGCTGCAATAGTCTTAACCGTAAATCTTCAGTGTAACCGATGTAATATTTTCTACTCGTTCCTTCCCATAACTTTAATACGTATACGTAATACATAAGGCTTTGGAGACATACGTCAGTCGCGACTGACGTATGAGACTGTTGTGCTACCATTACACTATGCCCCCACGATTAAAAACCAGTTAGGCCCTTCGGGCGCTCACTCCTTTGTGGGGCAGCACCCAGCACTTTCTATAGTTTGTTCGGTTTAAAAACCATGAGTGGTCACGTGACCACAGATGCGACAGAACGGTACATTCAAAGAAAGTGCTGGGCCGCAGGGTCGTATCTCGACCGTAACCTAACTGAGTCCAGCGCTTACCCGAAGGGTAAAGTGTCTGTCGGAATTTCAACGCTTTGAAATTCCGATACGAAAATTTATTCATACCATCCTGTTTCATTCGCTGGATGAGCAAAATATTGTATAGTAAAAGTTGTACGTTCGATACTATCCTGTTCTTCAGATAGTAATGTCTTCTGCCAATAAACTTCAGAACAATCAGGTACGATTACTTTATAAGCTCCATAACCGCCGGAGAATGGTTTTCCTGATGAGTCTTTATACACACTTAAATTATATTTCGCAAGTACAGCTTCAATCTCTTTCAATGAGACCTCTTCTTTTGGTGTCACTTGAATCATGCCCAAACTACACATACCTTCAAAAATTTTATCTTGTGGTTTGCAGTTACTTTTAAATTCGCCTTGCCATTGAGAGTCAGCACAAAAATCATTATTCCGCAAGGTGTTTAATCTAATTGCATCACTATTCTCATTGTTCAATATTTCCCTTCTAAAAACATACACTAGCAAGATTACCGCCACACAAATTAAAATAATGAGCAAAACTTTTAGCTCCTTCTTCATAACTACTATCTTTTCATCTTAATACTGTTGTCATTTATTTCTTCCACGGCCGGTTGGGATGCATCTTCAAGAGATATTCATACCGCGTCATGGTCTTGCCGGTCGCTTCATCCATCAAGGGAGATCCTCCCGCATAAATCGTATCCGCTGGATCGCCGTATTGGTTTAATTTATTTTTCGTAATCCAATCCTCGATCTGCAACCTCTCTTTGATGTTAATAAAACCAGCGGATGTATCCTCAGATGTTTGTTTAACTTCTGAACCTCCTTTATCCCACGGCAACCTCCATCCCGTCACTTGCTCAAAGGTCTTTCCCCTCGGCCACAAACCCCATACCATAGCTCCGAATACTAAAGTTATTACAATCAAAATAGCCAAACTTGTTGTTACCCCTTTCTGTACTATGGACATAAATTCCAAATCCTAAATCCGAAATACTAAACAAACATTAAATCCAAAGGATCAAAATTCAGTACGTTTTGAGTCTTGGGATTATGAATTTGTTTAGAATCTAGAGTTTGGGGTTTAGGATTTCTCATTTGGTCTCCTTATGCACCGTGTGCTTCGCAAAACTTACAATACTTCTCGGCGCTGTGCGCACGCTTTACAAACGGTGCCCTACCTGCGCATAGTCCTCATAGTCCTCAATGTTCTTCATGACTATCATACCCTACGCATCAATCTGGTCAAGCCCCTTAAGGCAATTTCCAACACACCTTTTCGTGCCCATCATTGTTTGTTTATTGCAGTGACTGACCTCAAATCATACTGATGGCCAATCGTCAGAAACATAAGGTGTGGCGGGACGTTGGAAATTGCTCTATGGGGCAAGTTTCGCGTGCGCCTGTATGGGGTTCCTTTCAATTTTATAAGTCTACTCGTAAGCAGTCTACTCTCGAGTAGACTGTGAGACAACCCTCATTCATTTATGACAATCGAATATCATCAGGAATGTATGAGAGCCGCGCCTTGGCAAATCCCAACCATTTTGATAAAACGTCCTGCTCTGGAACCTTGAGATTGAGAGTGTACCATACTGTTCGCCCGGCCTCTCGCCTGGTAACGAGTTTCTCGTTTGTCGCTTTTTGGAGATAAGTCACGAACGTCTGCCGTGCTATATTCTTCTTAGCGAGCTTAAACAACGTCTTAAACTGCACCTCGTGACGTTTGACCAAGGGTTTCAAAATTGCCTTCTCTTTTTCGCCAAGTGATGTGTTATCCAAAAACTGTACGCGCTTCATCTCTAGGCTTGTTTTCACCACTGAAATAATCGAGAGCACGAATGCTTCAAGCATGAATGACGTAAAGTGGTTGAGATTCTTCCGTTCAAGCGAATACAGAAGGTATTTGTAATACCGTTCTTTCTGCCTGTGGTAATAGTATGAGGTGCTGTAGAGGTTTTTCGCATTGACTCCGAGGCTGCGCAGCAACGCATGCTCAAGGATCCGGCAGACTCGCTTGTTGCCGTTGTTGAAAGGATGCAAGGCATAGAGCGCAGTGTGGAATACGGCGATACTGGTGATGGATGGATTCTTCTTGAGCCAGTCAATGAGTTCTTTCACTCCCCTTGGAATATCCTTATACGGCGCAGGCACGTAACTTCCCACTCGTATGAAGTTGTTATCCCGCCATGCGCCCGACTTATAGACGGTGAAGTCCGGTAGGTACTTGTGGAAAATGTCCATGCCTTGCGTAAGTTTCAGGTGAATCTGTTTGATGAACGAGGGCGTCAACGATTTGATGGCGAACGGCCTTTGGTTGATCTCCCGAAAGGCCTTGGCAATGTTGAAGAACTCCAGTTTCTCATAGTCTTTAACCGTGGGCTTCTGTTTGTTATTGAGCTTCTTGCTGATGAACTTATACTCCCTGTGTTTGAGTACGACATTATAGACTTCTTGTGCTTCGTCGAGGGTGAGCGTCGAATTCTCGGCTTTGGAAATGGCAAAAGAGGCAAGAAGCTCATTCTTGCTCAAGAGGCGCTTCTCCACTTCAGGGTCCATGAATACCTGCTCGTACTCTGCCAGTTCGTTGTCAAGTTCGATGATTTCTTTATCGGTAAACGGTAGGACAGAGGGAGCGAGCACAAAGTCTTGAATGAATTGCTCTGAAAACGGCTTGATGGTCGTATGCTCCATAGTAGCATTGGTCTAAAATTAGTCTAACGATTAGTCTAATTTCAATCCAATTATAACATTGCGTGGTAATGAGTCAATACGCTATATCATTACGAACCTTCAGCACAAAGCCCATTACATACGTTTTCGCCTTGCTCAGTGCAGTGCCAGACACACAAGAAAAATACTCCGCTCTTGGCGAAGTATTCTCATTCAATTAGCCGAGACTTAATCGTTACCGCTACTTGGTTTCCTTGTGGAGCGTGTGTTTCTTGCAAAATTTACAATACTTCTTCAGCTCTAAGCGAATTTTCACCCGTTTATTTTTGTAGGTATAGTAATTCAAGTGATGACACGCCGTGCATTCCATTTTAATGAGATTTTCCTGTGAGGGCATAGTTTGACCGAATTAAGTATTAAAAATCAATATGTAGTTGATCAGCCACCTCTCGGATTCGAACCGAGGACCCACTGTTTACAAAACAGTTGCTCTGACCAACTGAGCTAAGGTGGCAATGGGCATGGTGGGGTTTTCACCACGCACAAATTGGGTGGGGCAGGGTTTTCACCACGCACTAAATGGGCAGGGTAGGGTTCGAACCTACGTAGGCACAAGGCCGCCAGATTTACAGTCTGGTGCGTTTGACCACTCCGCCACCTGCCCCATAGAGCAGTTTCCATTGGAAATTATCCTGTGGGGCCTGCTCCTTCATCTCAAAGCCTGGGGGGAGAATCGAACTCCCGACCCCATCCTTACCATGGATGTGCTCTGCCGACTGAGCTACCCAGGCTTACGTTACTCCCTACCCCGTAGCGATCCGCGAAGCAGAGACTTGGGCGGCGCCAAGATAGGCGGGAGCTACAACGGCAAAATGTATCACACCACAGCCTGCCTTGAAAACCAGATAAGCTCGCTTCGCTTAAGCCCTTCTCCCTCCGGACAGCACTATGCTTCGCAAAATGTTGGGTTGTATCGGGATAGTGGCCTATCTGAGTCCCGCACTTACCCGCCTGGGTTAATGCGGTCGGAATTTCAACATTTTGAAATTCCGATACGATTAAAAAAACAGCTCTGCCTTATTATCTAGCGCTCTCACCACCGCCCTCCTTTTCTGGCAATTCTTGCACCCGCCCTACGAAGATAGGAATTTTTTCATTTTGGGGATTCACTTCCTGCAATTTTATCAATGTTTCCTTCGCAAGACTCTTTTTCTTACGCAGTATAGCAAGTTCTAATAGTTGATCAAGGTATTTAGGATTCTCTTCCTCCAACATTACTGCCTTTTCCAGTGCATCGAGTGCAAGTGCGGATTCTCCCAGCGCAGTGAGGGCGGTGCCGAGATCGGCATACACCTCGGCCTGATGCGGATCCAATTTCAAAATAAATTCATCGATTTCCCTCACGTGATCATATTCGCGGCGCGACACGTAGAGACGCGTGAGCGCTTTATATGCGGTGATCGACCGTGGCTCCTGCGCGATTGCCCGCAGAATCGTCTGCTCTGCCCCTGCGTCATCCCCCCGCTCCAGCTGTTTCTTCCCTTCCTCAATGAGCTCTTCCACCGACCGTGGCATCTCAGGTATGACTCTCCGCCGCTCCTCTTCCAGCGTCTGTTGGTAGCGCACTTCGAGCGCGCGCGCCCATTCTTTGACAGATAGGAACTTTTCTCGTGCCCAATGAACGAATGGGTGTATCTTTTGCAGCGCCGTCCGAATCGTGACGCTAAACTTTCTATGCATGCGTTGTTCAAGGATCGCGCGTTTCACACGGCGCTCTGCTTGCTCCTTGACATCATACACATTCAAAAGTGACAACACGGGAAACTTTCGCACCACGAGCAGAATCAGCCCCCCTAGGGAGGCTAAAAACACGACAATGGATAAGATAAGGAGCGTCATAGGATACTGTGAAGCGCCTCGAGGAGTGCGCGCATCCCCTCCTTTGACTGACTGGCCGTACCGACGAGCGTACCATTAAGTGGGGAGTGTGTAAAGAGGAGCACATTGTCCCCATCCACGCTTCCGCCGTACAAGATGGGCACCTTCTTAACTTCTTCCGCCTTTCCAGTGATCTTCGCCAATTCATCGCGGATCGCCTCTGCCTGCACCACCGCATCCTCGGGATGAACCGGCGTTCCCGTACCTATCGCCCATACTGGCTCGTAAGCGACAGCTAACTTTTCCAACGCAGTCTCCGCTTCAACTACCGCGCGCACCTGACGGCGCACGATCGCCTCTGTTTCTCCCCGATCACGCTCCTCCTTGCGCTCTCCCACGCATACAATCGCGTTCAGTCCGTGTGCAAGCGCTGCTTTCACCTTATGATGCACCAACTCGTCAGTCTCGCCGAAATAAGCCCTGCGCTCCGAATGACCAATAATCACCGCCGCAACGCCAAGCTCCACCAAATGCAGAGGAGAGGTTGCGCCGGTGAGCGACGCGCGATCCACCTGCGCCACGTCCTGCGCCCCCAAGCTCATACCGCTCCCGGAGAGTATCTTCCCCACTTCACTCAACGCCGCATGCGAAGGGCAAAGTATGATATGAAGGTCCGCGGTGTCATGCGATTCAACATACTCTCTCGCCTCACGCGCGAGCGCCATGCTCTCGGCAATGGTGAGCTTCATTTTCCAATTAGCGATGAGGTATTTCATATTCCCGTCCTTGTTATTCTGCGTCGCCATCCGCGTCCTTCTACTTCTCCGTCCCTCATAGATGCGGATGAACGCTGATCGTCACGCTGATATACGCGGATTGAAAAAGGTTAATAAGAAAATGTCCACGCTCTCTCCACCCATTCCACCAGCGCTTTCGCCTGCGTGAAACGATCCATTTCCCGCTCATGACCCAGCAGCACGATGGTAAGAATCTCGCCCTTCGTGCCCCGCACCTCTACCGCATAATTGTATCCTGATTCATCGATATAACCGGTCTTGCCGCCCCGCACCTCAAGGCTTCCCAACAATTTATTAGTGCTCACGACCGTGTTCGTTTTTCCTTCTCCTAATGCAAGGCGGTACTCTTTGGTGCTCATCACATGCTGAAGAAATGGGTTATCCACCGCCGCCTGTAATAATAGTACCACTTCTTTAGCGGTTGCCACATTGCTCGACTCAAGTCCGGTGGGATCCATGAACCGCGCGTATTTCAATCCCATATAGCGCGCCCGTCTGTTCATTTCCTTGACAAAGTCTTCGCGGCTCTTGCCCGTGGCGCGCGCAAGCGCAAGCGCCGCATCATTCGACGAGCTTACCAGCGTGAGATAGAAGAGGTCATCGACCGACACCTCGTCCCCCCCATGAATATAGAGCCTCCCGCCCCTTGCTTCATCCGCTTTGACGATAGACACTTTTTTCGTGCGGTCAGGCAAGAGGTCCACTGCCACGAGCGCCGTCATGAGTTTGGTAAGGGAAGCCAAGGGGCGCACGACATCCTTATTTTTTGCATAGAGCACCTTGCCAGAAACAGCATCCACAACCAGCGCGCTCTTCGCACTTAACCCCTGAGGACCTCCTACCCCTGAAACACGCTGCGGATCTTTCTTCTTCTCTTCAGGACGCCATACCGGCACCATGAGGCGATCTCCCTCCTCCTGCTCATCCACTATCGCAGTCCCTCCCCCTCGCGATACCACGCGATCGGGAATGGTGAGAGATGCAGAATGAAGAAGTGAGGGGATGAAGGTGGTGAGGAAGAGGAGAAAAGAGATGGCGGGAGACATAACTCAATTGGAAATTCTAAATTCGAAACTATAAACCCTAAAACATGTTTTGGATTTTGGATTTTGTGTTTGTTTAGGGTTTAGGATTTCTTAATCATATTTACGCTCTATTCACTAATCACTGCATTAGAAAATTTCTCTCCCTGCTGCTTCATAGCCTCCAAAAACTCATGCTTGGAAAGCTGCTCATATTCCGGCAGCTGCTCAACAGAGGTAAGACCTAAAAATCTTACAAAATCATGGGTAACCTGATAACGCACGAGAAGCCGTGCCATGGGGTCGTGTGCATCGTCCTGTCCGTCCACCGTTTCCACCAGACCGCGGATCATGAGGTTGCGAAGGATGAGGCTGCAATTCACGCCGCGGATGCGCTCCAATTCCGACTTCGCCACAGGCCCGCGATACGCAATGATGGTGAGCGTTTCCAACTGCGGGCGTGTCATTTCGCCAACCAATTCTTCCTTCACGAACGCCGCAATCAGTTTCGCGTACTCGCCGCGCGTCGCGAACTGATACGCGTTCCCCACACTCACGAGCTGCACCCCCCGCTCTTCTCCATTTGTTTTCTCGCGCAAATCAGCCAATGCCGCCTCCACTGCTTCCTCACCCGTCCCCACCAATTCCGCCAACCGCCGAACCGTCAGCGGGCGATTGGAGATGAAGAGGAAAGATTCGAGTTGTGAGATTAAGGACATAACAGTAAATCCCAATACCCAATGCCTAATTCCCAATCAAGCTCCAAATCCCAATTCCCAAAATTGATCATTTGGGCATTTATTCATTGATTGGTCATTGGGGTTTGGTCATTGGTCATTTTCATCACCGTCATCTCTTCAAACATACCTTCCTGCTTTACCACTACCGTACGCTGTTTTACCAGCTCAAGCAGGGCCAAAAAGGTGACCACAATCTCGGTGCGGTTCTGCGCGCCATTGAGGAGCGCCCCGAACTGCATTTGCACTTGGTTCGCGAGTAATTGCTCAATCCTGCGAATGGTATCGCGAAGGGAAAACATCTGCTTGATGACCGTCTTGGGCACTTTCACCACAGGTTCAAGGCTCTTGAGCACCTGGAGCATTATCGTATGCATGCGATCTGTTTTAAGATGAATGGGTGGCGCAAACACCCCCTCTGCTCGCCCCCCGAGATGTTCGCGCGCGAATGAATACTGACGTTTATGAAAAAGCTTTTCAATCACCCTGGATGCGTCCACAAACCTCTTATATAACTTCAGCTGCTCTTCCAAGCTCTCTCCTTCTGTTTCGGCTACGTTCAAATGAGGAAACAGTGCGCGCGATTTATACAGCAAGAGTTTCGCGGCCACCACGAGAAAGTCCGCGAGCACCTCCGGATGCATACCGCCCTCTGTTTCTCTCAAAACCTTCAAATATTGTTCCGTCACCCGCGCAATCGCCACTTCAGTAATCGGCAGTTTGTCCCGCTCAATCAATTGCAGTAACAAATCAAGGGGCCCTTCAAAAGTCTCCAATTTAATATCTATCTTTTTTTGACTTGCTACATCCATGCGACCCAAACATCATGTTCAAAAACCAAAATATCCAAAATTGGTCATTTGAGTATTGAGATTTCGTTGGTCATTGGGAATTGGTCATTGGTCATTTTTTCTCGCTATCCCAAACCTTCCCTCCACTACCCGATTCCATTTCTTGAATTCAGCCACACTCAACCTTAGCGACGTCTCATAATTCCCTGAATTCAACAACAGAGTCTTCAAGCCCATTACCTGCTCATCAGCAAACACCGGCATTTTGAGCACCTCGCCAAAGGGCGGCGTGGCACCTGGTTTGCCCATCACTTTCTTGCGCAGCCACGCTTCCTTTGCAAATTCCAAAGAGCGTGCTTTGCTGTGGAGTTTTTCTTTCAACGCCGCGGCAGTTTCCGACGCGCCTTTCCCGCTCATCCACGCATTCACCACATGTAAGAATTTTTTCTTATCCAGATTCTTATCTGCTGAAATCATCACCACGACCGGCTCTTTGCCGTTTAATTTTACCACCAAAGTCTTCACCACTTCCTTGGGCTTTATATGCATCGTCTGTGCAAGATCAAACGCGGTATAGACGGTTCTGTGCGTAACCACTTCATATTTCGCTTTCTTCTGCTGTAAGTAATGAAGAAGTTTTTTAGGAATACTCATAGGTGTATCGCTGAATAACGCTGAAGTTTACGCTGAAAGACGCGGAATTATTTTTCGCGGGCAGTGTCGTACGCCCAGCGCACTAATTCCACACCTCCGGGTTTACCGAAATTTATAAGAAAACCAAGTTAGGCCCTTCGGGCACTCACTCCCTCCGATACGATACATTGCTCCACGAATACAGTATGAAATTTCTTCATGGACAAGTCCACTCATAATCATTTTAGCGAGATTCCGCGTTAGATTCTGCGTTCTTCCGCGCCTTCCCGAAGGGAAGTATTTGCTGTTCTCCACGAAGGCTTCTCGCGACTTTACGACCTTTAGATGTCAATTTGACTTCATGAATATACCATTTATGCGGGGTACGGACACCGTAGCCAACCATCAATTCCCGATCAATTAGCCGTT
The DNA here is from genome assembly GCA_040757655.1 of Patescibacteria group bacterium. Classification (GTDB taxonomy): domain Bacteria; phylum Patescibacteriota; class Patescibacteriia; order 2-02-FULL-49-11; family 2-02-FULL-49-11; genus 2-02-FULL-49-11. Next base: position 4,797 of record JBFLWV010000025.1, on the reverse strand, counting down.
CGATGCTCTTCGTGATGATTTTCACCTGTTCATCCTTTGAAATGGCAGATTTTCTTTGCCGGTAAAATTCTGCGCCCTTCTCCCGCGGGAACCGCTTTAAATGGCTCTCGTACACGGTGCGGAGTATATATTTCTGCAACAAAGAAAGGCGCATCACACGCCTCCATTATACAATATTTGTCTGTTTTCTCCAACTGAATTTCACTCCCTTGCCTTCCGCCTCCAATTTTATCCTCACTTCCACCTTCTACATTCCAGCTTCCAGCTTCAACCATCCACCTCAATTCCTAACTCTTCCAGCTGCTCCGATGAAACCTCGCTGGGCGAATCCATGAGCGGGTCGCGGGCATCGGCAGTCAAGGGGAAGGCAATCACTTCACGGATTGATTTTTCACCCTGCAGGATTGCGAGGAGCCGGTCAAATCCCGGCGCAATGCCCCCATGCGGCGGCACGCCGTACTCAAAGGCGCGTAAGAGATGTTCAAATTTCTGTTTATCTTCTGTGGTAAATCCGATGACGTCGAAGACTTTTTCCTGGAGCGCGGCATGGTGGATTCTTACGCTGCCGCCGCCCACCTCGATCCCGTTCAAAACCAAATCATGCTGGTATGAGTGCACGTTGCCAGGATCAGAATCGAGGAGCGGTACGTCCTCTTCCTTGGGCGCGGTAAACATGTGATGGGACGGCGCCCACACCTTACCAGCGCCATAAAAAAAGTCTTCCTCGCTCTGTTTGAGAAACAAGGGGAAATCAACCACCCACGCGAACGCAAGCTCATTCTGGTCTTCCTTGTCCTTCCGCAAATCTGGCTTGTCCGTGCCATACTGCTTCATTACCTCCTCATATTTTAGCCGCGGCCACGGCTCCTGCATTATATGTTTTGTCGGCCAGAGCTCCTTTACCATCGTGGTGAACATATGTTCAGTGAGGGTAAGGATCTCATCCTGTGTCGTGAAGCTCATCTCCACGTCCACTTGGTAGAATTCTCCCGGGCTGCGGTCTGCGCGTGCATCCTCATCGCGGAAACAGGGCGCAATCTGGAAATACCGCTCGAATCCTGCAACCATGAGCATTTGCTTGTATTGCTGGGGAGACTGGGGAAGCGCGAAGAACTTGCCGTGGTATTTCCGCGATGGCACGAGATAATCGCGCGCGCCTTCTGGCGTTGATTTCGAAAGCATGGGCGTGTGGATTTCTACAAATCCCCTCTCGCGCAGATAGCTCCGCACAAAATGCATCATGCGGGAGCGCATGAGCATGTTGCGTCGCATCCGCTCGCTGCGCAAGTCGAGATAGCGGTACTTCAACCGCAGCTCTTCATTCACCGCCTTGGTGTCTTTTTCAATTTCAAACGGCGGAGTCTTGGCTTCATTAAGGACAACCACGCGCTTCGCGAGGATCTCAATTTTCCCCGTCGGCGTATGAACATTATAGTCTTTTTCCTGCCTTGCCTGTACCGTGCCTTCAATTTCCACCACCCATTCTGGCCTAATTCTCGTTATCGCTTCAACCGACGCGGGATCCAGCTCCTTTGGCACGCACACTACCTGCAAGATACCCGAGCGGTCGCGCACCTCGAAAAACACGATTTTCCCGAGATTCCGGCGCACATGCACCCATCCCTTCAGGAGCACCGTTTTCCCGATGGTATTGATTGTTTTTCCGATTAAAGTCCTATCCATAGGATATATTTACCCTAACATTTAATGTAAATTATTTCAAATCTCCCAATCAGGACCTTTTCTATTCTCGACAAACATAATACATTAAGTTACAATCGTTATATCCTTATAAGACCAACTATGAGCGAATTTTTTAAAAAATTAATTCAATGGAAAACTGGGGAACAATGTAAAAATCCGGATGAGGACAAATCTCCTCAAAACGACGCTGAAGAACCAAAAACAAAGGCTCCACAAGATGAACCCAAACCAGATGAACAACGTGAACAGGTAAAGAAAAATAACTATTCAGACGGAAAAGGAGAACCAGGCGCACATTTTTGGAAAAGGTAAAATTAAAAGATACGGCGTTATTTACCAGGTAGGCCCTTCGGGCGCTCACTCCCTCCGGGCCGCACTAAGCTTCGCTTACGTGCGGGGTCGTATCTCCTGCGAAGCCTAACGCAGTCCCGCACTTACCTGAAGGGTAAAGTGTCTGTCGGAATTTCAACACTTTGAAATTCCGATACGATAAAATTATTGTATACGAATTTTTATATGAAAAAACTCTACCGATCTCGCACCAACAAAATGATTGCCGGCGTGTGCGGCGGGCTCGCGGAATACTTTAACGTCGACCCGACGATTGTCCGCCTCGCGTTTGTCCTCATTACCTTTTTCCAAGGGTTTGGCATCCTCCTCTATCTCGTCCTCTGGATTATCGTGCCGCTCGAAGGAAGCACGGATACCAACCTCGACCGCGACCATCTCGCGCACGTGGGCACCGAGATGAAAGAAAAAGTAGAGTCAGTGGTACAGGAAATTAAAAAAACCGTCGAGGAGATAAAGGCAAAGCCGGATAAGCCAAAAGAGAAGCAGGACAATGATAAGGATGCTTCCTAAACCTTTCAACACCACAAAACCGAGCGCCCCGACACGCTGGTGTCGGGGACGCGCGTTTTTATAACGAATATCCGAGCGCCCTATCCTTGTACCGGTCTCTCAAACTTCCGATAAAACCTGTTCCACAGCCACACAAACACCACCGCCGCGATCCACCCCCACACAAACGTCTGCACCAGTCCTGACAAGAAGCTCGCCACATCAAGCCCGGCAAATTTCAAATACGCCATACGAAGCTGCTCAATATGCAAATCTCTCTGCCCTCCTGCGAGCGTAAATGCCCAGAGGAAACAGAGCGCATACGCGAGCACAGAAAATACCGACACGGTCCACCCGGCGACTTTGTAAGAAAGGGTGTACATAGAATGAAATAATTATATCAATAAGGACCCTAACGTTATATCAAAATTCAAAAGGCAAAACTCAAAATTACAAGTAAAATAAAATTTTGAATTTTGAATTGAACTTTTGACGTATAACTTTTGACCTTTAAATTATTCAACCTCATAGATCAACGTCACCGTCGCCGTGATCTCCTGCTCACCTGCTTGAATTTCCGGCGCAACAGGGGCGGCGGTTTTTGCCTCCATCATATACGCACGGTCATAGAGGGGTACAGGAGGCGGAACCACGCCTGATTCGCTCACATTAATAAGCCGCCCGAGCTTGAGTCCTGATTCATCCGCAATCTCGCGCGCTTTATTTCGCGCTTTTTCTATCGCTTCCTTGCGCGCCTGCGCCTTCAGTACATCTGGCTCGTCAATGGTAAACTGGAGAGAGCCAACTTCATTGGCGCCCGCACTAGTTGCTACCGCAATCACCTCGCCAATTGTGTCGAAATCCCGCACCTTCACGTCCACCTGCTGGCTTACGCGGTATCCGCGGATATAGGACCTGCCATTGGGCGGGTATTCGTAGATGGGATTGAGCTGGTATTGCGATGTTTTAATGTCTTTCTCCTCAACCTTCTGCCCCTTCACCGCAGCAATCACCGTATTCATGGCATCCGTATTCTCTTTAGTTGCCTGCGCCACGGTGGTCCGCTCCGTCACCACGCCAAAGCTCATCACCGCGATGTCCGGCCTTGCGCTTACCTTGCCCTCTGCGGATACGGAAAAATGGTCCTGCGGCTCTGCCGTAGACACCTCAATCCGCGACAGCCCTTTCCCCATCCTCACCGCCCCTGCCACCAACACTCCCCCTATCACCATAATCCCTATTAACGAAAGAATGAATTTTTGTAAAGGAGACATATTGCATTAAATTAAAATTCAAAATGCAAATCTTAAAATGAAGAAATTCCGTCCCAACTAGCTAATCGGGACTCCATAATTCTGATTTTTGAGTTTTGATTTTTGCATTATTTTATCTCGTATACCAAATTCACACTCACCACCACCTCATACATCCCCTGCGACACGGGCACCGATAAGTCAGCCCCTCCCCCGCCCTTACCATCATAATAAGGGATAGGGCCGGGAAGTTCCACCTCATAGAAATTTATCAGTTTCCCGATGCGCAATCCTGCGGCGCTTGCAATGGTAGATGCCTTGCGCCGTGCAGCTTCAATCGCTTTTGCGCGGGCATCTGCTCTTGCCGCTTCGGGATTCTCGAGCGTGAACTGGATATCATTCACCTGGTTTGCGCCCGCGTTCGTTGCCGCGCCAATGATATCTCCCACCTTCGTGAGGTCGCGGATTTTTAACTGCACATCCTGCGACACGACATACCCCAAGAGGCGCTGCTTGCCGTCGGGAAATTCATACTGGGGATTGAGCGCGTAATTCATGGTCTTGATGTCCTCGCGCGTGATCCCAGCATCTGTCACCACCTTCATGACGCGGTTCATGATGAAGGTATTCTCCTTCACCGCATCTGCAGCCGATACCTTCGGCTGGGTTGCCACACCCACCTGCACCAACGCAATATCTGGAGCAATGATCACCTTACCTTCGCCTGACACGTTAAACTGCTGGGGAGGGTTCTGGAATGGCTTTTGCGCCAATGCCACGATAACAATCGCGGTCACCGCAGCAATCCCTGCCAAGGAAAGCGCAAATTTGGGGGATTTGAAATGTTCCATAGGGGTAGTGTTAAAATAATAAATACCGATAAATCCTGTCCAGTGGATAAATCCAGTCAAATAATATGCGGATAGTAGAGTGAAATAACCATCGATCGTTCATTGAGTACACTACGAACCCTGCTGCAGTGACGACTGCATAGAATCGT
>JBFLWV010000024.1:0-16988 GCA_040757655.1 Patescibacteria group bacterium | reverse complement strand
GTCTCTACCAATCATTTCGCGCTCAAATCGAAGCTGTATGTGAGGGCACTAATGGCAAGTTTTAAAGAGCTTCAGTCCTTGAAAAGTCAGTTTGCATTGGTAAGCCCTGCGTAACATCAGTTATTAAAAAGCGCTATTATCGGTACGCTACCCCACTCCTACTTCATTAATGACATGGTTATTGAAGCAGGAGTTGGGGCAATTGACTGTTCAAAAGATTTACTGAAATCTATACGTTAATCGTCCTTCACTAATTGGATCATTATATTCAAGAGTCATCTCATTAGTCCATTTTGGTTCAAATTTCTTAGCCCGTGAAGATGTAATACGAGTTTGCTTCTGAGTGTTCAGATCATAGATGATTAAATCCACGTTTTTTTTGCTTTGTTCAAACTCTTGTGCGCTGTCAACGTCAAATATTGCGGGATAACTGCTAACTGCTAACTTTTCATTTGCGACATTTAGTGAGTAATCTGGCCCATTATAGATTTTTCCGAGCAAATCATACTTCATCACAGAAAACGTGACGGTGTTGATTTTTGTTAAACCCACCAAACTAGGCCCAAACGTAACGTTCAACCATATAATGTTTGGTGCCCATGAGAGGAAATTAAACTGGAGCGCATCATAATTTTCCGAAGAAATAACGATTTCATTCTTTTGAAAAGATTTCAAAGTGACTCCATTACTATTCAGGATGAAATAATTCTCATTCGCTTTCACGGCGATTAAGCTTTCATCGTCCGATACACGGAAGTCTAAACCCCTAGCAGAAAATATTTTTTCTCTCTTGCCATATACGTCATATCTCCATAGTTCATCTGTCCAATCGGGGTCGGTTTCATAGCCACTATCGCCACCGGTACGAAGAAGAATATAGATATGGCCGTTATGGTACTCGGCGGGATGATAGCTCTTGCGAATATTAGGTAACGTGGCGAAATAAATTTCTCTACCATCAATATTATCTTTCAGGTACACTGCCGTCATGGTTTTATCACCAGTATTTTCTTTAAACACAACGGTGGCATTAGTTGGTATAACGCCTGACTCGGAGACAATAGTGGTTGCAGGGATATCAGTCGCCTGCGGATTCTCCGCGACTGGCGGTTGCGCCTGCTGTGGATAACGCGGCTTGTGCCGTGTTGTCGCGGTGATCATCACTCCCGCGCCGATCACGACGATGACGACTAAATACCAGTATTTCTTAAGGTAATTCATAGGACAATAAAATTAAAGAGGCGATTCCTTTCCTCTTCCTCTTTATTATAGGTAATACATTCACTCTAATACACAATCCCTCAGGAATCAAGGTGCATATGCTCATCTCATGCTGTCTATCAATTGCTATAACACCAAACTAACCCAATTACTCCAATCATCTTTCCGTGCCTCCTTGCCATCGCCCTCGTAGATCATCCACTGGCCGGTGAAGCAGCGCGAATCAGTGTTGGCCACAATACCGCCGAAGACCTTGCGGCCTTGCTTTTGCAATGCGGTAAATGTACAAGTGTAGCCCCTCTGACTTTGCATGGAAGTCTGCCAGGTGAACCCCGTGCGGGTCAAAGAGGCCAATCCTTCCGTCCTTCATCATTACTACAAAGTCTCTGTCTCGACATATTGCTCATTAAACGGCAGATATTCTGGCACTTCCCATATCTCTTCTGCCAACTCCTTCTTCCGCATTTCTGTCAGGACCAACCAACTCCCCATCCAACGCCTTGATGTTGAGTGGTCTTTTCATTTGCCTTTATACGTTGACGACCAACCGAAGATGGCGCGCAGACGCTGGGAGGGATTGAACTTGAACGTCCGCGTGGGAGTGGTCGGGCGGATGAAAAACGTGCCAAAGTCCTTAATGTTAATCGGACGACACTGTTCGAGGTAATGAGTCATTTGTTCAAACAAGGACGAGGTGATCTTCTCAACCGTCTTCTGAGACAGTCCTGTTTCCGCGGCCACGCGATTGATCAACTCATCGGTGTCCACTCGTTCTCCTGGCAATGGTTTAGCTCCGTACATAGCTTAAATCAGGACTTACGCAGTGAATAATTTTAGCTCATTAAACATCAAATCGACCCGTTCGGGATGAAAACTGTACTCGCGTCTTAATTGATACCAGGTTTTACCGGTTGATTGTTTCACCCGTTCTAGAATCAGGAAGCTCATCAGGCAGAGAGCGATGTGTGCCGTTTGCGCCCTTAAGGAACGCGCCTCGCACTGATCCATACCAAGCTTCCCGTGCAACAGGCGGAACATGGTCTCAATCGACCAGCGGGTCTTGTACCTTGACAAGATATCCTGCTTGGAGGAAGTAAGGTCATTCGTGGCAAAGTACTTCTTGCCGTGTCTGACAATAAGCACCTCGAGGTTGCCATAGATGACCCCGCGCTCCATCCAGTAAGGATTCCGGTGGACGCGCTGCAGCTGGACGCCGTTCAGGAGCCGGTTCTTCTTAAGCTGGCACACGAACGTCCACCCCCATCGGTTCAGTCGCTTCAAGATGTCTTTTGACGCGTACCATGAGTCGAATACCACGTATTTTGGCTGTAATTGCAGGAAATTCCGCGCATACGAGAGGAGATCTAGAGCCAAATCGAATTTCGACTTCGCTCCGTCCTTCCGCCACATCTTGAAGGCGAGAGGTATCGTGAGGGTGCCGTTGCTCCAGCAGAGGACAACGATGTTCAAACCCAAGACAGAACGGCCTTCCTTCGAGGAAAAGACCCAGGCAATGTTTTCCACGACCTTGGCGAACTGTTTCGGAATCACCGTGTCGTCGATGATGAACCAGCCATTCGATAACTTACCCACGATCCTTAACACGAGACTTGAAAGGAGTGTTTGCCATTCTAGTCTCGGATCGTTGAGGATCGGGTAGAGGCCATCGTGGGATTGGCCTTGAAGGACGCGCGCCATGCCAGTGCAGGTGGCTGATTCCGCAACAGACAAAAGCCGATGATGAGGACAAGAAGCTTAAAATTATCGCGGAGAAGACTGAATCAAAAACGGCAAAAAAACCTGGTCGTCAAGTGTTCAGCGAAGTCATGGATATGATTGAACGCGGAGAAGCGCAGGGCATACTCGTGTGGCATCCAAATCGCCTCTCCCGCAATGCGCGGGATACCGGTTGGGTTATTGACCTCATGGATCAGGGTAAGCTCATCGAAGTGGTAACGCCCAGCCAGGTATTCCGCAACACGCCCAATGATAAGTTTCTCCTAAACCTTCTGTGTTCTCAGGCTAAGTTAGAAAATGATAATAAAGGCGAAGACGTGAAACGAGGGCTTAAGAAAAAAGCAAGTATGGGTCTGTATCCTAATCATACCCCGCTCGGATACATGAATGATCCGTATGGAAAGAAAGGCCTAAAAGAAATTAAGCCCGACCCCGAATGTTTCCCGCTCGTCCGCAGAATGTTCGACCTTATGCTGACGGGTAATTATTCGGTTCCCCAGATTATGGAGATCGCCAACAAGGAGTGGGGGTTTAGGCACCCGAACGGAAAAAGACTCGCACGCACCACGCTCTATCGAACTTTTACCCTGCCATTTTATTACAGCATGTTTGAGTTTCCCCAAGGAAGCGGCAATTGGTATGAAGGCAAGCACCGACCAATGATAACTGCGGAGGAATACGACCGTATCCAGATATTACTCGGCAGGAAAGGACGGCCGCGGCCAAAGAGCCACATCTTCGAGTTCACTGGATTATTGAAGTGCGGCGAGTGCGGCTCGACGATTACGGCGGAAGAAAAGATCAAACGCCAGAAAAACGGCAATGTTCATTGCTATATTTACTACCATTGCACCAAACGATTAAATCCTCGTTGCACGCAGCGGAACACCGAGGTCAAAGACCTGCACCGGCAGATCACCGGCGTGATTGATTCCTTGCGGATACCGCCTGAGTTTCATGAGTGGGCGATGAAGTGGTTTAGGGTGCAGCACGAGAAGGAATCAGAGGGCAGGAACGCGCTCCTTGCTTCTCAACAACGCGAGTACACCTTGTGCGTGAAGAAGCTGGATGGCTTGATTGATATGAGAGCAGCAGGGCAAATCACCGACGAGGAGTTTACCGCCAAGAAATCAGACCTGACCAAGGAAAAGCACCGCCTTGAAGAATTTCTCGCCGATACAGGCAACCGCGTAGACCGCTGGCTTGAAGTCGCCGATGACATGTTCACCTTCGTGCGCTTGGCAAAAGAGAAGTTTGAAACAGGCTCTCTGGAGCTCAAACGACAGATACTTTCCTGCCTTGGTTCGAAACTCTCACTCAAAGACCGAAAACTCACGATTGACTTGGAAAATGCCCTGCTTCCCATGAGAACGGTGGCGCAAGAGGTACAAGCGGTTTCAGAACGGTTAGAACCTCTTCCCGACCCTGTAAATAAAAGAGAAAACGAGCGCGTGTACGCTCGTTGTCCCGTACTCCTCCGAGACCGGGATTCGAACCCGGAACCAACTGCTTAACAGGCAGCTGCTCTACCGTTGAGCTATCTCGGACCGTCAGCCAGAGAATTTGGGCGGACTGCTCTACCACTGAGCTACCCCGGAATAATTAATATTATTAAAGAACAATGGCTATTTATTTTTACCTCCTGCTTCTGAAATACGTAAGTCTACACGATTAGTAATCTTTCAATTTCGCCATACCAGTATGCGTCTCGATCTTCTCCAGTGCCTTTGCCTCGATCTGCCTGATGCGCTCCCGGGTCACGCCGAATTCCTGCCCCACTTCTTCCAAGGTGTGTGCAATGCCGTCCACGAGCCCAAAGCGCATCTCTAAAATCTTTTGCTCGCGCGGTGAGAGCCCGGCAATGATCTGCCGCACATGATCGCGCAAAAGCTGCAAAGCGGCTGCCTGCGATGGGGTGATCGTCTTCACGTCTTCGATAAAATCACCGAGCTTTGATTCATCTTCGCCTTCATCTCCCACTGATGTCTCGAGCGACACCGTATCTTGCGAGATCTGAATGATGTGACGGATCTTTGATACCTCCTCACCCATTTCTGCCGCAATCTCCTCTGGGAGAGGTTCTCGTCCCAAATCCTGGATCAACTGCCGCTCCACCTGCTGGAATTTATTGATAGTCTCCACCATGTGCACGGGGATGCGGATGGTGCGGGACTGGTCTGCAAGCGCCCTCGTGATTGCCTGCCTGATCCACCATGTCGCGTAGGTGGAAAATTTATACCCCTTACGATAATCAAATTTCTCAACTGCCCTGAAGAGGCCGATGTTTCCCTCTTGGATAAGGTCGAGGAGCGTGAGCCCCCCGCGCCCCACGAATTTTTTTGCAATGGACACAACCAGCCGCAGGTTTGCTTCCACCAGCCGTTTGGTCGCTTCGCGGTCACCCCGCTCTTTCTTCTTGGCAAGGCTCAGCTCTTCTTCTTGTGTCAAGAGTGGTACTTTCCCAATCTCGCGAAGGTACATCTGGATGGAATCAGAAGAAATGTCAGACAAATCAAGACGTTTCTGGTCTGCAGACAGCCCCATTTCGCGCAGGACCTTTTGACGTTCCTCCGGCCGCGCCAGGAGTCCTAAATCCCGTTCGATGACCTGAATGCCTGCCTGTTCCAGTGTATCAATGGTCTCTTCAAAGAGATCGAGGTAATCCTCAAGACGAGGAAACGCATAGAGGAGCTCCATTTCGGTCACAAAGCCGCGGGACCGTGCTTTCATGATCACCTGTTCAATATCCGGCCTCAATTCAGCGCGCGGCGCCTCCGCCCCTGCACGCGGCTTACGAACCGGCACGGCTCTCTGCGCCCGGGTACGGGACACGTGGCGCTTGGGCGTACGCAGATGCCGTCTTTGGAATTTTACTTTCTTACGTGAGTGCTTCATAGGAATACATTAAGCCTTCGGCATTAATCGCGGACTGACGCAGACCCTCACGCTTGCGTTGACGTTGACGAACGCAGACAGATTGAAATTCCGATACGATGAATTACTCCAGCTCCGCAAGCTCTTGCGTCAGCTGCGTGAACTCCCTGCTCAACGCCTCAAGCTCGGCAATCTTTTCAGATGCCGTCAGAGATGTGTGTATGCGCTCGTGCTCCGTGATACGTCTTGAGAGGGTCTCTACACGCTCTTTCAGCACAAGCCGCTTCAGCGACCGTGCAAGAGATGTGATTTCCTGGAGAAGCTCTGTTTCGCTTCTCCCTTGGTATTCGAGGTCCCCGCGGGTGGCGAGGAAATGGACATGCTTTTGAAGCTCTGGTTGAGACGCTTCAATGGTCGTAATGAGATGTTCGCTGGTATGAATTCTAGACTCACTGTACCAAGAAATCATTATCTTGTAAAGCGCTTGATGGGACGCGGGGAGGTGCTTGTGGGCAAGAATCTGAGCCGAGTGCTGGATCAGAGAAGGGGCGGTAAGGAGAAGGGAGATAATACGTTCTGCGAGGCTCTCCAGAAGGGGAGGTGTTGAGATGGCGGTAAGATTTCCTTGGGCTTGCCGAGGCTGGGATGAGGGGCGGGCACGCGCGAGCGCCTCACGCAACGCGTGCTCAGAAACCTGCAACTCTTCTGAGAGTCGTTTCAGGTAATGATCACGCTCAATGGGGTCTGCGAGCCTCAGCAAATACGGAAGCAAGGCGCCTGCAACCGCCTTTTTATCCTCGACGGAATTGCTGGGGTGCAAGCTGCGCGCCTGCGTGAATACATATTCGAGAATCGACACACTCTCCTGCACTGCCGCCAAAAAAGCCTCCTTGTCCTTCCGCACGACTTCGTCAGGGTCTTTGCCAAGTTCTCGCGGGAGGCGCGCCAGTCTCACCCCAAATCCTGCGGCCCATGCAAGTTCCAGCCCACGCAATGCCGCACCCACCCCCCCTACATCCACATCAAAACACAACACGAGGGTTTCAGTAAGGCGCCTTAAGAGGGTTAGTTGTAATTCCTCAAGATTCAATGAAGTGCCTGACGAGGCAATAACGTTACGGAAACCTGCCTGCCATAAGGAAATAACATCCATCTGTCCCTCCACGACTAACGCAAATCCTCGTTCGCGTATTGCCTGTTTTGCTTTATCAAGTCCAAAGAGCACTGCACGTTTATGATACAACAAGGTTTCAGGGGTATTCACGTACTTCCCGCCTTCCTCCTTATGTTCCTTAAGCTGCCTGCCGGTAAACCCCACAATCACCCCATGGTGGTCGCGCAAAGGGAACATGATACGATCGCGAAAGCGGTCATACACCCCCACCCCGAAATCTTTGGTGTGGGGATAAACTCCTCCTCCTTGTTGCTGCCTCGGAATCGCTAAGCCAGCAGCCACCACTTCCTGGTCGCGGTACCCTTTCATGCGCAAAAAGCGGCTCAGTTCTTCCCAACTATCCGGTGCATATCCCAACAACCACTCCTCAATACTCGTATCAGTTAAGGCGCGTGTTTCTTTCAAATACCTCAAAGCTTCCGCGCCCTTGGGGCTCCTCAATACACCGGCGTACCATTGTGCGGACAGGGAGAGAAGCTCTTTCAGCCTCATGCGCTCGGTGCGCAGCTGCGGATCTTCCCGCTTCAGTTCCACGTTTGCTTTTTTTGCGAGAATCTCCAGTGCTTCAGGAAATTCCACGTTCTCGATCTTCTGAATAAACGTAAACATATCACCACCGACGTTGCACCCAAAACAATGCCACATCTGTCTTCCCCGGTGCACCATAAAGGAGGGTGTCTTTTCACGGTGAAACGGACACAAACCCTTCAGGTTTGCGCCCGCGACTTTCAGCGGCACGTATTCCTGGATGATGTCGACAAGATCCAGCCGCGATTTGATTTCATCAACAGGAGAGAGCATACGACCCTAATTCAAAATCCAAAATGCAAAATTATGGAGTCCCGACTATAGACAAAATCCTTGAAACGTAGATAGCCGAAGGGCGCCGTATTGCGCCGCGAGGACCCCGTTTGAGCCTCGCTCCGATCGACTCTACGGGGCAGGCTGTTTGAGCACGTGGCGAGTGGAGTCAACCCCGTAGTGAACCGTAAGGTGCTGCTATCGGGGCGGCAAGCAAGGCGGCACCCGAGGCGGGGATATCATATTCCTAAAAGTTTTCCTCTATAGCTAGTCGGGACGGAATACCTTCATTTTGACTTTTGATTTTTGACTTTTGCATTATGGCTGTTGCGCCTCACTCCCACTCCACCGTCCCCGGGGGCTTGGAGGTAAGATCATAGAGCACGCGGTTGATGCCGCGCACCTCATTGGTGATGCGCATAGAGATCCTTGCTAACACGTTCTCGGGAATCCGCGCCCAGTCTGCGGTCATGGCATCCTCGGAGGTTACCGCCCGCACGACGACCGGATGCGCGTACGTGCGCTCATCCCCTTGTACCCCGACAGAACGAACCTCAGGTAGAAACGCAGCATAATACTGCCATAACTTTAATTTTTTTGCGAGCGGGTCAAGTATGTCGCGCACAATCGCATCAGCGTGCTTAAGGATTTGGAGACGCTCTTCACTAACCTCGCCGATAATCCGCACCGCAAGCCCAGGCCCGGGGAACGGTTGCCGTGCCACAACCTCTGAAGGCAATCCTAACAATCTCCCAACTTCCCGCACCTCGTCTTTAAAGAGCATGCGCAGCGGCTCTATCAGCTTCAGTTGCATTGTCTCAGGCAATCCTCCCACATTGTGGTGCGTCTTTATAGTGCTTGCCGTCTTCCCGCTGCCTGCCATCGCCGATTCGATCACGTCAGGGTAGAGCGTACCTTGCACTAAAAAGTTAGGCTTGGGCTTTAAGCGACTCGCTTCCTTTTGGAATACCTCGATAAACGTGCGGCCAATGATTTTCCGCTTTTCTTCCGGATCGCTCACTCCCTTAAGTCTTCGTAAAAAAAGCGCCTGCGCGCGCACGACCCGTAAATCAGCTTGTAGTACTCGCCGCATCGTCTCCTCAACCTGCGCTTCTTCTCCTGCACGGAGCAAGCCGTGGTTGATAAACATGGCGATGAGCCGGTGGCCAATGGCGCGATGCACGAGCGCGGTTGCCACGGCAGAGTCTATCCCTCCGGAGAGTGCAGCAATCGCATACCCCTTCCCTACCTTTTCCTTCATTTCATCAACTGCACCCTTCACAAACGACGGCATGGACCAGTCTTTTTTTAAATCTGCAATACGAGTGAGAAAATTATTGAGCAGCTTCATCCCATACGCCGTATGGGTCACCTCCGGGTGGAATTGTACGCCCCAAATCTTTCTCTCCTTATCACCCACCAAAGCAAAGGGGGAATGCGCAGTCAGGCCATAGGCATGGGAACCCTTGGGGAGCCGGACCACCGCATCTCCATGAGACATCCACACGCGCATATGTTTTGGCATACCCGCTGTGATGGGCGAAGCGCGGATAATGTTCAATCGCGCTGGCCCGTACTCCCTCTCCCTCATTTTTTTCACTTTTCCGCCCATGAGGTGACAGGCAAGCTGCTGTCCATAACAAATGCCAAGGATGGGTATGCCAAGATCACATACCTCCCTGCGTATGCGCGGCGCGCCAAGCGTATATACTGACGCTGGCCCGCCGGAAAGTATGAACGCCCGCGCCCGCCTGAGGGTTTCTAAAGGGGCAGTAAACGAGATAAGCTCTGCTGAAAACCCGAGCTCCCGCACCCTCCGAGCAATGAGCTGGGCATACTGCGCGCCGAAATCAATGATCAATACTTGGGACATAGGGAATCAATGCAAAATCCAAAATGCAAAAATCAAAATTATGGAGTCCCGCGGAGCGGGACGGAATACCTTCATTTTGGTTTTTGACTTTTGATTTTTGAATCACGATCGTATGAAGCTTGCCTCAAATCCGTTCTGCGTGCACTGCGCGAGCTCGCTCGAGGTAAAAATTTTGTGTGCTTTGAGAAAATCATATTCCTGCTTCAGTTTCGTCCCATGCATTTCAGGGCCATCGGTGTTGATGGTGAGACGCACATGATGTTCAAACAATGTTCGATAAATACGGCGCATCTCATCCACGCTTCCGATGACACCCACATTCAGGTTCGAGGTGGGACATAACTCAAGCGTAATCCCATGTTCTACTATCATTCGCATGAGTTTCACATCCTGCCAGGCGAGAAACCCGTGCCCAATGCGATGGGGAACAATATGTTCGACGATGTAGTGCATTTCTCTCACCGACCCTTCTTCTCCGGTATGGATCGTCACGCCAAAGCCTATTTCTTTTGCTTCCTGAAACAAGTGCTCATATTCCTCAACATGGAATACATGATTCTGGGGTCCTGCAAGGTCTATACCTACGATCCCCCGATGCTGATATTTCTTCGCCTTTTCAAAAATGACGGTATTGAGCTTTTTCGGGTACTCGCGATCGAGCATGAGGATAAGACCTGCCCTCACCGAGGGGTACTCGAACAACGCATTTTCCATGCCGCGGATGGCGGCAAGGATGATGTAATCAAGGTCCCGCTCGCCGCCGCGGTTCCGTTTCATAGGATTAAACCGCAACTCATGCACGACAATGTTATTTGCGCGATACGCGCCGCCGATGGTTTCATGCACCGCTGGCTCGATTGCAAGGGGAGAGGACTGGATGAGCTCGGTCCATGCGTAATAATCGCGTGAGAGCTCCCTGACGCTGTGCATTTCCCCTTTCTCCTTGATGGTGACCATCCGCTCAAACTCCCAATAATCTTTGGTGGGCAGCTTGATCCCTTGTTCATGCGCCAAGGTCCAGAGGATTGCCGCATCCACCGCGCCGCCAAGGTGGGAGTGCAGTTCTACCAAGGGCTCGCCGAGCGGATGCGTGGTTACTTTTTTCTGTGTGTGTTTATTCATACAGTCTTAATCCAAAAAACCAAAATCCAAAGACCAAAATGAAAATCAAAATTCAAAAATATTTTTTGATTGATCTTTATCATTTTGGATTTTGGGATTTGGATTTTACAGGTAAATGGCTTAAATATATTATTTCACGCATCTAAGCATGATAATTGGGCGACGGCCGTATCATAACCACCGAATGCGGATGGCTCTCTCTTCTTCCCGCGCCGGTGATGCGTACAAACTTAGCTCTCTTCTGAAGCTCTAGTATAGTCTTCGCTCCCATATATCCCATCCCGCTCTTCAATCCCCCCACGAGCTGGGCAATCACCTCACTCAATGGCCCCTTGGCAGGAACTGCGCCTTCCACTCCTTCTGGTACGTACTTTTGAGAGCCTTTCTGGAAATAACGGTCCGAGCTTTCCCCCACTTCCATGGCGCCCAAACTCCCCATGCCGCGATAGGTTTTATATGCTACTCCTTTTACTAAAACCTTCTTCCCCGGCGCTTCGTCCGTGCCGGCAAAAAGGCTCCCCAGCATCACCGCAGACGCACCTGCCGCAAGCGCTTTCACGATGTCGCCTGAATACCGTATGCCGCCATCAGCAATCACGGGAATGCCTTTCTGCTTGGCGACCCGCGCCACGTCCATAATCGCAGTCAATTGTGGTACTCCAACCCCTGTAACAACTCTGGTAGTGCATATCGATCCAGGTCCCACGCCCACTTTGAGCCCATCAACAATACCTAAAAATGCCCGTGCTGCACCTGCGGTTGCCATGTTCCCTACAATAAGTTTTGCCTTAATCTTTTTCTTCAATGCCCTTGCTGCGGCAACGGAAGAAGGCTTATGAATGTGGGCAGAATCAAATACAATGGCGTCAACACCCGCCTTGTCGAGCGTAATCGCGCGCTCAAGGTCACCAGGCCCCACGGCAGCTGCCACCCGTATGGACGAACGGCCGTTCGCCCCTACGTTTGTACGGGCGCGATTAATCGCGCCCCTACCTTTAATCTTCTTCACCATCTCCACCTGCTCCTCGACCGTGCAATTTCTGTGCAGAACCCCAATACCTCCCTCACTTGCCAGCGCAACGGCAAAACGAGCGTCGGTAATGGTGTCCATGGCTGCGGATAACAAGGGAATGGCAAGTTTCAACCCCCGCGCCGTAAATGACGAAACATCAGCCTCACGCGGGCTGATGCGGGACTCTTGCGGAACCAGGAGAACATCGTCGAAAGTAAGAGCAAGGGGAATTGCTGTCATGTATCCATTGTAGCAAACCTTCTTAATCCTTGACAAACAACTGCACTATTATCACCATCTAATAAACTTATTTAGTATACCCTTACGCTGTCATACCCAGAAACTGCTTCAGCTGCGCATTTTCTTCCGTGTCCCTCTTGCCACGCTGGTACGTGTCTGCCAGCCGCTCTGCAGTATAGTTCAGCCGCGTCACCATGGTCTCGCGAGGACGGATGAGATACACGCGGTCAGTGGCGGCGATGGGATGCGGGAATGCCTCGCTACATATACGCGTGACGGCTTCCCGCAATCCCCGCGGTCTCCTTCGCATAAAGGTCAGTAACCCGATCTTCTGCAGCCAACCTAAGGGGCTCGAGATGTCCACGACCAATGCTTTTGTAGCGCCATTGGAAAATGCCTTCTGAATCAAATCGTTCGGTGTCGTCGAGATGCCTCCATCCAAAAACGGCTCACCCTGCACAGAGACGGGGATGCGGGAGAGTACGGGGATGGAGAGCGTTGCGCGCAGCGTCTCAAGGATGTCATGGTGGTTTGTGAAATAGTGTGTGGCACCCGTCATATAATGAGTCACGGAAATAAATAGTCGCGTGGCGCTTGCACGCACGCGGTCATTGGTGAGGTGGTATGCCACCGCGATATCCACAAGATAGTCTATATCCGTCATCCAACGGGGACGCAGGAGCTTGATAAATTTCCCCTGCGGCAGAGCGATAGTCCAGATATCCTTGATGCTCGATTGGATGCCAGCTACCACTGCCGCGAGGTTTGCCGCGCCCGCCGAGGTGCCGCACAACACCGTACACTGCGACAAAACCCCCATTTGGGCGAGCGCATCAATCACGCCTGCGCCATACGCGCCGCGCATACCGCCGCCGTACATGATAAGCGCAAGAGGTGAGGAACCCATACGTAATCAATGACCAATCAATGACTTAACGCCCAAATAACCAACTTTGGAAATTAGGATTTAGAGCTTGATTGGGAATTGGATTTTGGGATTTGGGGTTTATCATAACACTTTCACCACACTCGTCATTCGCTCCAGCACGTGCCAGTCGGTGAAGGCGAGCGCCGCAACCACGACCATAAGTACAATGGTTTGCGCAATAACTGACGCGTGCTGGACGCGAATCCGTATGAAGATGGTGAGACTCAGGGCGAGCGCAAGGTAGAGGAGCGAAGCATAATATATTCTCTTCGTCCAGATGACCAGCTGGTACACCCATGCGACCGTAGAAAGGGATGGCAACTTTTGTGCAGGTGCAACAACCGGCGGTGCTGCGGCGATTGCCTCTTCCACGTCATTCTTCTCTTCATCCGCAACCTCCGGAAATACCACGCTCAATACCCTTGACGGGTTTGTTGCCACCACCATTGGTTTCGCTGCAACTCTCCCTCTCTCCCCTCCTTTCTTTACTGTTGCGGTGCGGGAAAGGGGAACGCGCGCCGCAAACAGCTCCACCAGAATATTGGTATTCCTGCCTTCGTATGGCCCATTCACCACTGCCACTCCCACATGCTGATACGCCTTCTGCACGATATTCGCGTAGTGCGGCGGGCTTGCCATAAGCGCGGCATGGACCGCATCGCTCGTCACGAAGTCAATCGCAAGATTCTCACCCACTGCCTGGTAGGGGTATTTCACTGCATTGATAAATTCCCATGGTTTCTTGCCCTCAGGGCTCACATGGTCAAAATAGCCTCTCACGAGCATGTCATTTGCCTTCAGTTGCGCGGCACGTTCCAGTTCAGGGTCAGCCACAAGGGACGAGACCTTCGCTTGGAGCCGGGAATTATTAATGAGGCGGACAATCTCCTGATTGAGTTCCTGCGAAAGGCGCGCAATATCAGGATAGGAGACAAACAAAACCACGGTCGCAACAATCTTCAACCCCACGAGCACCGCCGCATACCACTGCAACGCGCGAGGGCGCAGGGCATGAGGCTTGTGATCATTGCCCTCATGGGGAATGAAAAAGTTGTGGAGATGTTTGAGCATGGAACGCACAAGTGAACGTTAGAGAGTTTCAGTACGAATAAGGTCAGCCACAACTACCAACCTGAACTTCGAGGTAAACTTTGGGGTACAGGTAAAAACGGTGAGAACGGGCGTACGCGTCGCATACAACACACTCACCTCATCCGGCGCCACGATTCTGATGTCGCGCACCTTATAATGATACCGTATTCCCTTCCAATCGACCACCATAGCGTCGCCCATCTTCACCTTATCCAGATTAAAACACGTGCGTGACCCTGACGTGAAAAGATAGCGATGGCAGCCAATGACGGTATTACCTCCCTTATCAGGCGTGGACGTGAGCGGGAGCAGCCACGCAAATCCCTTATTGAGCACTTTCGCGCTTCCTCCCCCCGCAATCTCCATGTCCACCTTGATGGCGGGGATTTTCAGGCGATCAATCTCTTTGCGTGAGGCGCTTTGCGGCATATCTTTCAAAAGCGCAGCGGCAACGACAGGCGATTCCTGATTTTCTGGCGCTGCCGGCGATGCCTCGCTCGCTGCGACCGCATGTGCAGCTCCCACGAGTGAAAACGCATCCATCCGTGCACGGATGGCAGCGTCTCCCCGATCCTCATTCAAGGGGAGCCTGCCCACGGCGCGCTCTTCTCGCCCGGCGAGGCGCGCGGCCGCCTCTCTCACCTGCTTCACCGCCCCCTCTGCCTGCCATTGCGCCTCAAGGAGGAGTGGAGCGGATGCAATCCCTGCACACAATAACCCAAAGGCAATGCAGCAAAAGCCTAACCTTCTCATCCGCGCAGAACGCTTTGCTTGTCGATAACGCAGTAGAAACACAGAATGGGTATTATCGCGAGATGAAATTTACGCCTCTATACGCTCGCGTCGCTTCCCTGAAAAAGATACGGTAACGATAGGCAAGGGTGATGCCAGTCAGAAGCATGGCAAACGCTCCATACGCCATCTGCACAGGATTTATACCGCCTGTGCCCGTATCAGGAAGAGTGGTATACCCTCTTACCTGGATGGTGCGTATTTCCACGTCAGTCGTTGCGCTCGCCGGCCCTGCATTGTCTGCGCGGGCAGTGGCGAAATTGGTGGCAATGCCGCCTGCCACCTCTGCAGCCACATGGACGATATAGGGAATTGTTGCGCTTTGCCCCACCGCGAGATCACCAACGGTAAATATGCGAATGCTAGTCCCGCTGTCGGTAAAGGTAAATCCGGTTGGGAGTACGTCTTCAACGGTCACGTTGCGCGCAGCCTGTGTACCGCTATTTCTCACCACGACCGTATACGCAATGTCAGTATCTGGGTTGGTAAAGGCAACTGATGCACTCTTTGTCACGTCCAACCGTGGTGCAGGAACGCCACCCGGGAGTACTTCAACGGTTGCGCGCGCTTCGCTCCGATTGTCGTCCGGGATGCCGTTTGAAATCGTCGCAACCGCCTTATTTTCGTAAAACCCGGAATTCACCTCTGTACCAATGAGCACGTCATACGATTCAGTCCTGCTCGTACCCACGGCCATGGCGCCAAAATCCCACGTGCGAGAGGTGGAAGCTCCCTCCATAAAGGTAAACCCTTGCGGCAGAGTATCAGTCACCATCACATTTGAAGACGCTTCATCGCCGCGCGCGGTCACAGTAAAGGTATAGGTCACCACTTCACCGGCTAATGCAGTCGGTTTATTCACTGATTTTATCAAGGTAATCTTTGGGTAGGTAGATCTCCCGCCGCAGTTCTCCGTACACCCGCCTGGGGGTCCTGGCAATTCAGCCACTCTCACCGTCGCACTCGCCTGGTCATCCTCAGTCGGTACATTATTGTTTGGCGTAGAATCAATGTCTGTTTGGTCTGCGGCAGACACCTGCGCCATGTTTTCAAATGTGCCAGAAGTGCGCGCCCGTACGCGAATGTCAAGCGATTTCGAAGCATCCTTTGCTAATGTCCCCAATGTCCAAAGTCCAGTATCCTTGTTATATGCACCGGCGCCTGTGTCAGAAACATGGATAAACGCATCCGGCAATAGGTCAACCACATGCACGCCGCTCGCGTCTTCAGGACCGCTGTTGTGAACCATAACCGTAAACACGGTCTCCTGTTCGTTCTGAATGTTTGAGGGGTTTGCGGATTTGGTAAGACTAAGGTCAATTCCTATGGTTGGAGGAGGCGGCGGAGGTGGAAGAGGCACCACGACTATGGTGGTGACGCTAGCACATTTCCAGCTTGCCTCATCATCTTTGTTACCCTGCTGGTCTGCCCACACGCACGCCTTGTTTACCAATGCATCACCATCGTGCACTGACTCTGACGTCTTCACTTCAATATTCACCCCATGCTCCTCTCCCGGCTCAACAGTGCCGAAATTCCATATGTCATCACCAGCGTAAGGTGCAGGAGTTGCAGTGATGAATTCAGTACTGGGGTCATAGTACTCTTTAAGCTCCACGCCGCCGCCCGTGCAGTCTGCGGTGCCGGTATTTTTCACCGTGATGGTATAGCTGATCGTACCGCCCGGCGCGATCGTTCCGGGATCAGCTTGCTTCGTAATCTCAAGATTACAAACAGCGGGCCCACTGCCCAACCCTGACGTAAATGATTTGCCCCACACCGGCCGAATATTCACGATGCCGGGGGTTGCTGTGATAAGGGACATAAACGCCAATAACACCACAAGGCGCCTTGCACTATGTGCGAATCGACAACGAAGAGGGATGATATTGAGTTGCATATGAGAAAATAATTGATCCGTTAAGCCCAGACGGCCTGACGGGGGGTAATAAAAATCAACCCACCTTACCAGACTCTCCCTTTCTTGTCAACACCCTGCACTCGTCCATGTTACAGTTGACAGTGGAAAGGACGTAACATGTTGAAAATTCAAGTAAGAAGTGGTTGGCTGGAGAGTTTAATACATAACCCTCTCCTGTCTATGACCACGAAAGCAGAACAA
>JBFLWV010000023.1:0-21658 GCA_040757655.1 Patescibacteria group bacterium | reverse complement strand
GATTGACAATATCCTTTTTTACCGCGAAACGCTCCTCGTCAAGGGAAATTATTCCTGCAGACGCAATGAGCTTGTCTAGATCGTTCTGTGCCCGCCATAACGAACCAGCGTGCGGCGGGGTAATGGTGGGCTTGCTAGGCGGAAGGTTTGCCGGACAAATTACTTAATGACGCAAATGCAATTCCGTATCTGCATTAATTTTCTCGCTCATGTTCCCGTGCTCTTTTTCCGCCAACGCAGGAAGGAAATATATTTAACTGTAAAAATGATTATGCTTCCAACAACCACCATCATCGCGGAAATAAGTGATGCGAGTTTTTTATCTAAACACGCTCCCAATAATCCGCTGCATTGTGCTGGGGTAAAAATAACCCAAAATAACACCAAAGGGGAAATGATAAAAATAAATTTCTTCCAAGCAGAATAAATTACAACTGGAAGGAATATTAATATGAAGGAAGATATGCTCAAACCTGACATAATTATTAAAAGTGGTTATCCGATATGTTCGCTGAGAGGGAATATACAATTGCCTCTGCCTTGAGGATCGCAAATACCGAATTTCTCTGGAAACCACAAATATAACCCACAATACAACCGCTTAGGGAGAGCCCAAATAATATTTTTATGAAGTTTTTATTCATAATTTAGAACTATAGCAAGCTCCTTACCTGTTCGATAGTTTGGATAAGATTGGCGGCATCTTGCGGGGTGATAAAATGCTGATTGGCGAGGGCGTGGAGGTGAGTAATAAGCGTCTGAAGGACGGTATCTGCAAGCGCAACCTGTCCTCGCTCCAGGAGCCTGATAGCCGCATTGATCGGAATAGTAATGCTCTTCTCTACCTTTGATGGGTAATGCAAGCTCTGGACAACTTTTTTCAAGATCTGAAGCTGGGTGATTGGATCTGCCGCTTGATCCTGATCAACGGTAAAATCTACAGTACCGTCGCCGTCTGTATCAACGACCAATGCGCTCGCTGCCGCCACATTCTGTACGGCAATCTCCGCTTTCGTGGCTGTAGAGACTGGGATGTTGACGTAGGCTATGAACCCCACCGATCATCTCCATGCACTTCTTCAATTTCAAAAGTAAATGAACCAAGACCCAATCCATGGAGCTTAATCTGGTAGGTATCTTCGGTGTCAAGACCGGCAAATTTGTCATCCCCATACTCATGATAATAACTGTTAGGAATATTTTCCTCCTTCAATTCGATATCAGAATCCGCAACAGGATTATTCACCTTCCCAGTATGGTTTCCGACACTGTCATAAATATCAAGTGATACAGGAGAAAAAATGCGAAGGTGTAGGCGATTATCACTTGAATCAAGCTGGGGTTTCGTTGCACTGATATGCTGGGGAAGATTGCTGTCATTGAGATTCCCGCGGATCATGCGGCCCAACAAATTCTCAATTGGTTCTGCTTCCATTAGCGTTACATGCTTTTTGTCAGACACCCCCCGCAAAGCGGGTGGCTTGATGAGTAGGGTCGCCTCAAAGGCGATCGTCCCCGTTCATCACGTTAATGTGGTTAAAATGAGCCTTGTCGGCTCTCGTCTTGGTCATTGATGTACTTCGTGATCTCGTCCAGTTCGAACCCTACCGTCGAGACTGCGTATCCCCGCGCCACAGATGTTCTCCTTGAAAATTCCGCTCCTTGCCGTTCATGCGCGCCACCGCGATTGCCGCTTTCCCTTTGAGGAATCCGATGATCGAGGACACCGGGTGTTTGGGCGGGATGGATATGAGCATGTGGACGTGATCGCGCATCAGCTTCCCTTTGATAATCTGGCACTCCTTCTGGCCCGCCAGTTCGTGGAAAATCGGCCCCAACTTCGCCCTCATGTTCCCGTACAACACCTTCCTTCTCCCCTTCGGGATGAACACGACGTGGTATTTGCAATTCAACTTGGTGTGCGATAGACTCTGGTAAAGATCAGACATAGAGAAGGTTTCCTTTCCTCGTGATGGTTCTCATCAAACCACCCTGGAGGGAATCCTACCCTGTATCTGTTCACTACGGAACGGTCAAACCTGTTCTGGTCTCACCAGCAAAGCTGGTGGCTTACCTTCTGGGAGGAGTTAGTTTCTTTCCTCCCCCTAAATTTTCTCTCGGGGGCATGGTTTTTTTAATCAAAAATAATAATTTGTCGTTCTTTTTGTGAAACGAAATATAAAGGTCGGCTCAATTCCCTCCATTTGAGCCGATCATAAACCCATACCTATATACCACGATCGATGCTATAGACAAAATCCTTGAAACGTATGACAGCCGAAGGGCGCTGCATTGCGCCGCGAGGACCCCGTTTGATCCTCACTCCGCTCGACTCTACGGGGCAGGCTGTTTGAGCAAGTGGCGAGTGGAGTCAACCCCGTAGTGAACCGCAAGGTGCTGCTTCATGGTGTGATATTTATAGGTAGGTAGGGATATAGCTTCGTGTTACCGCCATCAAATGACTGTTTAACTCGAGAGAAAAATTTATCGTATCGGAATTTCAAAGTGTTGAAATTCCGACAGACACTTTACCTTTCAGGTAAGTGCGGGACTGCGTTAGGCCTCGCAGGAGATACGACCCCGCACGTAAGCGAAGCTTAGTGCTGCCCGGAGGGAGTTAGCGCCCGAAGGGCCTAACTGGATACGTCAATATCCAGGAGCGAGTGCTGTCGTTGGCAGATAAGACCTTAACCAAGCCGGAGGAGGAACTGTTGACTGCAAACTGGCGGATGAGGGTACCGTTGAGCGAATATACGAAAACCTTGTTGCCGTTCCCTGCGATGATCTCCGGACGGCCATCATTGTCTATGTCGTCCGCGGTCACGGTTACGCCGTTCCGTGAGATTGTGGACGAAAGCGCGAAAAAATTGAGCAATAACCCTTGTGCACTATATACGCTCACGCGCGACGCCTCACTCTGTCCCGAACCTGCGACAATCTCATCCACACCATCCTTATTTACGTCACATGCCGCGATAAACACCCCTCCCCTGCTCCTTTTATCTCCTGCGAAGAAACCGGCGTTTAAAAGTCTCCCATTACTGCCCACGATTCTCACGTGCGGTCCCCCTCCCGGGCCTGCGGCGATAATGATTTCCCGCGTGCCGTCTCCATTCACGTCTCCACTCGCAAGACTTACCGGCCCGCGCCATTTATTGTCGTACGGATACATGACCCATATCCTTTTCCCGTTCCGGTACAGCGACAATGCTCCCTTCTCATATACTACTGTTTCATCTTTACCATCACCGTTAAGATCGTTACCGAGTCCAAATGTGCCGTCAGAGATGAACGGCTGATGCAATATACGAGAGCCTGACCACGCGCCCGTTGTGCCATCATAAAACGCCACGCGTGCTCCTGCGACAAATCCCTGAGTCATCTTCAATTCCTGCATAACGGTTTGGCCGTTTTTCTGTAATACCATCCCATCATAAGGATTGAGGGTGACCTGCGTGACGATCTGTCCATTATTGACTTTTTTGTCCTGCGTGCCATTGATTTTCTTAAAAGTGCCGCCCAAGTCTATCGTGCGCGCCGCAGCGCTCGTGTTCACCAATGCAATCCCCTTCTCAAAGTCCCTGCGCCAGATGCCGGTTGGCGAACCGTCTCCGTGCCGTACTGCATACGCATTGTTCGCCGCCTCACCCAAAGGCACATCATATTCGTCGTACCACCATAATTGGTTATGCGATTTATCGCCGAAGTCATAGCTGAAATACGCATCGGTCATCAGGGTGGATGTATATGCGTAACGGAAATTCTTCCAATTCTGCCAGTCCCCCCTATTATTCGTTCCTGCATTCACGATCACATAGCGCGGCACATACCCCCCCGTCTTTATAAGATCATTAATCTCGTCAATCTGCGCCTGCCAACTCCCTTTATCCAAAAAATAATTCTCGAACATCCTGCCGTTCGTCTGTTTCCTGTACACACTCCCCGAATTTGTCACTATAATGTCATCCGGTCCCAACCGCGTCCGCGTATTCTGGAAAAGTTTCTGCATGCCATTCACCCATTCGCGGTCGATATATCCCTCTACATCTTTCTTCCCGTCGTTATTTATGTCAATATCGCCCTCATTAAGCCAGGATATGGAGGGCTGGGCATCGTCGTAAAATATGCCATCCCATCCGCCTTGGGACTTCATTAAATGAACGGAAAATTCCGGGAGGAAGGTATTCCATCGCTTGCCGTCAACAAGCGGCGTGAAATCAGTGGGATTGGCAATCCAGTTATTTGGCCAATAGGTCATGGGCGAACCTTCTGCGCTGCGCAGTAACCAGGCGCTGCTCGTCTCCCTAAAATGCGTGCGCCCGGGTTCCTGGTCAGGCTCACTACTTGCAATCATGATGCTGTCTATATACATAAGCACCTTCATGTCAGGATTTAGTTGTTTTAATGTATGAAACACCTCATGTGAGTTTGGAGGTATTTCAAATCGTAATACCACCACATCCCACCTGCTCAACGATTGGGCCATTGATGGGCTGAGAAAACCGCTGCTTAAATGTATATTCGCCAATCTTGGAAATGAGGATGCGGCATATGCCCGGTGAGTGCGATACAATAAGAGAAGAAGTACAGCGCATATCACAGACGTTGCCCACGCAATAATGAAACCCTTACGTTTCGTTAGCCTTTTGTAGCGCATATGATAATGCTAAGATACTGCATCTCTGATTGACTACTTTGAAAACGCGTATGGAGCGAACGCACAACTTTTTGATACTGCGCTTTAGCTAATTGATTAAGCGGATATACAGTTATATTCTTCCAGCCGTTTTGTTGTAACAACTCCTTATATTCATATGGCCGTACTCTGTTCGGTATACCTGTAAAATACAGAAGTTGATATAGAAAATGAGAATAACGATATATATTCAATGGATCTCTCTTCCTCAATACGCCTGTATGCGTCTGCAGGTCTATTTCTGCAAGCAATATCGCACCAGTTCGTGCCACCTCACTCAGCTGCTTCATCACATGTGGCACATCATGAAAATGCTCAAAAGCGGCCTGGCTGAGTATATAATCAATCGAGGCTTTACCAAAGATAGAGATGTCAAAATCTTTCCTGCAGACATATTTTATCAAACCTTGCTGTCCTTTCCGCATCTGCTCAATCTGTTCTGTAAGTTTTCCTTTATCAATATCACGAAAATCTTGCGAATGACTTATGCGATCCAACATCATTGTATAAAACGAAATGGGAGTGTTGGCTGCTAGGTTATTCACGTCAATAGCATAATAATGAGCTATACCCTTTGCAAGAAGCGCAAAACCGGTCCCTAAATCAGCGCCGGGTCCGAGCTCGAGCACCACTTTATTTTTCAACGATGCCTGATTCAAAGTATATTTTTTAATATAATTCATCCAATGATTCACAACTGAGATGTCATACTCAATCGCTTTTTCAAAATCACTGGCTGAAAAAGGCCTTGGACGCACATATCCTTGGACTCCATATCGCAATTTATTGAGGATGAATATCCCCACTCCAAACCAATAATAGAATATATTTTTTAATCTATTTATTAATATACGCATAAATCATTCGTGCAGTTCGCTCCCATGGAAAATGAGCAGCATGGGCAATACGTTGCTGCCTTTTCTCTAGTGTGTCATTAACGTTTGTGATTGCATGCGCAATAACCGCTGGATCGGCACCCACGTATGTAACGACCTCTCCCCCTACCTCCTGATGTGCGGGAATATCGGACGCAACAACCGATATGCCACATGCGAGCCCTTCAAGTACCGTCAATCCAAATCCTTCTTCACGACCCAATGCGAGCAAGCATAGTGCGCCGCTCATCAATACAGGGAGATCCTGAGCAGGAATCCAACCTAACTCTCGTACCCAATTTTGCGCGTGATGCGATTTAACCCAACTGGTAATCGCCTCATGCCTAAATCCTCTCTCACCCGCAAGTACCAAGGAACAATCTGCATATCCATCACACTTCCTTACTTCCTTCATTGCTTGTAGTGCAAAAATCACATTCTTCTTCTCCTCAACTCTTCCCACCATTATGACGTACGGTGCATACAGATGATATCGTGCCTTTGTTTTTTGCACGACTGCATCCTCAACAGGGTGATACAATGTTTGATCAACGCCTTCAGGTACGATGTGTATCTTTGTTGGATCAATATCATAAGCTTCAACGAGCGCATGGGCGGTTGACTGCGACGGTGCGAAAATCACATCGGCGCGTTTTGCGTTCCAGCGGTGGATGAGATCGTTGATCCGAGGATGGCGATATGCGGACGGATTTAATCGAAATGCCACGTCATGGATAGTGACAGCGGCCCTCCCCTTAAAACAGAGCGGAATCATATAGCCGGGCGTATAATAAATATCAGGCATATCGCGATGCAACTCCCATGCAAGGCGCACCTGCGTCCAACCTCGCGCAAAAGGCCAGCGCAAAACCTTTGCCTCCCAATGGGAAGGGATGGGCAGAAATTCCTGCGGAAGATCATACGGCGCGTACAGACGCACATGATGAAGGGGGGGTATGATACGCAGCAATTCTTTAATCATATGGTAGCTGTACCACTCAATGCCGGTTTTGTGTGATTTTCTTGCTTGAGAAGCATCTATACCGATGAGCATATCTTTCGCAATAACGTATATGATTCAGCATTCCGCAGAGCGCGAAGGGAATCACGATTTTTAAGGGCTCTGGCGCATCAAACTGTTAAATCGCGGCCCGAAAAAATCGTCGTACCCTGAGCGTTCTACCATTGGTGTGGGAAATACATGGAAAAAGATGAGAGCTACACAATAACACCTTGATACACTTCCATGATACGATCATAATGTCTCTCCGGAGCATACGTGAAGACTTCACGACGAGCACGCTCACCCATCTCTTGAGATTTCTTTTTATCAGCAAATAATTCTCTCATGAGGAGCACATATTCATCTTTATCGCCTGCGGAAAACAACCTACCATTTGTACCATCGCTCACGATTTCTGGGATACCGCCGATCATCGAGGCAATGACAGGACGTCCTGCCGCGAATGCTTCCAAAATGACCATTGGGAAAACTTCGCATGCAAGGGAAGGCACTAACAACGCCACGGCATGTGAATATAATTGCATAAGCTCATGATGAGGTACCTGCCCTATGAAACGCAAGTTCCGACACTGCGCCGCGCACGCGCGCACGAGAGGCTCCATTGGCCCGCCCCCCGCAATAATGAACGGTATATCCGGCAGACGCCTCACTGCTCCCAGTAATAGTTGTATGCCTTTTTCCTCTGACAATCGTCCTACATAGAGCATATAGTCCACTGCCTCCTCAGAGGGCTGAAAATCCTCAGTATCGATAAAGTTCGGAATAACAGTTAATCGGCGAGGACGGAATCCCCACTCGTGCAGCGTGCGCGCCATAAATTCGCTCGGCACGATAAAGGCATCGATATATTTTTCATAAACTTTTAATGTCCGGTGCAGGCGCAACTCCATTGCGCATAATGCGCTTGCCAGATATGAAGACTTCACACAGCGATGCAGGAAGGATTTAAAAAAACGGCCTCCTTTTGCATGATCACAATACCTGCCATGGGCATAGAGGTTATACGCGGGGGAAACTAAATGAAAATCATGGAGCGTCATAACGACCGGAACACCATGTCGTTTCAACACTGGCAATATGGAGGGTGAAATTTGATGATAGATATTGTGAAGATGCGCGATATCAACGGAATGTTCAATGAGAAGCCGATCAAGTTTTCTTGCTGCCTCCCACGACCACAGCGCACGGCTGGCAGTACGCAACCCTTTCCACCCGCCCTGCGGCTTCAACGTGCTCACTTCCGATACAAAGAACTTATCCAGTGGGTGGGATTTATTTTTTTCGGACGCCATGGCAAAAGGCGCAATTTCGTGTCCATGCTCTTCCAAAAGGGCAGACAGCATAAACATGTAGCGTTCTGCACCCCCTTGCTCATAATAGAATTTATTAGTTTGGAGTATCTTCATTATCTTGACAAAAGTAACAATTTTCGCTTTAATACCACTTCTGTATAAACAGAAAATATGCCGATAAAACTCAAGAAACTAACGACCCTTCTCGCGCTGTGCGCTTGTGTTATTGCTTCAGTTGCCTTTTTTATTGTACGCTCACCAGCAATAGCGCCTTACCTTACCATAGTATCGGTTTTAAGCATATTCCCCCTTCTTTTCCTTTACCCAACTCCTTCCTTTTTTGTCCTTCTTATCGCGCGCAATATCGTCGATGTCGTGAGCGACATACCGCTCATCAGTATCGGAGGAATGTCGCTCAATCTGGCGGCTCTCATGGGAATATTTTTCATCATATGGGGAGCATGGTACGTCATTCAACACTGGCCTATAAAACTGTCGAGGACGTTCATTATTTTCTTGCTCTTTCTTTTGGTAAGCGCGGCGAGTGTGCTCACTTCACTCGATCCCGTGCGCAGCGCACAAGAACTGATTAAATTTATCAACCTCGCTTTTATTTATGTTATCGCCTTCCATATCTGCAACGCATCGCCCGCATACGCAAAGCTCATTGCTATATTCGCCTACGCCATTATCATACCAGCAATGTTAGGTCTCCTTCAACTTATACGAGGGACTGGCCTTAATATAGATGTACAAGATCGTCTCTATGGCACGTACGTGCACCCGAATTCTTTCGCGTTCGCGCTGGTTATCGGCATCTTCTCCTGTATGATTGCACGATTACTCCTCAGTTTGAGAAAAAATGGTGACCGGGCCGACAGGGAAAAATCTCTCACCTTCCCCGCCAGCCTGCGTTTCGATGTACTGATGGCGATCCTTGGCGTCCTGTTGCTTTTTACCTACACCCGAAGCGCGTGGATCGGCGCCGTCATCATACTCTCCATCTATTTCCTGCGATTCCACACGAAGACAATCATCATAAGTGGGCTGGTCATGAGCGCCATTATATTTTCCTTTCCGATATTTTCGCGAGCATTCTATAATACTACCGGATACGATATTTCTCAGATAGCGCTCATCCAGCGCATGCAACCGCCGTCAGGTGATGATGCAACCGATTCATTTACATGGCGCATACGCTCTTGGAAGGAAGTATCCGTTAAACTCCACGGTATGCCACTCTTCGGATACGGTCCTGCCATGTATACGATCGTACGGGAAAGTACCGTACGTTACCTCACTGATCTCGGAATTGAGGCGCATAATGATTATCTACGTCTCGCATTGGAGACCGGATGGCTCGGCGTATTTTTCTATTTCCTTTTCTTCGCCGGCAACATCTTCCAATTCATTCAAGCAGTAAGAAACATACGCACGCGCTTCTATGAAAAAATATTTACGGTAGCCGCCGCAATGAGCGTAGCATTTATGGTAATGAGCGTATCAGATAATATTTTGCGATCGACGCCAGTGAGCTGGCTGCTGTGGGCGTTCATGGGCGGCACGATAGGCTTCAAGCAATCCCTCAACTCTGTCGCCACGTCATCATATGGACCTCCCTGACCATTCCACCTACCGCATCCTGCATATAAACGACCTTTCGTCCATTTCTCCCGAATTGATAGACTCATGGGATCGCTGCATCACACAAGGGAGTCACGGATCCTTTTTCCAGTCTCCCGTGTGGGTGCGGACGTGGTGGAACTATTTCGGTATGAATCATACTTTGTACCTCCTCTTTGCGCTCGATAAACATGAGGCGGTACGAGCCGTGTTTCCGGGCATGATCTCTCAGAGAAAATTTCTAAGAAAAAAATTGCGCGTACTTTCCTTTATTGGCACGCCGCTCAACGACAGAGGATCCGTGCCTTATGATACACCACACCTGCGTACCCTGGACGCGATCATCACCTACCTTGCGCAACATCGTAACGAATGGGATCTCATACGTCTTGAAGAGCTTCCTTCAGATTCTGAATTTTTAAAAAAATTAATGACCCACACCGCATTCATTCCTCACGTGATCATTCCCGCCTCATCGCATCTGCATATTCTGCGTTCCGAGATTGACGCACCAAAAGAAAAAATAGCGCTGGAGGCAAAAGAAGACCTTAAACGAAAGAGGAAAAAACTCGAGAATCTCGGCGCGGTGCGCTACACCCTTGTGCACAATGAGAAAGACTCTCACTGGCTTCTTGACCTTTTCTTTTCATTGCAGAAACAACGATCATCCGACGTCGCATTCAGCTCCGTATTTCGCAACCCGAAACTAAAAAAATTTTTTCACGCCCTCATCGACACATCCCGTGATTCTCAAACGCTTCAATTCTCCACTTTGCAGACGCGTGACAAGATTGCCGCCATACAATGCCACTTCGTAAAAAATAAAGATAACGCTCTCTATCTCACCACATTTGATCCCGCGTATCATCCCTTTTCTCCTTCACTCCTCTTGACTCAAAAAATCTTAGGCTCATTTTACGACTCAAATCTTTCAAGCTACGATTTTGGAAGAGGAACCGAACTTTACAAGCGACGCTTCTGCTCCTCTTTGCAACAATATAACAACTTTATTGCGGCGCCGGAGCATCCGCTGCTGATGCACATCAATCAATGGTATTACCAGATACAATTACATGCAAAATCGATACCGCATATCGCCTCCTCCTTACGTGTTATAAAAAAATATCTTATCTCCATTCGCATGGTATTTACTCCTCATGCCATCACAACATTCTTCAAAGCGGTCGCCAGAAGAGTGATTTTTAGCGCACTCTATTTCTCCGGTCTGGCTTGGCTTTATACTCAACGTACCTCTCACAGGGCAAGGATCCTCTGTTATCACCGCGTTCCCGTGCAACCTACCGATGCGTTGCTCGACGTATCCATAACGGCGTTTAACAAACAAATGGCCTATCTTTCATCACACTTCTCCGTGCAGAAATTCGAGATCGTTGCTGAATGGATCGCCGAAAAAAAACTTTTCCCGCCTCATACCGCCGCGATCACTTTTGACGACGGCACCAAGGACTGGGTGCACTATGTTCTGCCCGCCCTTGCATCCTTTCGTATACCGGCAATGTTTTTTATCGCTACTGGATTTATTGACAACGTCAGCGTACGCTATGCACAGTGGCACACGAGCGCGCCCGCGCTCACCCGCGACGATCTTATAACTCTTCATCAAAGTCCTTTCGCTACGCTGGGCGCGCATACCGTTCATCATGCTCGTCTATCATCGTTACACGCCGATGAGATAACAAAGGAGATAACAAATTCACGAACTCAACTCGAAAACATTACCGGCTCCCCCATCCGCTACTTCGCATATCCATTTGGAAAATCATCGGATTATAACGATGAAACCAAAAAAATGCTTGCGCGTTGCGGATACTCTGCAGCCTGCACCATCGAAGAACGCACCGCATCGCTTCATGATGATCCTTACGAAATTCCCCGTCTCGTGATATTCGATGAACCGTTGTGGATGTTTAAAGTGCGCGTATCGGGTATTTTTGATGATCTACGCATTGCCATAAGATGCATATTTCGCCTATGATACCATTATTTCCAACCCTGGACCCAAGATATTTCTTCCAGCCAAAACAGCCCTCCCCTACGCTTCCCTTCCCGCTCAATACAGAACGAGTGCGCTATTATTATTTCGCCCGCAACGGCATTTGGGAGGCGCTACAGATTCTCAAGGTACAACCAGGAGACGAGGCGCTCATGCCTGCATTTACGAGCGGCATTGAAGTGGATGTAGTAATCGCTGCAGGCCTTACGCCTATCATATATGACCTGCATGAAGATTTTATACCGAATTATGAGGATATAAAAAAGAAACTATCGTCTCGCACAAAAATACTATATATCACCCACTACCTTGGTTTTCCCCAGCCTCTTTCAGAGGCGTTGGCAATATGCAAGGATAACAGCTTATTCCTTTTTGAAGACGTGGCGCTCGGATTTTTAAGCTCGTACGAGGACGGCGAATCGCTCGGATCAAAAGGGGACGTGGCAATCTTTTGTCCCAGAAAAACCGTACCCATTCCTCATGGTGGCTTATTAGTGGTGAACAACCAGAAACTCCTGACTCCTGCAAACCGCCAACGCCATCCATCGCGCTATTCAACCACCCGCCAATTAATCTCCCTTGCATTGCGGAACATGGCATCCAGTAGGAATAGCCGCGTTCAACACGCAATAGGGTCCTGGATGGGTACGCGCGTGGTGCCGCACATGAATACCATTCTGAAAAGAGCGGGCATAACGAATACCGAATGCGGTGGATTTGAATTTGATACGACGAAAACCGACTGGGGGATGTCCGCAATCTCAAAATATCTCCTCCCGCGCTTCGATTATGAATGCATCAAACGCCGTCATCGGGAAAATTATCTCACGCTCGCCGCATCGCTGTCAGGAATCCCCGAGCTAAAGGTCGCTTTCCCTATACTCCAGGCATATACCGTTCCTTTGGACCTTATGATACTTACTCCCCGGCGTGATGAAATTACTACACAATTGCAACGACAAGGTATTGAAACGAGCGTGCTCTGGCCCCACTATCGCTCCCATGAAATCGGCAACGCATCCCCCTTTATAAAAAAAGTGCTCCATGAGCACTTGGTTCTTCCGATACATCAGGATGTCACCACCTCCGACACAAAAACCATGGCACATGCGATTCGAAAAATTTGTTCATCGTAAATGCTGTATCGAGGCTTTGAACGTATCCCACATTATTCCCATAACATGGTACCATTTGCGCACATTGGTAAACACGCGATACCCTTTCGGGTATTTTTTTATGTGTGCGTATAAGCGATAAGGAACCAACGAAAGCATGTTCCTCCTCGGCGCGATAATAATTTTTGAATACTGGGTTATGGTGGGCAACCAATGTTCATGCCAGGGCACGTATGACCCAAAAAGATTCAAGATCCTCACACCCCGCTGATGCAGTGCTTTAAGCGTTTTATAAAGACCGAGCTGACCAACTCCAAAACGACTATATCTCTCATCATACATAGTTTTAAAAAGATATGCTTCATCCCCTTGCCGCACATAGTAATAAAATGAAACAGGGAATCCCCCGCTCTTCAATGCTGCCAAGGTAAGTGCCTCTTTCCCTGCCGCAGCATGCGCCAACTCGTAAAAATATCGCTTGGAACTTTCATTTTGCAATACTGCGCTGTGGGTATATCCCTTCCAACCCATGGTTTCAATGGAAAATCCTTCATAAAAGGCTTGATCTACCTCTTCCTTCCGTTCCGCCACAGATACCGTGAGAGGCCCATGTGCTTCGATCAAATATTGTTCTCGTTTGTTCAAGTTGCGTCTGAATCCGCTTTTCAAACGCTTTTGATAATCTTCCCAGCGATCATGCAGTGTCATGCTCCCAATTTGCATGGTCGGATACACTTCAACGGAATATTTCCTTGAACGAAAATATGCAGCGAATGATTTCCAAAACGCGCGGGAAATATCAACATGCTGCAGTATGAGGAGATCCCATTCATCGCCCTGCGCAACCAATGCGGCCGCACGTTGACCGCTTGCCTCATTCGCACTGCCTATCACCGGCGCATACCACATATTGTCATCAACAGGGCTGGAAAGTATCCGAATGCTTCCATTTTTCTTGTGTACACGCACGAGTGGCAATCCAAAGCCCCCCTCTACTCCTCCTTCATAGAGTGACGGAACCGTCTCGCGGGCACCTGGATGGAAAACACAAAAAATATCCTCCGGATTGGTCCACGTATGATACCACGCGCGAAGGATATGAGAGGATCCAAAAAACCTATCAATTGCTAAACTACTCTTATGTGCGACGTGATCCCATTCCTCCTGCACACGAGAAAAACTATCTCGACCACGAATCACCATACCACATCATGTCCTCCTATGACTCTAACCCTATGAGCCTGTTTTGAAAATAGTATTGCCCGCTCAAAGGCGTTTTTATATGGTCATGCATGCCGTGCACTTCACATGCGACCGGTGGCACTGCCGGTAACGTTTCAGGAGAATCGAGAGATTCTTCCCACTGAGACGCTTGTGCGGGGAGCGATTCTGACATCTCAACCACATAAGGGTTCGCCCGTAGCTCTTGTGCTGATATGTCCGTGGACGGTAAAACCGTTTCTTGCTGCTTGGGAGTAAGATAACCAGTGGGGAGCGACGTATATTGAGCTTCCTCGAGTGAAGACAACGTACGCGGACCATGAAAGCTGTTGGCTATTGCTTCCCGGATAAATGAGTAGCCAAGTGAGATAATAAAACCTGCGATGCACCCTCCTGCTATATTGAGGAGGGTATTCGGTTTTACTGGCCTCGTCGTCGTCAGTGGCGCATCCACAATCTGCAAAATGACATTATCACCCGTTCCTAAATAACTTGTCCCTTGAGACACAAGGACCGTATTCACCGCCACCAGAATGCGTTCTGCCTGATCGCGATTCTTGTGATAGACAGTGATAGCAAGGATACTGCTCCCAGTCACGACGGATGGTTTCACGACTTCCTGCCATGCCTTACGCCTCCGTGCTTCATCTTTTGGAAAATCATTGGTGACAGAAAAGCCGGCGCCCAACACCCGCTCTAAGAAAGAAGCAGTGCCAATGATAGTGGTAAGGTTCTGTGCGAGTTTTTCAGAACCCCGCGCGGCCGTATACGCATCCATACCACTCGTCTGTCGCTGAGTCACGAGGATGCGCGCTGATGACGCATAGAGGGGTGTTTGCTGGAGACTTAAGCCCAGCGCGGCAACCGCGCCAATAAGGCTTAAAATAACGATACCACCCCAGTGTTTATACACGAATTGGCTCAACGTTGACATACATCAAAATCATAATAAATCCATAATAAACACTACAGACTACCAGATTCGTGTATTTTGTCAAGCCTACCTCTTAGCCTGTCATTTAAAAATCAAAAGTGAACACTTTAAGCGCATTTAAGATTTAAAAGTGAACATCCGTAGGGCGGTGGCGGTTTTCTGCTACGATTATGGGTTTATCAATTAACCCTCAATCGTATGCCACCACAGCTCCACAAACGGCTCAGCGACGATACGGTGAAATCCGTCCTCGCCAAGTATGCGGCCAAAGAGATTACTGCCAAAGAGGCGATGCGATACCTCAATATCGGACGCACCATGCTATTCCACCTCTCGCGGGAGTATCAACACGATCCTGACCATTTCACCGTCATCTATGAACGCACGAATCCACGCCGACGGATTGATGCCGCCATCGAGGAAAATATCCTCAAGGAACTCAAAACCGAAAAGGAGAAAATTATCGACAATCCCAAGGTAGTCACGAAACGCTACAATTACAGCTACATCAAACAGTTGCTTGCGGACAAGTACGACCAGCAGGTGTCCCTGCCCACGATTATCAGCCGCGCCAGAGATGCTGAGTATTGGAAACCCAAGCCGCCAAAGAAAATCCACGACCGCGAAGTGGTGACGAATTATGCGGGGGAATTAATCCAGCACGACAGCTCTCATCACCTCTGGGCGCCGGACGGGAACGTGAAGTGGTACCTGATTACGAGCTTGGATGATTACTCGCGCGCCATCCTCTACGCCGACTTCGTCCTCACGGAAACCACCTGGACCCATATTTCCTCGGCAGAACGGCTGATATTAAGGTATGGATTACCCCACTCCTACTACGTGGATCAATTGAGAGTTTTCCGTTATGTGAAGGATCGGGACAAGAACAATCCGTGGGCGGTGTACCAGAAATTCACCGATGACGTGGATCCGCAGTGGAAGCAGGTGATGAAGGAGTGCGGGGTGGAGGTGATCTACGCACTCTCTCCACAGGCCAAAGGAAAGGTGGAGCGCCCGTACGAGTGGCTGCAAGATCACCTTGTCAAGACGTGCGTCAGAGAAGGGGTCACCGCCATCGAGCCCGCAAGAAAAATCCTCCAGCGTGAGGTGTGGGCGTACAACTACAAGCGGGTGCATTCGACGACCGGAGAAATTCCCATGATCAGATTCCAGAACGCTCTCAGGGAAGGCAAGACCTTGTTCCGCCCCTTCCGCATCCCTCAGCCGTATCAGTCTGTGAAAGACCTTTTCTGCATGCGTATTAAACGAACGGTTGATCCGTACCGCAAGGTAAGTCTCCAAGGATTCACTCTGAAGGTTCCGAATGTATACCCGCGGGAAGAGGTGGAGATGAGACTCTATCCTGATCCGAAAACAAGTCTCGTCGAGGTGCGGTTCTGGCACGAGGGAACATTCATGGACGCCCAGCGGGTGAAGCACGACGACCTACCGATTGTTCACTTTTAAAGTTTACAATGTTCACTTTTGAATTTTATCTAACAGCCCGAATTAACAGCTTTCCAGAGGGCTGACAGTATTGTTCAACACATTCGACACTTGGTCGTTCTTCACCGGATAGATGAATGAACTCGCAATCGGCTGCGCGTTCATCACACTCACACAGGCAAAGAACAACGCCAAACAAAAGATGCTTGCCTTTCTCATGATTGAAAACTCCTTGATTTTAGTTCAACGATAACAGAAATTACAGAACTTCAAACTACTAGCACAGGAGTGCCGCATTACGGTGCGCGTATCATTGTTCGCTCCTTTCTTGATTGTGAATGAACATTTTTAACCTCCGTAAAATTTACGGAGATGTGTTCTGTTTTTTTGAACACTTTATCCGGCAATCGATTCAGTTTAATCAATTGCCCATAAAGTACTCAAATGAATATCTTCATTCAATGAAATCAAAGGTGGAAATAATTTGTCTACTCACCCCTTCAATTTTTTGATCTCTACCAAAGGAAAAAGTGTAGAAACTTCCATTTTTTTCTAACCACCAAGAAGTAAATGGATCTGTACAACCAAGCCCGTCACAATATCCGTTGGGAAAACTTTCAATGTGTAGATTAGCCTCCTTTATTACATCGTCTGCTATCGGGCTGTTATAATTGAATTCTGGTATCATTGGAGAATTCGCAGTGATTGAAATAGTGATCTCTCTATCTTCTTGACTAGTTTATTGTAATCCTTTATCCAGGGTTAAATCTATGATCAATTTTTTCTTCATCAATTCCCCATTCATTGGGGTATTTAATTTGAAACCCCAACTCCTCATTCCGGTACGTCTTCCAGTCGCTTGTGTCAATATCGGACGTGATAACCTCCGGTGTGGGAGTTGGTTTCGTGCCGTTGTTTTGAGGCTGCGATTCAGGTGCGGTGGGCTTACCGCCGTTTTCCGCCACGAGCTGGTTTGGCGACTGAGGCTTTTTGATTGACCACATCAACGCCGTCGCTCCTGCGGCAACCAATATCAATACTAGAATTAAGGTAGTGAGTTGTTTCCTGGTCATAATTGCTTTGGATTAAATTTTTCAAACTTCTGCCTTCATTCTCTCACGAAAGCAGAGGTCTGTAAATTCTCTCAAAGCGTGACAAACATGACAAATGAAAATACTGATCTTTTCATGACAATTACTCCTTCTGATGGTTCAGAATTTCAGTGAATTAAAGTGGGTTCCGCCAACGAATTACCTCCTTTCTCTTGTTGATGGGGTTTGTGTTTAGATTGTAAAGAACTATTTCGATCGGCGTTGTTGCACAAAAGACCTTTATGATCTAGCTGTACCATGAGATAATGAGAGTGAAATCGTACTCTTACCATCTCATCGTATGGCTAAAACCAAACAAACATCAAAGAAGTTATCGAAAGCGCCAAAGGACAAGAAACAAAAGACCAAAAACAAGAAGAAGTACCGCGTCAGGAACTGGCATGACTACAACGAGGCCTTGAAGCGCCGGGGATCGCTCATCGTCTGGATCGAGGAGGAAGCCCTGAAAGAGTGGGAGGCGAAACCCACGGGCAAACGGGGCTCAGCCTCATTACTCTGATCTTGCCATCACCAGCACCCTGAAAATCGGCAAGGTCTACGGCCAGAAGCTGCGGCAGACGGAAGGGCTGGTTATCTTCCTCTTTGGTCTTATGGGCCTTGATCTGGACGTTCCTGACTACTCCACCCTGTCCCGCCGCGGGGCAACCGTCACCGTTCGCCTTCCCAAGGACGAAAAAGAGAGCATTATCATAATCATTGATTCCACAGGCCTCAAGGTGTTCGGCGAGGGCGAGTGGAAGGTGAGGAAGCACGGGTATTCCAAACATAGGACCTGGCGCAAATTCCACGTAGGGGTGACTCCGGACGGCGAGGTCAGGGCGGTCGAGCTCACCGGCAACGAGACCGGCGACAACGAGACCGTGCCAGCTCTGTTCGCTCAAGAGCAATCAACCATTGAGGCCTTCGCAGGCGATGGGGCCTACGACACTAGGGATGTCTACGATCTCTGCAGGGAACGGAAGGTGGCGCGGATACTGATACCGCCGCAACGGAACGCCAAGATCTGGCAACACGGCAACTTAAGCGGCCCGCCCCATCCGCGGGACGAGAACCTCAGGGCGATCAGGAACACTTCGCGGAGCCGCTGGAAAGAGGGCGGGGGCTATCATGTCCGCTCCCTGGTCGAAACCTTCATGTTCCGCTACAAGACGATCTTTGGGGATCGGCTCGACGCGCGGAATATGCCGCAGCAGAAGACCGAAACGCTCGTGAAAAGCTCGATTCTGAACCGGATGCTCAAATTCGGAATGCCCGATTCCTATGCGGTTGTCGGATGAATTCTGAATGACAAAGGACTATTTGTGTTTAGATTTTATTCGTGCAACAGAGCCTATTGCCAGTATAATAGGTATCATCAATGAGCAATGCGCATGGTTGAGAAACACTCCTTCCCGTGATATTCATCTTAGAAGCTTGTATTTTTTTAAACCTATCATGAATATGAGTGGATAACTGATGTTACGCAGAAAAATTCAAATGTTGCTAACACAAGCCATTTTTCAAATCAGCCAATACCGCTTGCGTAAGATCAAAATTTGGCTCAAATAGAAGATTCCGTCCAATTAAGATTTATTCTCGTGCGTAACATCACTGGATAATTTACTTACCATAACGTCATATTCTTTTTTTCTATTAATAGGATCGATGTGATCAGTTGCAAAAACAAAGTATATGGTGTAGGATGATTACGTTCCTGATAAAGTTGCTTGAGCACCCGATTGACAATCAATGTGGGAATTCGCGCTGAAGTGTCTTCACCAATAATATACTGATAATCGCCTCTCTCAATTGGTTCTTTTAGACGAAATAATAGGTGTCGTAACTCAATATAAAGAAGCTTCATACCATGTTGATTTTCAAACTCACTTTTAATTGAACTTTCAAGAATCGGGTGCATTTCTTGACCCGTTGGTTCTTGTATATTCACTGGTTCGCCTTCTCTCATAATATATTACTAATGATACATCCTCTTCGACCTGCTCAAGCGATAGGGCTGCTTTGAGGCTGGGTCGTATAAATTACGTATGTATTTTACCATATAGGTTTTTAATATCTTCGCGATCTATCTCATCGAGTATTTTATAGCTCTCTATATGTGCGTCGTAAGGAATCAATCGTCCTGCCTCCATTGCCTGTAATAGTATTTGAAGTTCTCTCATAACGCCAATGCCTACCATAGCATTCTTCCAATTGATAAGGGTATCTCTTGTCACTAAAGGAGTAATAACCACACCAACATGAGGGTTTTCTACCAATTGTGCCAAAAGGCGCACTTTCGCGACTATTTCAGATTCACATATATATTCCTGAATTAAAATATCACGGACAAACACATTATGATTTTCTTCTATATATTTCTGTAAAGTGCCAAAACCATACCCAGAATGAATGGTATCTACCCACGCGATAGAAAGAGGATCTCTCTTTATTTCTAAATCAGGCTCATGAGAATTTGTCTTAGAAAATTGTTTAATCTTATCTAACAATGATTGTGGATCCCCGATGGTTTCTCCATCGAAATAAATTATTGTACCATCGTTGAGTGCTTTTTCAACATGATGAAGAGCATCTGAATCTATATCCCATTGTTGTGGCGTCTTATGAATATATTCAAGCGTTCGCCAATTAATCAACGTTGATAAAATGAGGTGGTATTGATGTAATAAATCAACATGATGCTTAAAAAACACGCCATAGCTCTTGTTGCCCGCAGGTTTAACGTGAAAAGCAAATTGAATGTCTTGGTTACTAGTTCCTTGTGTTCGCAATACATCCTTTAAAGCACTGGCAAGCTGACCAGAAATCCTTCCAGCCCTACACACTACTGCCACTTTTATTAGTCTTTTCTCTTTTGATTCAGCAGGTTCTGTGTTATCCTTCTGAATAGGTGTTTGTTCTTGTAATTTCTCCTCAATACCAAAGGAGATTTCTTTATTTTCCATAGATGAAAATACATTATGCTCCAGGTACAATCAATTCCCCCATGCCTCTAAATATAATTTTAGTACATGTACTTTGTCACATCAATCCAATCATGTAGACCTACTTGCGTTTGTACATATCCTAAAATGTTAATCTCTTCTCCCATATGAATCCCTAAATGCAGATGTTTGCGCTCGTTGTCTGTTTCGCTGCTGTATCCTTTTCCCAACACGCCGAGCGGGTCTCGCCTACGTGAAGGGTTTCATTGATCTTTGCTGCAATGCTTAAAGCTTTATATGGCCGTAAATAACGGCAACTGACTCTCCTCCAGAGGTGATTGATATAGTGGGTACAGGATTTTTACCTATAGTACCCTGTACGCTCCTGTTAATAGTGGCGCCTCTGCTCATGCCTCTTTTCTTCTCATCTGCCATCCCATGATCCACCATATCATGATAACGCCAACGGTCATCGTAACCCCAAGGAGTAAATCCTTCATACTATTTGGACCTATGAGAAATAATTCTCCTCTCCAGAGATGGTCAATGAGGAGCATGACCGAACCTCCCATGAGGAGGAGATGCAATTGCGCCATGCGCTGATTATTCACCTTCCCGGTTTTTTTTAGACCATGTAATACGAAGGTGGCAACAAGAGGAATGGTGTAGCACATAAGATTATTTATAAATTAAGCCTTCGGGCATTAGAATTATTGTAGCGTGGCAGCTTGCCTGCCACCAATTGGATTGTATGTTTACATCGATAGTAAATCTGCACTATACTATCCAAATTGTATCACTTGGTATCCATATGTATCAATATCACTCTGGGGCCAAAAGTTCAGGTCTTTCGTCTTAAGTGCATAGGTAACCACCACTTCCTTCGACCTGCCGGTATACGTCTGGGTTTCCTGATCCCATTCTTCTAAAACCAATGTATCACCTTCATGGACCTCAAAATCCGCAAGACGTAATTCAAACCTTTTCCTGCCAGTGAGAATCTCTGCAAAATACTCCTTCCATACCTTTTTATGGATGACTGCCATATCTAAGAGCGTATACGTGTTATATAAAATTTGCGAGAACGCGCTGCTGGTGCTTCTGCTGGAAGATGAGAGATATTACATAACATACTCCCGCAATAAGATACAGACTATTTATTCCGCCTAGCATTGAACTGTATTCCAAAAAACCTCCCATTACCGCACCTGCAAGATTTACCCCATATAACATTCCAATTTCTTTTATCTAGTTCCGGTAGCGTACCGATAATAGCGCTTTTTAATAATTGAACTTTGGCTCATCTTAGGTATAGATTGGATAAAAACGGTTAATTGTCTCTGTTTACAGACTGATTTTGATCCATCCTATGCCTAAAAAAG
>JBFLWV010000022.1:0-8546 GCA_040757655.1 Patescibacteria group bacterium | reverse complement strand
GATGACCGCGCTATGCTCATTGCCTGCGGACTCTGGAACTACCATCTGGATGCAACCAGCTGTTAATTCCAGAATCTGGAGGAGGGCGTTCCTGTTAGATTATTATTTCGCAACTACTCTAATATATCTCGGATTTCGGTATTGGAATTTGTTTGGAAATTGGGATTTGGAAATTTTCATTTTAGTATGTCCACCAAAGTCTATTCTGCCGCCATTGTTGGACTCGAAAGTGAGCTTGTGGAAGTGGAAGCTGATGTGGGCAATGCACCATCCGCATTTGTCATCGTGGGGCTTCCGGACAAAGCAGTAGAGGAATCAAAAGAACGCATCAGATCCGCGATGAAAAATTCTGGACTGGAGTTCCCGCGCCCCAAGGTCACGATAAACCTCGCGCCTGCGGACCTCAAGAAAGAAGGTCCGAGTTACGACCTTCCTATTGCGGTATCCGTGCTTGCCACGCACGAGATATTCATGTGGATTCCTGAAGACCAGCATGCGCTTTTTGTGGGAGAACTGTCTCTTGATGGTCATGTAAGGCCTATTCCCGGTACACTCTCTATAAGTCTCCTTGCACAACGGAAGGGGTATCAGAGAATTTTTCTCCCCGCAGAAAACGCCGCAGAAGCAAACCTGGTGCCCGGCCTTGAAATCATGCCGGTAGCCACGCTTTCAGAGCTGGTGCTCCATCTGATGGGAGAGCGCCGCATTGCGCCGCTTGTCTATACTCATCCCACCCCTCCTGAAAACGCGGCTACTCGCTATGACATGTGCTATATCCAAGGACAGGAACACGTGAAGCGTGCGTTAGAAATTGCTGCTGCAGGCGGACACAATGTCCTTATGTCAGGACCGCCCGGTGCGGGAAAAACCCTGCTCGCACGCACGCTCCCCTCGATCCTTCCCACCCTCACGCTTGAGGAAGCGCTCGAGGTTACCCGCCTCTATTCTGTCTCTGGCATCAAACCGAAAGAATCTCCTCTCCTTTGGGAACGGCCATTCCGCGCACCGCACCATACCGCATCAGGAGTTGCAGTGGTGGGAGGAGGAACAACGCCCCGTCCCGGTGAAATCAGCTTGGCGCATCGCGGCATTCTCTTTCTCGATGAATTTCCTGAATTCGGACGCGCGGTCCTGGAAAACCTGCGGCAACCGCTCGAAGATGGGATCGTTTCTGTCTCACGCGCGGCGGGCACGATACTGTTTCCTGCAAAATTTATGCTGATTGCCGCCATGAATCCTTGTCCCTGCGGGTATGCGACCGACCCGACACACCATTGTCTCTGCAGCCAAGGACAAGTAATAAAATATCAAAAGCGTCTTTCAGGGCCGCTTCTTGACCGGATAGACATTCATACGGACGTACCGAGGCTCACCTTCGAGATACTCGCTGACACTGCCGTGGC
Source organism: Patescibacteria group bacterium (assembly GCA_040757655.1). Lineage (GTDB taxonomy): Bacteria > Patescibacteriota > Patescibacteriia > 2-02-FULL-49-11 > 2-02-FULL-49-11 > 2-02-FULL-49-11. Next base: position 7,143 of record JBFLWV010000022.1, on the reverse strand, counting down.
AGAATCCTCATCAGAAATCAGGAAGCGCGTGGAAAGAGCGCGACTACGACAGTATGCACGCTTTAAGGACTCTTCTATCCTCACGAATGCCGAAATGTCATCACGTGAGGTACGCGAATACTGTCCGGTTGATACAAAGATTCAAACTGTCCTTAAAAATGCAGTCACTACCATGCACTTATCCGCACGCGGCTACTATCGCGTGCTGAAGGTGGCACGCACCATCGCTGATCTTGTCGGCGAAGAGACTATCACCTCCACTCACGTCACCGAGGCGCTGCAGTATAGGCCGAAAGTCGGAGAATAGTTGTGAGTAGTCTGTAAGTAGTTTATAGTTACCTTGGTATGAAATATCAACGCAAGACTCCCTCGCCGGCACAATACACGCAAGAAATGCAGGATGCTATCTTCCGGCGGATGCCTGCGGAGCGGAAGATTAAACTTGCCTCGGATTTTTGGCGACTCGCGGGCGAAATCGCCCGTCAGCGCAATTCGTCCTATGACCGCGAACGACCCGCAAACCCTCCTCGTTAAGGTAGCGAAGGCGCTTAATGAACTTAATCTTCCCTATCTCGTCACGGGCGGCATGTCCGTAACGCTCTGGGGGCGTCCGCGCTTTACGGCAGACATTGATATGGTGCTCGGTATTGAGCCGTATGAACTCACTGCGCTCGCTGAGCAATTGCGTCGAGTGGGAGATCGCATCTATCTTGATGAAAACGCGATGCGGGAAGCGTACGCGTCGGAAGGAGAATTCAACGTGGTAGACGGCACGAGCGGCATCAAAGTGGATTTTTGGATTGTGCGGCGCGCGGATCCATTTAACGCATCGCGGCTGGCACGCAGAGTGAGCACCCAGATCGCTGGGGAGACTGTATATTTCTCTTCTCCAGAGGATCTCATACTCATCAAACTTTTCTGGTACCAACGGACTCCTGCGGAACGGCAGCTTGACGACGTGAAGTCAATTATTGCGGTTTCCGGCGCCAACCTTGACCGTCATTATCTGCAAGAGTGGGCTAAGAAGCTGGGGGTAGAAGAATTGCTGAAACAAATTTTGACAAAATAATTCTTATAGTCACCTAACATACGTAATTTTCTAGCCATGGCTAAAAAATTACGTAGGCAAGTTTGGGAAAATAAAATATTGATTCAGAAACGCAAGAAGTCCCCAGGACACATGAAGCATCTGGGGACTTTGGATTTAGCGGTCGAATGGCATTTTGCGGTTTACCCACTCGACCAATTTCTGCCGCCAGCGCGGTCGCTTCCCGCCCTGAGGAAGGAGAGGGAAGGTCGTGTTCTTACCCAAGGGGGTAAGAATGAGAATGATGGCAAGATAGGCAAGATTGCTTGCCCACCGATGCCAGCGGTGGGGATGGGTGAGAGGAGAGCCGAGCGCCGCGAAATCAAGGTTGTAAAACAGCCTCGGATCATTGCATGTTGCAGCAACTTGGCTTTTGAACCGTTCATCGGTCCAGTAGTAATTATTGGGGATGAACGATTTTGCGAGGTAAGGCCGAGCAATCGCACCACGGAAGATGCTTTTTCGTACACTGTACCAAACGGTTTTAATAAGTGTCCGAAAGTTATCTTCCGAGAATCCAAACACCATCAGGAGTTCGGGAGTAATCCCAACCTCGCGGCAAATTTCCAGCGCGCGATCACCGAGAGAGAGCCGATTGTGCATTTTGTTCTCCGCGCTCCAAACTTTCTGATCCGTTCCGTCGAAACCGAATCCGACTGCAAATACATTTGCTCTTATTACAAGGTGATGTTACGCACGAGAATAAATCTTAATTGGACGGAATCTTCTATTTGAGCCAAATTTTGATCTTACGCAAGCGGTATTGGCTGATTTGAAAAATGGCTTGTGTTAGCAACATTTGAATTTTTCTGCGTAACATCAGTTACAAGCTCATGAAAGTTTGGTAGCAATTTGTAGGCGGTAATAAACGAGGAAATACAGGATAGTCCACGGATGCTGATTGTCACACCTGATTGCTCACTCATATCTCCCACAACCGTGAGGAACTCGGCAATCAATCTTGGACTTTGAAACATGTCCAAGGTTGAGATATAAAATTGCATCTTAGACAGTCCAAACTCCTTGGCCTTTTCTGTTAGGTATATGAGATCATCGTGTAATCCTTTCATGGATCGCCATCGTTCCGGTCGTCCTTTTGCTGCACCGCAGAAACGGCATGCAAAACGGCATCCTTGGCTCACGAATAGACCCGCTTCTCGTTCGAGATACATCCGCATGACGTCATCAGGAATTGTTTGGTACATTTTGACGCAGTCGATTGCGAAAATGTCAAACAACTGGCCTATCTCTAGAGCATTTTTTAATGTTGGTTCGTCAGTAATTTGAATCGGCCTAGTACCAAAGAGGTACCGGAATTGATCGTTGCTTAATCCTTCAATCACTTGTCCTCCGATGAGGATTTTGGCATGAGGATTGATTCCCAGGACGCGATTTGAAAATTTAATCGCATCAGGTATGTTTGAGCTTCCAACTAACGAAGTGCCGATAAAATCAGCTAGGCTAATTTTATTTTGCACCGCCGGTTCCTCTAGCGTGAAGAGATTAAGGTCGATAAGCTCGACTGCAAAGCCCGCCTCTATCAATTGAGCACCTACAGCGATCAGGGTGCTTGGCATATACACCTGTTTTTTTTCAAACGGGTACGGCAGGTTGAACAAAAGTATCTTTTTCATGATAATTCTCCTTAGATTGTCAAAGATTTTATCTTTCATGATTTTAACGAGGTAGTATATGCCTGTGATAGTAAATGTATAGACTATATCAGACATTGATATGAGATATTGCAATTTTTTGGCTAATGTAATATAATAATAGTGTCGGTTATACTTCCACAACATTATCATTATGAAAGAGGATTTGTTGAAAATACTGGGAGAAATTGGATTTTCGGAAAAAGAGGCGAGGGTATACCTTGCCTTGCTGGCGCTGGAGCAGGCGACAGCAAATGAGATTGCCAAAAAGGCTGATATTAATAGGACGTCAGCTTATGATGTTTTAGAGATCCTAATTAAACGAGGCGTGGTGAGCAAGTATAAAAAGAAGAGCCGGACGTTTTTCAATGTGAGTGATCCGGGGAAGCTCGTAGCTTACTTGGAACATGAAAAAGCGGATTACGAAAAGACGATCGAGAAACAGAAGACAGCGGTGTCCGCTGTTTTGCCGGAGCTTATCTCCTTACAGACGCCCTTAAGCACAAAACCGAAAGTGCAGTTTTATGAAGGTGAAAAAGGAATGCGGGAAGCGTATGAGGATACGCTAACCGCAAAAGGCGGAATCCTAGCCTATGCAAATGTGCAGACTATGCATTGGGCGTTGCCGAAATTTTTTCCGGAATACTATACCCGCCGGACGAAGGAAAAAGTATCGATTAAGGCGATCATGCCGCAGAATGAATTGTCGCGCGAGCGTGCCGCCCACGATCGCGAGGAAATCAGACAGAGTAAATTTTTACCTGAAGGACAAGAGTTCTCGCCGGAAGTTAATATTTACAACAATAAAGTGCTCATCGCTTCCTGGAAAGAGAAAATGGCCGTGATTATCGAGTCAAAAGAATTTGCCGATTTGATGAAATTGATGTATCAATTATTATGGGAGCGACTTGAATGAAACTATCACATACGTACTAACGTAGCCATGGCCATATTAATTCACTTCTTGATTTGAAAAAGTATGTCTCACGTTATTCGTCTTCCCGGAATGATGGATATGCATGTGCACCTCCGCGAGCCGGGTTTGAGCTACAAAGAAGACTGGCGCACGGGGACGTCAGCAGCAGTAGCAGGCGGTGTGGTGGCGGTAGTCGATATGCCAAATACCAATCCACCTACGATCACCGCTGATGCACTTACTGAAAAAGAACATATCGCACACGAAAAAGCGTTCTGTGACTATGGTTTCTATTTCGGTTCCGACGGTAATAATATCGGTGAGTTTAATAGAGTATATGACCGCGTATGCGGCCTAAAAATATATCTAGACGAAACAACAGGTTCGCTCCTCATTCAGGATGAGGAAAAACTAGAAGCGATTTTCAAAGCTTGGCCGCGCGGCAAACCGATTCTCGTGCATGCGGAAGGAGAACCGTTAGAATACCTGATCGCGCTCGCTGAAAAAAATTACCAAAAACTCCACTGCTGTCATATCGCTACAAAATGCGACATCGAAGCCATCACTCAAGCCAAGAGAAAAGGAATATCACTCACCTGCGAAGTGACGCCACATCATTTATTTTTAACGAAGGAAGATGCGGCGCGCCTTGGCGCGTTTGCCATGATGAAACCAGAACTTGGCACAGAAGAAGACCAGCAGGCGTTATGGGCGCACATAAAAAAGGGCACGGTTGACTGTATCGCGACCGATCATGCGCCGCACACAAAACAGGAAAAGGAATCCTCATGCCCTCCCATGGGCGTACCCGGGCTCGAGACCGCACTGCCGCTGCTGTGCACCGCAGCTGAAGAGGGGAAACTGACTCATGACGATATCATACGTCTTACCAATACCAACCCTTGCCGAATTCTAGGAATTCGTCCCGCCGGACAAACATACGTTGAAGTGGAAACTGATGTCTACTATCAGCTAGACGAAACTAAATTAAAAACCAAATGCGGCTGGTCGCCTTTTACCGGCATAACGCTGAACGCGCGCGTGGTGCGCACCGTCATTCGTGGCGTGGAAGTGTATAATAATGGTAAGATAACGGGCAAGGGAGGGGTTGGAAAAATATAGTGTAACTATCCTTATGGCATCATTGAAGACGACATTTTGCGGCATCACGTTTGAGAATCCCCTCATTCTCCCTTCTGGGATTATTACAGAAATTTCCGCACACAAGAAAGCTGAAGATGCGGGAGCAGGAGGGGTAACCTTGAAATCATTCACGTTTGAACCAAGGACAGGACATTCCCTGCCGCGGGTCATCAAATATGACCATGGATTCTTGAATTCTGTCGGCCTGATAAACGCCGGCCTGGAAAAGGGGGAAATCGCAGTCACAGAATACCTTCACACCGCGAAAGTGCCGACCATTGTTAGTGTATTCGCGACGAAAGTATCTGAATTCATTGCACTGGTTGAAACGTTCGCCTCATTAAAGCCTGCAGCGATTGAATTGAATTTAAGCTGCCCCAATGTGGAGGACGAATTCGGCAACCCAAGCGGCACTACCGCGGAAGGTGCCGCACAAGTTATAAGGGCGGTAAAAAAAGTTGCCGACACTATACCGCTTATCGCAAAATTATCTCCCAATGTCGCTAATATCGTTGAAGTCGCCCGTGCGTGCGAAGCAGAAGGTGCGGATGCAATTGCTGCCATCAATACAGTGGGACCGGGAATGATCATTGATATTAAAACCCGAAAGCCCATACTCGGACATATAAAAGGAGGAGTTTCCGGTCCGGGAATCTTCCCCATTGCAGTAGCAAAGATATTCGATATTTATAAAAAGGTTAAGGTTCCTCTCTTAGGAATGGGAGGAGTTTCCTCATGGCAGGATGCAGTCCAAATGATGATGGCGGGCGCGTCTCTGGTGGGCGTGGGATCGGCAGTGTATAGTAAGGGGTATGGGGTGTTTGAAGAAATCAAGACTGGACTTGAGAGATACTTAGAAGAAAATGGATTTGATACTATTAAGGAGATAGTGGGAAGAGCACACCAACAATAACTCAGAGGTTATATCTCAAAACTCAAAACTACAACTCAAATCTCAAAGTTAAAGGGTTTTGAGTTATGGATTTGAGATTTGCGTTTTGAGTTCTAAGTTAAACAAGGTATGATATCCTTCTTTGATAAACTCAATGAGGCGATGCAACAAAACAACAGCCTTCTCTGTGTCGGCTTGGACAGTGATTTTGATAAAATTCCCGAATGCCTGAAAAAGGGTAAAGATAAATCAGGAGGATTCTCCAGCCGGCAACGGGGAGAAATGGTACTTAAATTCAACCAAGCCATTATCGATGCAACAAAGGATGTGGTATGTGCCTACAAACCCAATACTGCATTCTACGAAGCGTTAGGGGGGAGGGGAATCGAGGTATTGAAACAAACGATTGCATACATCCGCGAACGCGCGCCCCTCATTCCCGTCATCCTCGATGCGAAACGCGGGGACATCGGTTCCACCAACGCCGCCTATGTTCAATTCGCGTTCTCCTATCTCAAGGCTGACGCCATAACGCTCAACCCCTACCTTGGGAAAGAAGCACTCATCCCCTTCCTTGACCAACAGGAGAAAGGAATTTTCGTCCTCTGCCGCACCTCAAATCCGGGTGCAGGAGAATTCCAGGATATCAAAGACGCGCAAAGTGAGCCGCTCTATAAAAAAGTGGCGCGACGTGTCACAGCTCAATGGAACACCAACGGCAATTGCGGACTGGTGGTGGGTGCGACTTTCTCGGAAGAATTGAAAGAGGTGCGCAGCCTCGTCGGCGATATGCCCATTCTGATACCCGGCATCGGCACGCAAGGGGGCGATGTAGAAAAAACAGTGAAAGCGGGATTGAATATCCTCCACCAAGGCATCATCATCAATTCCTCCCGCGGTATTATTTTCGCTTCCCCCAATGAAGACTTCGCTGATGCCGCGAAGGCAGAAGCGATAAAAATAAGAGAAGAAATTAATAAATTTCGTTTACTTTAATAAATCAAACATATCACACGACAATGTTCAATTAAATCACCAATTACATAAGTTGAGACAGTAGAAGAATATCTGCGTATATCTGCGTTCGGCCGCATTACGGAACAAACTATGATTTACATGAAGTGTATTGCGGCCGAGTATCTGCGTTTATCTGCGTGCATACCTTCTTACTGCATTGTTCTACACTCTCAAGTTGGAAAAAGAAGGAGTAAACTCCGTTAGAAAGGCGGGGCTTTAACCCCGCCTTTACAGAGGAAGGGTGTATTCTGTTGTTCATCCCCGCCATGAATGGCGGGGCTTTCTAACGGAATAAACTGATGTGCAATGGATTGTTCAAGTCCACGAACATAATTGACAGTCAATAAGAGCTTGTTTTGCGTGTGAAAGTTCGACCGTTTGGGTTAGTTTGGCATCGATAAATTTCATCAGCGCTTCGATTTGTTCCTGTCGTTTC
>JBFLWV010000021.1:0-2538 GCA_040757655.1 Patescibacteria group bacterium | reverse complement strand
AAGCCAGAGCCGATGAGAGTTTGGGGCTTATCGGGACGGCCCCGACACGTAGTGTCGGGGGCCGAGTTCCGCAACAAGAACTGGGGCGCGCCCGAGCAGAATAGTGCTATTTCATGATGTGATATCTTTATACCACAAATTTTCTGATTTTGTCAATATTGACTAGGTACACTTCAAGTGTATACTTAAGTTGCACTTTAAATCACCACTAATTCCTCTTATTTATGCCTACCCGGACCATTTCCGCCAAAGAATTAAGGCTCAATATGACGAAAGTATGGAAAGCGGTTGAGCACGGAGAATCATTTACCGTCATGCTCCGCTCGAAGCCAATCGCCGACATTACCCCGCCCCAACAAAAAACCCTCTCCAGGGAGAAGGCATGGGACTTTTGGATCAATCCTCCCAAGGAGTTCAGGTTCAAAAGCAAGAAATCCGCGGTAGAGACCATTCGTGAGTTAAGGGATGAGTAACACACGGCTATGCTGTTTCTTATTGACTCTTCCGTATTTGTCGCGCTCTTCAACGACGCCGACCCTCACGTCGATCTCGCACGGCTCCTTTTTCTCACAATCGAGGAGCGCGGCGATGATGTCGTTATCCCGACGCTGGTGATTGCCGAAATTGCCGCAACGCTCGCGCGCATGCACGCGCTTCCCGACCCAGGACGTTTCCTTGCCACTCTTTCCCCCTTCCGCGCCACACCAGTTGATGTCCCGTTTGCGCATCAATTCGTTCATGCGGTCGCACGATCTCACATATCGCTCAAGGCAAGCGACGCCATAGTGGTATTCACCGCACACTTTTCTCACGCTGCTCTCATTACGCTCGACCAGCAAATGATCGCGCAGGCTGCAAAATATGTGAGTACGTTTACCCCGCAACAGTACATCAAACTGACCTCCAAAGAGTCTCTCCCCACGCGTGCCCATGAAGAAAATAATCATCAGCCAGCAGGAGATTGATTTAGTGGAAGAACGCGACGGTAAACTTTTTGGTTATGAATCTACCTGTTATTTCATGAATTTTCTGGTTTTGTCAAGGTTGACTATATTATCTGATTTGTTAAAATATAGTCAGTATAGAGACTAAATTTATATTAAAAAGTATGTATATACCTCAAAAACAGCTGAAAAAGCTCCAAGACCTCCTGCGGCCAAACAAGGTTGTCGTTATCTATGGCCCGCGGCGGGTTGGGAAAACTACGCTTCTTAAAGAATTTTTGAAAAGCGCTAATGAAAAATATCTCTATGTGACAGGCGATGACGTGACCGTACAGGAGTATCTCTCCAGCCAGTCGCTTGAGAAACTCAAATCTTTCGTCGGCGATCATACACTGCTTGTCATTGACGAAGCGCAACAGATTGAAAACATCGGGCTTAATCTGAAAATCATCGTCGACCACATCCCCGGAATCAAGGTCATTGCAACTGGATCCTCGACCTTTGATCTGGCGCAGCATATTGGCGAGCCACTTGTTGGGCGCCAATTTACCCTCACGCTTTTTCCCCTCGCACAAATGGAGTTAGGAGGGACGGAAACATTGCCACAGACCAACGCGCGGCTGGAATCGCGCCTGCAGTATGGGTCGTATCCCGAAGTAGTCACCGCACCCTCAGACCGTGCGCGGCTGGAAATTTTGAAAGAACTAACGCAAACATACCTCTTTAAGGACATCCTTGAACATGAAGGTATACGCAACCATAAAAAAATTCGTTCCCTTCTCGAACTCCTTGCCCTCCAAGTCGGCCAGGAGGTTTCCTATACCGAACTTGGCAGCCAATTAGGCATGAGTAAAAATACCATCGAACGGTATATTAATCTGCTTGAGCAAGTGTTTATTATCGTGGGGGTGCGCGGATACAGCCGGAACCTACGTACGGTGATTCGCAAAAGTCCGCGCTACTATTTCTATGATATGGGCGTACGTAACGCTATCATCAACAACTTCAACTCTCTCCGCTTGCGCAACGACGTGGGAAAACTGTGGGAAAATTATCTATTTATTGAACGGATGAAAAAGAGGGAATACGAGCAGATATGGTCCAATGTATATTTCTGGCGCACCTACAGCCAACAAGAAATTGATCTCATAGAGGAACGTGAGGGGAAACTCTTTGGTTTTGAGTTCACGTGGTCAAAAGATGCTCGACGTTCCGTTCCTTCCGAATGGCGCCACGCTTATCCTGACGCGTCATTTCAAGTGATTACGCCGGAGAACTACCTTCCGTTCATCACGTAAACCCCGTTACCATGGGCCGAGAAACTAGAGAGATGACCAGGGTCCCCCTTCATGGTTAGCTTCCATAGGCAAAAAAGTTCATAAACTTTTTCGACTATGGTATAATATATTCATGAATAAAATTGGCTAACCTATGCCATTATGGATCAAAAAAGACGCTATCTTTACCCCTGTCTTCGACAATGGGACACCCAATAATATATTAACCTAATTTCCTAATAATATCGTAAAGGATTTGTTGTTCCTCATCCATCTTCAGCAAAACGTTAGTCCACTTCACCGCTCCTGGCAGAATA
>JBFLWV010000020.1:0-4546 GCA_040757655.1 Patescibacteria group bacterium | reverse complement strand
ATATCACATCATGAAATAGCACTATTCTGCTCGGGCGCGCCCCAGTTCTTGTTGCGGAACTCGGCCCCCGACACTACGTGTCGGGGCCGTCCCGATAAGCCCCAAACTCTCATCGGCTCTGGCTTATCGGGACTGCCTCAAACAGTCCTCACAGCGAACTGTGGCGTGCCCTCGCTAGGGAAAACCGCCAGTGCTATTTCTCAATGTTATGTGTATATATGCCTTATATGAATCAACAGCAAAAACAACAAGACGTATATCAAATGTTGCAGATTTTTTTATATTCTTTGGTGCAGGAAAGAGGAGTTGACCTGCAGAGCGCTGAAGCCGCTTCCATGAAAAAAGACCTGGAAGAACGGCTGGAACTTGCGATCAGCAAGGTATTTATCGAGCACGTGCCTGAAGGAAAGAGAGATGAGCTCTTGCGACTCTTGGAGGAAAAGGATCAGAAGAAACTAGAGGAGTTCGTGCGCGCCAATGTGCCCAATCTGGATCAAGCGGTGAGCGCGATGCTTGAAAAGTTTCGCGCAGCGTATTTGGGAATAAGCTAATGATTTATGGAAACAGAGAGTAAACCAGAGTTCAAATCTAGTATTCACAAGGAAGGATTAAATAGACTTGATACCATCATTGAGGGTATTCCAGATAGTTTAACAAATCTTCTATCAGGGTGTAAAAAATTTGGAAGTAGAGCTATCTTATGGACACTGCTGGCTATGAAGTGCATTACGGAAGCGGGATGCGGAGGGTCTGGTAAGCTCATCAAGGATAATAAACCAGTTATTGAATTCCAGAAAAGTGCTTTTGGGCCTGGTGCTCAGGAATTGGCTTTAGCTGACTTGACCCTGTCGGAAGCGGACGAGAATCGCAGGTTCTCAGAAATATGGGAAGCGTTCGCGAAGCGGATTGAAAGCGGTCTTAAGGACGAGGACATTCCTGATGCGCTTCGTGAGTTAGGGTTTCTGCAACTCGCAAGGAAGCTCGGAGAGTTGCCGGTTGGGGGTCGACTTGGTTACCTCTTTCATTTGGCCAATCCTCATGCGCTTAGAGATGAACACCTCAGTCACACGCGGCTTCACGAACTTGGTCTCTGTAAATGCACGAAGAAATATTAAGGTGAAGGATAAATAAGAGAGCGGACACCAAAAATCCAGGTGTCCGTTCTATTTTTGAAGATTGTTTACCTAATATCTGCACCGCCAAGAATAGTAGCAAACACGAACTTTGAAATTGCGAAAGCTAAAATAATTACTATCAATCCTATAATTGAAGACTCAATAATCTTTTGCGCCCTTTCCACTTCTTCTTCCCTGCCGCGCGCCAGCATCCATTTGAAGCCTGCGTAGACGATGAGTACAAGGAAGATAATCCCTAAAAGGGTTAGCGCAACATTGATAATACGTCCGATAATTTCCGGAAGAGTAAAATCTTGCGTTGAGATTAATCCGCTTTCTCTTCCTGCGTCGCCAAGCTCTCCTGTTATTTGTCTACCTAATTGCGCCCTTGCGGCCAGCGGAAAAAGAGCCGCGTGGAGGAGGATTATTTTTTTACTGAAAAGTTTTAGATGAGACATAAAAATAGATAAGTAACTACGCTCGAGAGAGAGCTAATTTTTCGAGCCTGACCACGCGGTCCTCGAGCATTTTGAATTCATCGCGCCCGATCTTCTCTTTAAGCTCGTATCTAATGAGCCGAAGTTCGTCAGAGTGTTCGTTAAGTATTGTTGTATGTTCGTTAAGTATCGCCGAGTGTTCGTTAAGTATCGCCGAGTGTTCGTTAAGTATTGTTGTATGTTCGTTAAGTATTTGGGAGTGCAATTTTAATTCATCTTTTACAATTCGCATGTCCTCAGTCAATTGACCAACCATCTCAAATGTTGCATCGCCCTTTTCTTTCACCAATTCCAAATTTTCCCCAAATGCTTTGAACTGGGAACGAATTTCCTCAAGCAATACTTGAGTATAATTTTCCGGAACTTGATTCATATCCTAATTGTATCGCTTCATACGCGCTGCGTCAATGTGTAGTCTTGTACAATACATAATGAGCCCCAAATGAAAACCGATTCCACCGCAAAATGAGCCCTAAACCTGTGGATAACTCAGACGGTGAGGAAAAGGTCTTCAAATAAAAAGGTGCGAGTCACCATACTGTGGTTGTATGACTACTACAATCACTATGTGTGACTCACACATTACCACAATAGAACAAATCAAAAGTTCTTTACAACTCGATCAACACTTTGAGTTTACCGCCAGCGACAAGCGGACGAAATATCAATGGATCGAGGAGGCGTTAAGGAAGTTTCGGTACCATCGTTTGAAAACCAAAAAAGAAAAGTCGATCGTGTGCATCTACATCCGCAAGGTCACCGGTATCTCGAAGGCGCAGCTCAAACGATTGATCCGCAGACATAAGAAGGCGGGGAGGCTCGTGCCGAATTACACCCATCTGGGACGCCACAAGTTCAAGGTGAAGTTCGGCCCCGAGGATATCGCCCGGTTGATTGACACCGATTACGCGCACGGACACTTGAGCGGCAAGGCGACGAAGGAAATTCTCCGGCGCGAGTACGAAGTGTTTGGCCACAAGGAGTATGCAGGGATAGCCACGATCTCACAGTCGCACATCTACAACCTCAGAGGACACAATCGCCAGTACGGTTCCTCAAAGGCGAAGTGGGTGGCGAGAACCAAGGCAACGGACATTGACATCGGGATTCGGGCCAAACCGCATCCTGACGGACAAGCAGGCTATTTACGCGTGGATACGGTGCATTCAGGGGATAAAGCAGGTGAAAAAAGCTCCTATCACATCAATATCGTGGACGAGGTCACGTAGTGGGAGATGCTCGCCATTGCGGAGCACATTTCTGAGTACGCGCTCGCGCCAGTGGTTGAAACGCTCATGAGTCTGTATCCGTTCGTGATCCATGAGTTCCATTCCGACAACGGTTCCGAGTTTGTGAATCACGTGGTGGCGAAGTTGATCGCGAAACTGTATGCGCGATTTACGAAGTCGCGGGCGCGGCACTCCAACGATAATGCCTTGGTGGGATCTAAGAACGGATCGATCGTGAGAAAGCTCTACGGCCATTGGCACATTCCCCAAGCGTGGGCTCCCTTCATCGATGAGTTCAACCGCACCTACGTGAATGTCTATCTCAACTTCCACCGTCCTTGCGCCTTTGCCGAAGATGAAATTATGCCAGACGGTAAGGTGAAGAAAAAGTATACGAAATGGATGACGCCCTACGACCGTCTGAAGTCGCTTCCGGACGCGGAGAAATATCTGAAGCCGGGAATCACGTTTGAGATGCTTGACAAGATTGCTCTCGCCGAGAGCGACAATGAATTCGCTCTCGCCATGAGAAACGCAAAGGTAGCGCTGTTTGAAAGGTTGAGAAAAAATCTTTAAGGTCGCTTTATTGAAAAATCACAGTCCCTGGTGACTATTTATTTGGGGCTCATTCCTTGATTGGAAAATACTTGTGTAATATCTGTTTTCCTCGCGAATGATTTTTTAGATTTTGTGGTGGACGTATTATAATGTTACGGATCGCAACCTGTTGAGTTGCACGCATTAAATATGGTTTGTGCGTCTTGGCTGCCACATGTATCAGGGGGAGGTGCTTGAATGGTTATATTACATATACCACAATTCGCGGTAGGGGGAGTGCTATTACAGTGGAATGTATAATTATTCCGTGGGAACCCAGGCATTGCTGCTTGTGTTTCAATACAGCACTCTTGGGCAGTTTTTTGTGGTACGCAACACACTTCGCCAGTTTCACATCCTGATGCACCTTGATCCTTTTCGTTGTTATTACACCCAGGTGTGCTTGGTCTGCATATTCCGTTATAAATAATCTCACAGTCAGTCGTGATCGGTCCGGTCACTGAAGGTGGGGGGAGCGAGCCTCCCATAGTGACGGAGGGTTTCCAGAACAGTGTATTCACCACATATGTGGTGACGGCATAGGCGATGACGACGAGTATGAGGCCGATGGCAGCGTTTTCCAGCGTGGTTTTGGCGCTTGTTACTGTCTCCTCATTGCCATGCGCAGTCATCCACTTGAATCCTGCCCAAAAGGCAAGTGCGAAGAAGAGTACGCCGAGAAGTGCGAGCATGGCGGATAGTATCCTACCCACGGCTGTAGGTATTGATGGCGCTTCGCCGCTTGGCGTCATGCCACCGCCGGTTGCTGCTTTTTTTAAGCAGAAAGGATCGGTCTGGCCGCAGGCATTTTCTGCGTGAGCAGCATGGAGGGTGAGCAGGAAGGGTGCACTGTCGTGTGCGTGCAGGATAGTATGTGTAAAGAGCGGAAACATGAACACCGCACTGAGTATGACGGTAGAGATAAGGATACGTGGATGTGGCAGCATGATGAGCGGGATTATTGCTTTTACCAATCGAAGGCATTAGACCTGTTGCGAATTAGGTTATTTTGATAAAATTAAGGATAGCAAGGTCTTGAAAATACAAAGCAATTATTAAAATCAACACAAAATCGTATGATGTCAGTTGAAAAAGTCCTCAAGAGGGA
>JBFLWV010000019.1:0-9814 GCA_040757655.1 Patescibacteria group bacterium | reverse complement strand
AGGTCAAGCAGACGCGGATCGACGGGTTGTGCGGTATATTCCTTTTGTTTTGGTGGCATACGTTTTGTTTTTAACGGTAGTATGCCACTATTATCTCAAATTATTGGTTTTTGCGTAACATCAGTGACTCACTCTATGACTACCCAAACAACTGCCTTTAAACCTATCACCCCTGAACAAATCAAGCCTGGCATGACCATCCGTGTCCATCAGAAAATCCGTGACGTCACCGCAAAGGGTGAGGAAAAGGAACGGCTCCAGATATTTGAGGGGATCGTGCTTGCCTGCCGGGGGAACCGCGGCAATGACGGTACGTACACCGTGAGAAAAATCTCTGAAGGGATTGGTGTTGAAAAAATATTCCCTTACCGTACTCCAACCGTCGCAAAGATAGAGTTTGTAAAACAAGCGAAGGTGCGCCGCGCAAAGCTCTCTTATCTCCGCAATTACCACAAACGACTTAAAGAAAGCACCACCTCATCCTCATAATACATCATGAGCCCGTACTGTATTCGTGCGGACGTGGCGGAATTTGGTATACGCGCCAGCTTGAGGTGCTGGTGGGGGCAACCCCGTGGAGGTTCAAGTCCTCTCGTCCGCAAATATCTTACAAGGCACTGAGTGGAGCACCAGCATAATTTCCAGACCAATATTTTCTCCGCATTGCCTTAAGCAAAAACGCAAGACCTGATATCGGAATACTCAATTGATGCTCCACTTAATGCAATTGGTTACCTGCCCACAGTCCTCACGGGCAGTGAGGCGGGCACCCGCAATGCAAAGATTTGGGCGGGGAGCGACTGGTTTATTCACCACACACCTTTTGGACGCATAGCTCAGTTGGTCAGAGCGCTTCGTTTACACCGAAGAGGTCCAAGGTTCGAGCCCTTGTGCGTCCATAAAAAGGTGTGGGATAAGCTCCGTAGGCCGTAGGTTCGAACCCTCTATCGTCCACCATACTGAACGTTCCCTTTGTATAGAAAATTATCTCAGTAAATTATTATGAGAATTTTTCTCGGACTTCTCATGATCGTGGGAGGCGCGCTCCTCACGCTCAAGGCGAATTGGATTGTCGCGAATTTCGGGTACAGCGAATTCGCAGAATCAAAAATCAAAATGTATGGCGGCTCGCGCCTCCTCTGGAAGCTCATTGGCATCATTACCATCTTTATCGGATTCTTGGTCGTCACCAACCTCTACGGTGATCTCATTATGATGTTCTTTGGATCCACCTTGGGAGGGTTGAAACGGACACCGGGGTACTAGTACATGAAGGGCCGTTAGCTTAGCTGGTAGAGCGCCACATTTGCAATGTGGAGGTCACCGGTTCGAGTCCGGTACGGTCCATAACTCATTGTATAAGAGGAACAAAGAGGAAACCATGAAGACGGCGCTCCGAGAAGGAACCGTCTTTTTGTTTATCGATGATACAAATTGACTGCGACCCATCTAATTCGTCCACGGGGATGACCATCCTTCCTTGATCTGCAAGCTGCGATAAAAGATCGGGTGGCACGGTAGGTGCGCCAGCAGATACTAATATGCGCTGAAAGGGCGCCTGCTCCCTCCAACCTTTTGTGCCATCACCAAAGAGAAGCGTGATGTTATTTTGGCTCAATGCAGCCAAATAATGCTCAATATTTTCTACCCCAAATGCATAGGTGTCTGGATTCACTTCAATCCCGTATATCCTTCCCGCATTGCCCACGAGCTGTGAGAGAAGACAGGTCGTCCACCCTGAACCAAATCCCACATCAAGCACGCGGTCACCTAATGCGGGCGAGAGCTCACGGAGCATAATCACGACGGTCGTGGGTTGTGAATTCGTTTGTCCGCCGGGAATAGGCAGGGGAGCATCTACCGCAATATCGCGTCTGAAACGTTTGGGCACGAACCATACGCGAGGCGCTGACTGTAATGCCGAAGCAAGTCTCGCATCCATTGATGTGCCGCCCTTCGTGATGCGTACGATTAACTCTCTATAAACGGGAGTGAGTTCTGATTTATTATTCTCGTGCGACATAAATAATTTTCTTTACCCCGTTACCAGGGAACCACATCTATAAACTTATAGATGAATAGCATTGATCCTGAAGGGGATGCTAACCAAACTCCATGTACGTGAACCTATGGTAACGGGGTTTACATTCTCATCCTCTCATTGTATAATTTGTGTAAGAATGACTTGTGGATAACTTGTAAAAAATTTTGGCGCAGAAATTTTTTCTTCACTCCCTCCACACGTTCATTGATGCGCTCTTTCCATTTTGAAAGTCGGAAGCCTTCTAAAAACTCCTCTACACCATCTATTCTCATCACGTAACTACAAGCCGAAACATTTCTTCAACTCAATCACTTAGACGAGGGCTTCATCGCATACATCACCGCTGTCTCGCGCTTCCTCATTGTTGTATACACTGTCCACTCCCTTCCAGCTGCTTTTCAGGTACCAAGCAGCTTCAGGAAGGGAAAAGCCGCGACAGCTATAAAGAAAGGAGGTGATATACATGGTAAAGAAAAAGAAGAAGGTGCAGAAGAAGAAGGGTAAGAAAAAGTAATCTTGTGTTGCACACTTCAACGTAAGAAACCCCCAATTTTGTGGGGTTTCTTCGTGTCTTTATGGTGATTATCGTCTAAAACAGCGACCCTTGCTGTACCTGCTTCCGGTCCTCGTCGGTAAACACTTCCACCCTTCCATATACCCCGTCATAGCCTGGTGTCTTTCTTACTTCCCCATTCCTCATGCGCTCAATACCGCGCACCACCACAGGATCCATGAAGCTCTTCAACTCATCAAGAGATTTACGCATGAGAATATCAAACTCACTTGCGTGTGAACCAACAAACGTTTCATAGATCGTACTCACTGCTTTTGAATGTTTCCCCAACTCCATCCCCTCACTGATCATTTCTGGTAAAGGCACCAAGCTTCTATATGCCGGACGATTGCGGGGCGTAAATCCTTCTTCTCGGTCCGCAAGCTCTTCTACACGATTCAATACTCCCACCGTAACCGGACGGCCGCACTTGGTGCATATTCCTTTTTTCTTTTTAGTTTCCTGCGGGCTCCACCGCACCTCGCACGCCCGGTGGCCGTCATAATGATACATACCTTCTTCAGGAAAGAATTCAAGCGTTTCAAGTATGCGGTCATCGCCAGTCTGCGACTGTAATGCTTGTATAATATGGGTGAAAGTAGGAGCAATAACCTCCACTACCGTCGCCTCACGCCCCAAATTCGGCGGCGAATGAGCGTCTGAAAAAGAGATAATGGTCTTGGTATCAAGCTCTGATAATCTCCAATTCATTGGGGGATCGGATGATAAGCCTGTTTCCACCGCGGGCACGTGGCCAGAAACCGCTCCCCATGCCTCGGGAAATGAATCAAATCCTGATTTTGATCCATACATCCCAAACCATGGCGTCCATACATGGGCGGGCACAATGAGAAATTGAGGATCTGCCTCCTTTGCCAGCTCTACGAGCCGAATCATATCTAGTCCCAAAATAGGACGGCCGTCTGACCCCAACTTCCCGATCTTTTCCAATGACGCATTAAGTCTTTCCGCCGCTTCCCGCGATGGTGCGAAGAGTAATACGTGGACCCTCCGTACGCTCCTGTCACGCGAGAAGATACACGCCACCTCAGACGTATACATGAAAAGCGGATCAGATGAGAATGCAGTGCGCTGTGATATGCGATATTCTTGTTTCAGCCGATACAATCCCCCCCTTGTATCCTCCAACTGTTCACCGCATTCATCAAACCACTGCGGATGGGTGAAATCACCAGTCCCCACCACATCTATCCCTTTCTTGCGCGCCCAAAGGTGATGATGCGGCAGGTCCGACTCTTTCGAACACGCCCGCGCGTATTTCGTATGTATTTCCAGATCGCACACCAATTCCATAAGCTCCATGAGTTCCATGAGTTGATACTAAACGCATTTTAGCATACCATACATAATGTATGAATACTCACTCCATCGGCATCATTGGCGCGGGGACAGTGGCAAAAGCGATGACAGCGGTGTTCCCCCACGCGATTCTCTATAGTCCGCACCAGTATGCGGAAAATAAAGAAAAGATAGGGGAGTGCAATATTATCTTTCTCTGTCCGCCAACCCCTCATCTCCCAAGGGTAGGATGTGATCTCTCCGCAGTGGAAAAATCATTTAATTTGCTGAAGAAGCCAATGACCGTAGTCATTCGCTCTACCGTACCACCCGGAACCACAGAAACGCTACAGATAAAACATCCTGAACATACACTACTCTTCAACCCTGAATTCCTATCAGAAGCAACGGCCATTGCTGACACGCAGTCCCCTTTTCGCCAAATCATCGGCTATACAAAAAAAAGTTTCTCCATCGCCGGAGAAATACGCGATCTCCTCCCCCTTGCTCCTTATACCAAACTCATACCAGCAACCGCCGCTGAATTGGTAAAGTATTGGTCGAACGCGTTCTACGCCACCAAAGTGGTATTTGCCAATCAGATGTATGACCTCTGTCAAAAACTTGGTATTGATTATGAAATCGTGAAAGAGTGCGTGAGGGCTGATCCACGCATCGGACGGTGGCATTTGGAAATTTATAACAATCTCTTTTCCTCCGCCCACAAGGAACACCGAGGTTACGACGGCAAATGTCTCCCAAAAGACATAAAAAATCTCATCCATTTTACTGATGAGAATGGGGTTGACCTTAAACTCCTAAAAAAGGTAAATGCCATTAATGAGGGATTGAAACATGCTGACTGATATCATGCGGGTCAACGGCGTGCCGTGAGGAGTTGTTCAGCAATCTGTAGCGCTTCAGGGGTATTTACCCCATATCCTTCCCATGGATCATCGATGAGGACCACTGCCACGTCTTCTCCTCTATGGCGCGCAATGCCCACAAGATCGGTAAGATAATACTCTTTCTGCGCATTCTCCGCGCTGACCTGTGGTAGATGTGCGTGAAGCCATGAGAGGGAAAAGCAGTAATATCCGAGATTAAGCTCCCTGATTTTTTTTATTTCTTCATCCGCATCCCTCTTCTCCACCACGCGATCAAGTGTCCCATCCGACCGGCGAACCACACGGCCGAATGCTTCAAACGCGCCATACGCACCTTCAAAATGAGGTACCGTGACGGTCATCATGGTGAGCGGCGTATGCGCGGCCGCATGTGCCTGTATGAGGCGCTGCACTGTATGGGCGGTAATAAGCGGATGGTCGCCATAGAGCACCACAAGATGAGACGACCCCTCACACAACGCAGAAGGAATGGCTCGCACGGCATCAGCGGTCCCGCGAGGTTCCTGTTGCACGACATACTCCACACCATCACCGAATACGTGCACAATCGCGTCACGGCTCTCTGCATTGACGACAAGTATGGGTTTCGCGCCATTCGCTTCCTTTGCCGCGCGCACAACATACCACAACATGGGTTTGTCATGAAGAAGGCGGAGTACTTTCGGAATTCCTGAATTCATTCTTTTCCCTTCTCCTGCCGCTAGGATGGTAATACGGTCGGTAGGAAGCATACCAAAATGATCATTGATTCTTATAAATATAAGAACTAAAAAGTCAAAGGCACGCCACGCTTGACCTTGTACGCATCCCTCACTACTGCCGTGCGCTCGAATGCGACCGTATAGGCATCACGGATGGGAGGGGTCATGGTGACCTTGCGGCGCGCAAATGCGCGCTCCAAGCCACGTAATGCAATCTCTAAGGGTACCTCCGTGAAGCCTTGCGAGGTCGCCGCAGTGAACGAGGGAACAAATCCGTGCACCGTCCCAAACGCAAACGTGCTGACCCCGAGCACGCTCCCTGTCATGAGTGTTGTATTGACGGTAGTGCGTGAACCCTCGCCGATAAAACTGCCGCAAAACTGCAATCCCGTTTCCTCCTTACCCGCGCCACGGTCAATCCGTACGCTCCCGTAGGTGTGTTTGAGGTCAGATGTGGTGGTGCCTGCACCTAAATTCACCCACGAACCAACCACACTATGCCCCACGTACCCATAATGTTGCTTATTTGTATAATCCCCTATGACTGACCGCTCCAGTTCACCGCCGATCCTACATACATTGCCGATTGCAGACTTCTTAATGCACGCAAAATCGCGGATGATGCAATCTTCGCCAATAACCACTGGCCCCTCTAACGCCACGAACGATTCAAAAACGCTCCCACTCCCAATGACGATAGGGCCATCATCGGTTCTTGTCACCACCGTGGGCGGCACGGTCACATTTTTACCGACAAACACGTTCGGCCTCACCTCGGCATAATGAGGGATGAACAGTGATGCGACAGTATGCAGCGTCTGGGGAAGAGTGGAAATAATATCCCACGGCCCTCGCATAATAGTGATATCTTCCGGCATGATTTCTGGTACTGGCGCGTCCTTCCCCGTAAGGTACCCACATCCTATCTCATCACCTGCCATACAGCGCCGTACCCGTCCTTCACGGACGAAACGATGCAAAATATCAGCCAACGTACTAGATGGCAGCAATCTGCCATTCACCACCACACACGGCATCATGCGCGTCATCACGTGCTCCGGCCCTCCATGCTCAATGAGTTCTCCCTCTGGCATCACTGCTTGCATCCACTTCCTCAAGGTAATCCCACCCACATTGACGTCCCAGAGGGGGTTCACATGAGTAAAAGGCAAAAGCGCTGCAGGGTTGTCATTCGATACTACAATGCGCATAGTATTTACTCAACGGTAACGCTTTTCGCGAGGTTGCGCGGCTTGTCGACATCCAAACCTCTCGCGACCGCAAATCCATACGCAAAAAGCTGGAGGGGTACTACCGTAAGCAATGGCATGAGCGCTTCAAGGGTACGAGGTATGATGATCACATGATCCGCGAGGGTATGGGCAAGCGCTTCATCGTTTGCGACGACTATGACATGCCCTCCCCGCGCCCGTACCTCCTCAATATTGGATACGGTCTTATCATACACGCTGTCCCGGGGCGCGAGCACCACGGTGGGAGTGGCCGCATCAACCAACGCAATGGGGCCGTGTTTCATCTCCCCCGCCGCAAATCCTTCCGCGTGGCAATAGGAGATCTCCTTCAGCTTCAACGCGCCTTCTAACGCAATGGGGAACTGATACTTGCGCCCTAAATAGAGCCAACGTTCTGCACCACGGTACTTCCCCGCGAGTGTAATAATACCTTCAGCCTGTTGCATCACCTCTGACATCTGCGCCGGTAGTTTTGACAATCCCTTCAACAACTCCTCACTCAGCGCGTGTGAAAGGCGCCGTTGGCGTCCGAGATACACGGCCAGCAACACCAGCAGCGCGAGTTGTGAGGTGAATGCCTTGGTAGAGGCAACGGCAATCTCCGGTCCCACATGGTTATACATGCCCGCATCAGTCTCACGAGCTATCGAGCTGCCTGCAACATTAACTATCCCCAACGCGAGGAGTCCCCTGCGTTTTGCCTCATACAGCGCAGCAAGCGTATCCGCAGTTTCTCCTGACTGGCTGATGGCGAGCACCGCAGTCTTGCCACCTGCCGGAAAATGACGATAACGGAATTCAGAAGCAAGCTCAACCTCTACAGGAATATCGGCATACTCTTCAATGACATACTCACCGACCATGCCTGCATGACGTGCAGATCCGCATGCCACGATAATAAGACGATCAATATTCCTCACCCGGTCCGCAAGGGCTTCCACGCCTCCCAGTTTCACCAATCCTTCCCCGGGAATAATACGCCCCAAAAGCGTTGCCTTGAGCGTATCTGGTTGTTCAAGTATCTCTTTGAGCATGAAATGCGCATGGCCGCCTTTTTCCGCCTGCGCCACATCCCATTCCACCCGCTCTACAGGACGTGATATCTCTTGTGCATCCAGCGTCCTGATCGTATACCCTTGAGAGGTGAGTACCACCATCTCGCGATCCTGAAGATATACCACATCGCGCGTATGTGCAATGATTGCCGCCACGTCAGAGGCCACCATCAGCGACCCATCAGGCACTACCCCAAGCACCAACGGACTCCCCAACCGCGCGGCAACGATTTTATCAGGTTCCTGCTTGCTGAGCACGGCGAACCCATAGGCACCAACCACTTTCTTCAAAGCCCTCTCAACTGCGGTCTCGAGTGACACTCCCGCCTGGTGTTCCTGCTCAATGAGATGCGTAAGCACTTCAGTATCTGTTTCAGAGATAAATCGATGACCGAGTGCGGTGAGCTCGTCGCGCAACTCCCGAAAATTTTCAATGATGCCATTGTGGACAATGTGAAGATCCCCTGTACAGCTGTAATGGGGATGGGCATTGATATTGGTGGGAGCGCCATGGGTAGCCCAGCGGATATGTCCGATGCCGACCGTGCCCGCGTGGCGATCGTTGTCCAATGCTGCCTCCAGCACCGGCAGCTTGCCTGCACGTTTCATGGTAAAAAACCCTTTAGGGTCCATGATGGACACGCCCGCTGAATCATACCCGCGGTATTCCATCCGCTTCAGTCCTTCCATGATCACCGGAAGCGCTTCTCGTTTGCCGAGATATCCAATAATGCCGCACATACCTTAGTGTAAAGCAAAATTCAAAATGCAAAAGTCAAAATTATGGAGTCCCGCTACTGCGGGACAACATACCTTCATTTTGATGTTTGATTTTTGATTTTTGCATTCCCAAATTCTCCCATATCCACTCAAATATAAACTTTTGCGTTGTAGAAATGCTCTCATTCTCAATGAGAACACCAAATGGCTCACGCGCTTCAGTCACAGAAATAAGTGCAACTTTTGTGCCATAGAGAATAGTATAGGTAGGGGCACCCGTCGCTTGCGATGACAACCAACGTCGCTCATCTAAACCTTTTAACTGTCCTCCCTCACCGATCGCAATGACGCGCACGCGGATGCCACGCTGTACACGCTCTTCCGTAAATGTGGGATATGCCGCGTGCAAATACGGCCGCACTTCTATTGTGGAATAGATGAGGTATTCTTTCTCGGCAGGTACCGATTCCAGCACGTCGGTAAGAATTGTTCTTAAGCCCTTAACTCCCTCGTAATACCGTACCGTCGGTTTGCCTCCTGCGCGATAATAAAGTGACTTCAGTTCGGGTACCACATAACTAAGCTTTTCCCGCAATGATGTTATCTCGCGTTCTTTCTCCGCAACCACGTGCGCAAACTTTTCAGGATCTTCAGCAATGAAATACTGATGCTTTTCACGGTGCTGATAGGATACTAACCTTTGAGCGATGAGGCTTTTGAGAATATCATATGTCGTGCCGCGGTTAATCTTAGTTGCGGTCGCAATATACCGCACTGACTGGGCACCTCCTTTAAGCAACGTGAGATATACCTCAATTTCCTTCTCTGATAGTCCGAATTCCTTTAGATAGGCTCTTATATCCATATACAACACTATACAAAATTAAAAATACTTGTCAAATATGTTTCTGCTCTTACTTACTCATTAAACAAAAAAATGGCTAATAGAAGCTATTTCCATTTTATTAAAATGTCATAATTTTTTCTACATTATAGTACCTGAAGTATTACTTAATTAACGATAATCTACAATGCAATTAGTGCCGCTTAACTACAGCCTGCCACCATACCTTGCCATCTTATTATTCATTAAATAGACTGATAAGGTAAAAATTTATAGCCAACAAACAGATAGATAAAAGGAGGCATAATGGCGGTGGCGTACCAGAAATAGCGCTTTAAACAGCGCTTTTCCCGGACGGTAATTTTCGACAGAATGAAATCCAATTCGTGACCTTTGAAATATCCGCACCCGCACATTCAAGAGGCGACTTGCCGTTG
>JBFLWV010000018.1:0-16363 GCA_040757655.1 Patescibacteria group bacterium | reverse complement strand
GAAACGACAGGAACAAATCGAAGCGCTGATGAAATTTATCGATGCCAAACTAACCCAAACGGTCGAACTTTCACACGCAAAACAAGCTCTTATTGACTGTCAATTATGTTCGTGGACTTGAACATAGTGGTGGTTTATTATATTGTGTGACCACTGACAATCGTTAACCCCCTCCTCACCTCCCCCCGTCGGAGGGGGAGGACAATCGTTGTTCGCCCCCTGTGAAGGGGAGATGAGAGAGGGGGCAGTAACATTTATAGGGTAATGATATGCAAAAAAATTTTCCTGAAATCGAAGGCATCATGATTGATTTTGACGGGACCATTGCGGGGAAGACCCATGAGGTGTCGCCGCGCGTGAAAGAAGCGATTCGCGCGGTAAAGGGCAGGGTGAAGGTGAGTTTGTGCACCGGGCGTCCCGTGAATTGGGTGCGAAGAGTGGCGGAAGAGCTTGGGCTTACTGATTCCCTGCATGTGGCGGACGGTGGCGGAAGAGTGATTGACGGCAAAGGAAATGTGGTATGGGAGCGGTTTATTCCCACCGCGGTCGTGCACCAGATCGCGCAAGAAGCGAACCGCCGGGGATTTGAAATTACCGCGCAGATTGACGGGGACGATGTGAGTCTCTGGAATCCTCCCGCTGAAGTGGCAGCAGTTCCCGCTTTGACCCATATTCTATTCCGCAGCTTGTCAAGAAGTGACGCGGAATCGTTTATGGACTGGATGGCATCGCAACATTGTCCGCTCCATATTGTGCTTTCCCACTATCGCGATCATGAGGGGCCTTTGGAGTGGCTTGTGGACGTGACCGCGCAGGGCGCCAATAAGCAGCATGCGCTCCTGCATCTCGCGGGACGCGAAGGGCTGAATTTAAAAAAATTCATGGGCATTGGCGACGGATATAATGATTTCCCACTCCTGCTCGCCTGCGGGTTCAAGGTCGCCATGGGTAATGCGCCAGAAGAGCTCAAAGCAATTGCAGATTACGTGGCGCCCTCGGTTGACGAAGACGGCGTGGCGGAGGCGATAGAGAAATACATCCTTAATGTAAAATCCAAATCTCAAAACCCAAAATGAAATTGTAAAATTCATAGATTTTGATATATCATTTTGGTATTTGGATTTTGGCTTTTGGATTTAAAAGGGTTATCCACTTCCCCCCTTTACAGAATTGGATTAAGATAATACATTATTATTTTCATTCTCACCATGAAGGATATTACCATCATCGAACAAGACCGGCCGGGATTGCTTGCTTCCATTGCCTCGGCATTTGGGCGGGAAGCGGTCAATATCAAGCGGTTCTCTGCGCATGGAGTGGGAGGCAAGGCAGTGCTCACCCTTGGAGTGACTGACGTGGACCGCGCCATGCGGGTACTGCGCGACAACCAGATCAATGCGGTGCTCGACGAAATCCTCATCGTGAAGCTTGAGGATAAGCCGGGCGCGCTTGCCGACATTACCCTCAAGCTCAAAGATGCTGGCTGTAATCTAAAAACCGCCTATATTGTCGGCCGCAATGGCCCCACGGTATTTGTGGCGCTCTCGGTGGATGAGCCGCATCGGGCGCAGTTGGTGCTAGGGGATATATTGCTGAATGAATAATAGCGGGAAATTTTTATGATGTAGCGTGGCAGTTTACCTGCCACTCGGGTTGGTCGCAGACGAGCTGCGACGCTACGAATGTGATGTCGGAGATGAACTCCGACGCTACAGACATTTCTCGTGAATGACTCCGGAGCTTCCGGAGTTTGTTTATATATACAATTCTTGTATAATGAGTGGTGTGAAATGTATGGCGCTTTCTACGACATTTTCCTATAAAAATCTTGAGGCCAAAGAAAGGGCTCTCGCGGAGCATTACATAGAGGAGAAATTGTCAAAAATTGAAAAGTTGGTGCGGGAGCCTGAGGCCACTCTTACCGTGCGAGTTGAGAAATTTGTTAAAAAGTCCGCTTTCAAGGCGGAGTTTGTATTACGCAGCGCACGTCGTATCTCCCACGCCTCTGAAGACGACCATACCATCCAAGAAGCAATTGATTTTACGCTTGATAAATTGGTCCGGCAGATCGAGCGCAGTCGCGAACGCACGAGACCCACCCATTCTAAGTATCCTCGCACAATTTCTTTCCGGGAGCGATGGAGAGCACTTGAGGAATTAGTGCAGCCTTCACAACCAGAGCAGGATCGGGAAGATTTCTTTAAGGCCATTGCCGTGTTGGTGCGGCCTGCCATTTTTCTCATCCGCCATGAAATTGAACAGCAAAGGTTGATACGGAACATCGATGAAGATGAGTGTGATGCTGCGTCAATTGTTGATGATGCGATATTGAAGCTTTGGGAAGAACGTGAGAGGAAACCCGCACTGCTTACTCTTCAACAATGGTTTTACCGCACTGCACTTGACACTCTGAATACAAAATTAAGAGAATACGAGCGCGAGGGCGGAGCGCTTTCTCTCGACCGCGTGGTGCCAGAGGAATCAGAAGCGTTTGAGGTATCGAATTTAGGTGATGAGGTAAAAGATTTTTGGCAACCCGATGAGCTTACCACGATCGCTGATACTCTTGGTGCAAAACCGTCTGGATACGGACTCACCTCTCTCCAAAAGAAACAATACCGCAGGGTATTGCATGCGCTGCATTTCCTTCCTCATCCTGCGCGCCAGGCATTTTTGTTGAAATTCAGGGAAGGTTTTGAGGAGGATGAAATTGCGCTCATTCAACGGCGCAATGTCGCGTTGGTCAATAAGGACGTACGCGCGTCGCTTGCGTATTTAAGGAAAAGGGTGAGTGAGGTTTAGATTTCTCCGACTCCATGGAGGCGAAAAGAATCATGGCGATGGTGCTCGCACTTCTGGTGAGCATGTACTATGGCGTGGTGTTGAGCCATTCGATTAATTTGGTCACGGCTGACCTTGGTCGCCACATCAAGAATGGCGAGCTTTTTTTTACCCTCAAGGCACCTCTTACCACCAACCATTATTCTTACACCTATCCTGAATTCCCTGTCACCAATCACCACTGGGGGAGTGGAGTGTTGTTTTTTATAGCGTGGGATATGGGGGGATTTACGGGCGTGCATCTTTTCTTTATCGCGTTAAGCATCTCCACCCTGCTCCTCTTTTTCTCTCTCGCCATCAAGCAGGGAGGAGCTCTCATGGCATCGTTGTCCGCACTCCTCATCGTACCATTGCTTTCTGAACGTATCGAGGTGCGGCCGGAAGTTTTTAGTTATTTCTTTGCAGGAATCTTTTTCCTCTTGCTGTGGAAATATCAACAGGGGAAACTGCGTGCCTCCACTTTACTCCTTCTGCCTCTTTTAGAAATTGCGTGGGTGAATACCCATATCTATTTTTTCTTTGGATGGGTGATTCTTGGCTGTTTTGCACTCGAGGCGGCTGCTGGCGCTCCTCTTTTAAGAAGTACGCAATTCAAGCGGCTGTTGATGGTTATCATTCTTACGCTCGGTGCCGCATTCTTAAATCCGTATGGCGCTGCGGTGGTATTTCAACCATTCACTATTCTTCAAAATTACGGATATCGCCTTGCGGAAAATCAGCCAGTGTGGTTTATTGAGAAACTCATTACGGATCCCAACTTTCTCTATTTCAAAATTATTTTTGGTATTCTCGTCGCGAGTTTCCTCCTTGTGGCGGTGAAGAAGACTCGGGAGATACCCGCGGCTCCCACCCTGCTTGCCATAGCGGTGAGCGTTATGGCATGGCTGCAGATACGCAATTTCGTCCTGTTTGGTTTTTTCGCGCTGCCGCTTATTGCCGCGAATATTGGATTGGTGTGGCCTTCCTGCAAAACCAAATGGATAAACTGGCAGTACGGCGCAGCGCTCGCCGCCATGGCGATAATGGGCGTTGCCGTGGTGTCGAACGTCTTGCCGCCCCCATTTCCTTCTCTGCGCCAACGGGGCATTAGTCTGGCTGAGGGGAACAAAAATGCAGCCGCTTTTATGGTACAAAACGGCATCGTGGGGCCAATGTTTAATAATTATGATATTGGCGGGTATCTCATTTATTATCTTTTTCCACACGAAAAAGTATTTGTAGACAATCGCCCTGAAGCGTATGCCGTATCTTTTTTCCAGGAGGTGTATGTACCCATGCAAGAGGACGATAGGGTGTGGCAGAGAGTCTTGGCACAGTACCAATTTAACGTCATTGTATTTTCCTATCATGATGCAACCCCTTGGGGGCAGCGTTTCATCATCGCACGGGTGAAAGATAGGGAATGGGCGCCGGTATATGTGGACTCACAGGTACTCATTCTCTTAAGGAGGAACGATGTGAATGCACCGATAATCCGTCAATTCGAAATACCTCAAGAGTATTTCCGTGTGGTACCTGCGGGAACGTAGGGGGATGTGGATAAATCTGACTTAAGCAATCAGGATTATTGTGATATATTGAAATTTCTCGACATTTATCCATTAATTCACTATTGTATGTCCTACACCCATCAAGTAAAACCCTTACCCTTTGGATATGACACCACGCCGGGGATTTCAGCCCAGGTAAATACGTGGCACCATGATACGCACTATGCGGGGTACGTGAAGAAGCGCAATGAGATTGAAGAAAAGCTTGAGAAGGCTGATCGCAGCCAGGCGAATGCGAATTATTCGGAATATGGAGAGTTGAAGCGTAGGGAGACGTTTAATGCATCCGGCCAGATTTTACATGAGTTGTATTGGGATATACTGGGAACAGGCGGTACGCGTGGGAAGCCTGTGGGTACGCTTGCAGAGAAAATGAAGGCAGATTTCGGATCGGTAGAGAAATGGGAGGAGGATTTTGTCGCATGTGCGAAAGCCACTTTGGGATGGGCAATACTTTGCCTCGATCCATCCGACGGGAGGCTCCATAATTATCTCGTGGATTTTCACAATAACGGAGCGGTGTGGGGCGCGCGGCCACTGCTCGCTATTGATGTATTCGAACATGCGTATTACTGCGATTACGGTCCTGATCGTGTGAAGTATGTGGAAACGTACTTAGACAATGTCGCGTGGGAAAAGGTGGAGAAGGTGTTTCAGGAGGCGATAGGGAGTTAGGTGTTCGGATGTTCGTCGATAAAACACGCATCCACGCCACCAGCGCGGCGGGGTGCTCCGCTTCACCTTTGCAGCCCCCGACTCGGTCGGGGGACCATGCCTGCAAAGGTTGCGGAGGGTTTTTTGTGACGACCATCCTCACTTTAGAGAAATATTGCCGACGTGTTTTCAATACAAGAGAGGGGACGGGTTAGGTAAGGGATAGGATGACGAATATCACGAACAAGAGTTGATAGAGCGTGCCGAACCAGAAGGGGATGTCTTTATCGGGGTGAGGGTGGAACCAGGAGTGGAATTTCCTATAGGGACGGAGGACGCGCCAGCGGGTGAGCTCATGAAATCCCCACAGGTAATCGGGAGCAACTGATCCGAGAACCGCGGTTGCCACGGGCAGGGTAATGAGATGGGGGGGAGCAAGGAGCCATAGTGATCCCACCATAAGGAGAGCATCGAGGCTCGCGATGAGCTTCATCATGAAGGTGCGGACGACTTTTTCTTCACCCAAACCCAGGCGTACGTAATCCCCATGGGGAATCATGTCCAAGACGAAGTGTGTTGTGGCGCCAAGCACGAAGGACGCGAAGGGATTATGTATTTGTTCTCCAATAATGATCCCTATTGTGGTGTGGACAGTGAGGTACATACCTTAGTGTGAATTCAAAAATCAAAACTCAAAATGCAAAATTATGGTGATCGTCCCGCTTTGCGGGACTCCTTCATTTTGATTTTTGACTTTTGAATTTTGCATTAGATTCTCTTTATATCAGCACCCAACCGTGTGAGTTTCCCGACGATATCCTCATATCCCCGGTCAATGTGGTTTTGGGGATCGTGGATAACGCTCGTACCCTTTGCCACCAGCGCGGCTAGCAACATATCAATGCCGGCGCGCACATCATGGGAGTGGAGGGCGGCAGCTTTTAGCATCGTCGGGCCCCAGACGTAGGCGGCATGGGGTTCATTTTTTTTGTAATCTTCATCATTAAAATTATAATCTTTGGGGCTGAAGGAACGAGGCTGGAATTTCCTATATCGAATTCCCATCTTTTTAAGCTCCTCCAGATATCGCCAGCGCGTCTCAAAGATGCGCTCATGGATCATGGAGCGCCCCTGTGCGAGCGTTGCGAGGATGAGCGTGGCGAGCGGCTGCCAGTCAGTCATAAATCCCGGCTCACAGTCGGTAGTGATATCAGTGGGTGGTAAGGGAGTAGGGAAAGGGAGTATGCGCAGGGTGTTTCCTTTCCATTGCAGACGTATGCCTATGCGGGCGCAGAATTCGGTAAACGGCAAAACAAGCTTCTGCGACAGATGCGATACGCGCACTTTGCCGCCTGTGAGGATGGATGCGGTAATGGCGGTCGCCCCTTCAAGGCGGTCGGGAATGGCGGTTGCGTGTGCGCTGCGTAAATATGGCTTTACTCCTTTAATTTCGATCGTGCGGGAGGCAATGCGCCTGATACGCGCGCCCATGCGGTTTAAGGTATCAATAAGGTTGTCCACTTCAGGCTCCTGCGCGGCATTTTCAAGTATCACGCGCCCTTGATTAAACACCGACGCGAGTAAGAGATTCTCTGTGCCGCAATGCGTATTTTTTTCAAAACGGTATCGGCATGATTTTGGGCGGACAGGCATCGCGAGTGTTAATGTACCGCTCATCAGTTTTACCGTCCCGCCCAAGGTGCGAATGCCGTCAAGGTGCCGGTTTAATGGGCGCCTGCCTATCGCGTCTCCTTTTGGGGGATGGATGGTTACGCAGCCGTTGCGCGCGAGCATCGCACCGATAAAGAGAACTGCTTGGCGTGCGCTCATCGCTTCCATTGGAATTTTATCATTCTTTATTTTTTTTACACGGATCTCTACGGCGTGTTTTGTAGGCCGTTGTATGGCGGCGCCAAGGGATAGAAGCGCATCGGCACTGCGCGCGGTGTCAGAGAATTGCGGGATATTATGAAAAATACACTTCTGATCCGTGAGGAGAGAAGCGATGAGAAGTTTGGGCGCGGCGTTTTTTGCACCGGATACCGGATAAGTGCCTCGGAGCGGTTTGCCGCCATGAACGATGAACGTGGACACAGATAATAAACTCAAAGCTCAAATGTCAAAACTCAAAACTGTTGCGGGCTTACTCGCCCCGCACCAAATTGTAGTTATAGCTGGGGTGGGGATCGAACC
This sequence comes from Patescibacteria group bacterium, assembly GCA_040757655.1. Classification (GTDB taxonomy): domain Bacteria; phylum Patescibacteriota; class Patescibacteriia; order 2-02-FULL-49-11; family 2-02-FULL-49-11; genus 2-02-FULL-49-11. The sequence continues at coordinate 9,125 of JBFLWV010000018.1, read as the reverse complement.
CACGACCTAGGGCTTATGAGTCCCTCGCTCTAACCAACTGAGCTACCCAGCCTTGTAATTATTTTGGTGCGGGGTGAAGTCCTCTGCTCTACCGGTCTGAGCTACCCTGGCAGTTGATGTGCATTATATCGTAAATAAATGATAGAACAAATTTTGACAAAATACAAATCGCATGATATAATTCATTTGTCTTAGAAAACAAAAATCAAAAGGGATATGTCTTTTAAAGGCAAAAATTGTAATATTGTGCGTGAGCAATAATTTTTTTTAGCTTCTCATAAGAAGAAGTTTTTTATTTTTAGGGGAGTATGCGCGTAAGCGAGATCATGACGGAGAAAGTAATTACCGTGAAAAATGATACACCGCTTATGAAAGTGGCAGAGCTTCTCTTTGACCGCGCCCTTACCGGTGTCCCGGTGATAGATCACGCGCGCCGTGTGATTGGCATAATTACCGAATACGACTTATTGAGCCGGGAAGAACACATTCATATTCCAAGCTATGTGAAGCTTTTATCAGAATTCAAGATCGTGGGTCATAAAGGTGCTGTCCATGGAGAGCTTGAGATGGTATACCAGGTGCGCGCGAGGGATCTTATGACCACGCCTGTGGTAACCGTTACTCCATACACAGAAGTTTCTGAAGCCGCGCGCATCTTTTCCGAACAGCGGATAAATCCACTCCCTGTGGTGGATACCCGACGACACCTGGTTGGCATTATCTCTCGTGCAGACATTGTGAAACTGTTTAAAAAAATAACAAAGTGAGTATGAAACATCGCTAAATTTTTCTTTTATTAGAGGTGCGTTTATCAACTAAAACAAACACCTATGTCGTTTCATCAACCATCTCATCGTCCTGTAGATCAGGCGATCAAGGATTCACAAACGAAACTTTCATTCTTCTCCCTTATCCGTACCGGACAGGTCAAGACCTGGAAAGCGCTCTTCTTCAGCTTCTTCTTTGCAGGATTCGTGGGCGCGCTTGCCTTGAGCGTGGGGTTGGATATGGGGATGAAGTCGCAGGCAAAAACAATTAGTTTTAAAAGGCCGGATCTCATCAGCCTTCAGCTTACTCCCACCCTGTTGAACCCTACCGCAGGCGATCCTATCGCGTTTAAGGGGTCCGTGAAGAATAATGGGAGTGCATCAGCTGGTATATCCTTTGCGCGTTTTTGCGTAGACAACAGTAATTGTTTGAATTCCACCCTCAATCGTGTCGGTGGTGATACACAGACGGCTGCACTTGACGCAGGAGCGAGTGTACAACTCATGTCCGACGATTGGGTCGCGACCGCTGGCACCCACACCGCGTATCTTTGCGCAGACGTGGGGAAGACCATTGCAGAATCCAACGAGAACAACAACTGCACCAGCGTGACGCTCACCGTAAGCGCAGCCCCGCAAGCAGACCTTATTTCCTATGAGGTGAGTACGGTATCAAATGGTCCTTTCTACGCGGGTAACCAAATAGATTTCATGGGTAATGTGAGAAATGACGGCAACACTGCCTCAGGAAATTTCTATATACGATTCTGCGTGGATAACAGTAATTGTCTCAACAGTAACACCGGACAGGTAGGGGAAGAGCAATTGATGAAATTAGGCGCCGGCCAGGCTACCAGCCAAGACTCTGAAGCCTACTGGACTGCGACCGCCGGCACCCACACCGTCTACCTCTGTGCGGATGTGAGCAAGGTCGTGAGTGAGAGCAATGAGAATAACAACTGTGGCAGCTACACCTTTACAGTGAATTCTGCCCCTCAGCCAGATCTCATCGTCTCGAGCGTGGAAATTATTGAGAGTGCACCGTATGTGGCGGGCAAAAACCTTTCCTTCATGGGCATCGTGAAGAATCAAGGCAATGCGGCAACTAAGAACTTGTTCTACATCCGCTTCTGCATTGACAATTCCAACTGCCTTAACTCCACCACTGGTCGCGTCGGCAACACTGATGTTGACTTCCCTTGGGAATTAGCACCCGGTGCAGACAACAGCCAAGACTCTGAAGCCTACTGGACTGCGACCGCTGGCTCCCATACTGTGTATCTCTGCGCGGATGTGGGCAAGACAGAAGCTGAATCGAATGAGGATAATAATTGTAAGGGGTATAGTTTTACTGTTCAGGCCGGTGCCCAACCTAATCTTGTCTCTGACGATCTATCAGCTTCTCTTATGAGTCCTACAGCCGGTGATCCTATTATGTTTACTGGTTATGTCTATAATAACGGCAATGAGGAATCAAGGGCATCCTACGCCAGGTTCTGCGTGGACAACAATAATTGTTTGAATTCAACCACTGGCCAAGTGGGGAGTGATATGTATGTCCCAAGCTTAGTAGCCAATAGTGATGCGGTGCGCCTAAACTCTGAAGATTGGGTAGCTCAAGAAGGCACCCATACCATCTATCTATGCGCGGACGTGGGTAAAGTGGTCACGGAATCTAATGAGAATGACAACTGCACCAGCGTGACGCTCACCGTAAGCGCAGCCCCGCAAGCAGACCTTATTTCCTATGAGGTGAGTACGGTATCAAATGGTCCTTTCTACGCGGGTAACCAAATAGATTTCATGGGTAATGTGAGAAATGACGGCAACACTGCCTCAGGAAATTTCTATATACGATTCTGCGTGGATAACAGTAATTGTCTCAACAGTAACACCGGACAGGTAGGGGAAGAGCAATTGATGAAATTAGGCGCCGGCCAGGCTACCAGCCAAGACTCTGAAGCCTACTGGACTGCGACCGCCGGCACCCACACCGTCTACCTCTGTGCGGATGTGAGCAAGGTCGTGAGTGAGAGCAATGAGAATAACAACTGTGGCAGCTACACCTTTACAGTGAATTCTGCCCCTCAGCCAGATCTCATCGTCTCGAGCGTGGAAATTATTGAGAGTGCACCGTATGTGGCGGGCAAAAACCTTTCCTTCATGGGCATCGTGAAGAATCAAGGCAATGCGGCAACTAAGAACTTGTTCTACATCCGCTTCTGCATTGACAATTCCAACTGCCTTAACTCCACCACTGGTCGCGTCGGCAACACTGATGTTGACTTCCCTTGGGAATTAGCACCCGGTGCAGACAACAGCCAAGACTCTGAAGCCTACTGGACTGCGACCGCTGGCTCCCATACTGTGTATCTCTGCGCGGATGTGGGCAAGACAGAAGCTGAATCGAATGAGGATAATAATTGTAAGGGGTATAGTTTTACGGTGAGTGCTCCAGACCTTGTGGCGCAAAGCATTACGTTGTCTAATCCTAATCCCTATACGAATACCAAAGTTACGTTCACCGGTAGTGTGAAAAACTCTGGCAATTATTCTACGGGTACATCCTATTCCCGTTTCTGTGTAGATAACTCTAACTGTCTCAATTCCACCACCGGGCGGGTGGGAAGTGATGTATCCACCCCATCGCTTTCTGCGGGCGCCAGCACCTCTCTCACCTCAAGCCAGTGGACTGCGACGTTGGGGAACCATACCGCGTATTATTGCGTTGACGTGACCAAAGGAATTACAGAATCGAGCGAGGGAAACAACTGCACCAGTAAGCAATTCACCGTCACGAACGCGCCGGTAGAATAACGCACGTCAGACAGATAATGGTACAAAGCCAGGCTCTGAGCAAAGAGCCTGACTTTCGTTAGGTTGCGATTTGGTGAACTTGTGGCAGGTTTATAAGATACACCATCATATAAACTACCACATAATTCCCCATTGGACCTATAGAGATATACCTTTAGAACTATGGTATTCCCGCCTGCACGCCAATTTACTTTTGCGGAACTCGGCAGGCCTAAAGGCCGCCGCGGTCAGGCCTATCAGATAGTGGCAGAGTCGGCCTGACCGCTACCTCGCACAGTCCTCCGAGCGTTTTATTGACGATGCTGGCGTATACCATACGTTTAAAAGAGTTTATCTATACATTATGCCTATGTGGGAGATAGTCGTCTTTTGGTCATAGGGGAAGGTGGCATTCAGCAATTAACCACATATCATCGAGGAGGGGAGGAGAGTGAGCGTTTAAGAATACAAGAGTACGGTGGTGTCATAGCTGGGCAGTATGTCGTGAAAGGTGAATATGGATTTATGCCTACGCGGACATTAGGCGACGCGTATTTCCGTGATGTGGGCGTGATTCCAGGCCCTGAATCGGAAATTATCGTCTCGGAGATAAGGATCAGTGGATTATTGCTGCAACTGAATGATTATTTGATGTGATACGCAACGAAGAGCTTGGTAAGCTATTGCGAGAATGCCATAATGCTCAGGAGGCAGTGAAGTGTGTACGGCACGTATATGTGAGGAAGGGCGGACAAGACTATATAACTGCCGTAGTAGTACAGATCGAGAGGTGAATGAACTTTTAACTATCCGTGGTTTCCACGCGGATTTAAACAGCATCTCGAAGTTTCTCAGCCATGCCATTTAAGGGAAAGCAAAAAAGCCGCCGTAGTCGGCAGTTTGTCGATTTTTCAGCAAGTGTGTTTAGACTGTGCTACAATGGATTTGTATGGAGGATCAAACTACAGCGCGGGGAACGACAAATAAGAATGTGCCGTTGGAAAATGACGTCGGAGAAGAGGTACCGGCAAACGTTTCTGTCGCAGACAATGACGGATCATCGTTCCAATCGCCCTCTGACGGAGTTTCGCCCACCGTTGGAAACGATGTAGACTCCACAGCGTCGGATGTCGCGGCGAGCGCCGATACGGAGCCGCCAGTAGTCTCTCCTCCGCCTGCCGTTTCCGTCGACAAATCTCAGACAATCGTACGCGAGGTCGTGAAAGAAGTGCCGATTGAAGTCATTCGGGAAGTGCCGGTTGAAAAAGTGGTGGAAAAGATCGTCGAGAAACCCATCGAAATAATAAAGGAAGTTCCGGTTGAAAGAGTCGTTGAAAAAATTATCGAGAAGCCGGTTGAGAAAATCGTCGAACGGGTAGTCGAGAAAGTTGTGGAAAAGCCGGTGGAAGTTGTCATGGAAATTTCGGTATTTGATGCGGCAAAAGCGCATGCGGAAAATAAGCAGCAGCTTTTAAGGTCGCAGGCGCGGGCGTTGGCCGCACGGCTTAAAAAGCGAGATGAGAAATTTGAAAAAATTTTAACCTTTGTACGCGCCCACGGCAAGATCACCAACGACGAGGCGCAGATCTTGCTCGGCATTCCGCATCGCAGTGCGACGCGTTACCTGGCAATGCTTGTTCGACAAGAGAGGTTGAAGAAAGAAGGGAGAGGAAAAAGCACGCGCTACACGCCCATCTGAAGAAATACGAGCCATTTCGCGCCAAATGGCTCGAATTTTGAAAAATGCTCAAAACATTTGGGTAAAATCAATCTTCCTCTTATCTGGATCCTTTAGGTAAATGTCCCAGACAATATACCCCGACTACTTATGCTCCCAATTCCTGGCAGTATATTTTTCCCCATCGTATCTTGCCACGATGCCCTGTTTCTCGGTGTCCTTATACTGATAGATGGCAAATTCTTTATCGTTTGGCCATCACAGATCAAAGTGGATCCAAATGGAATCAGAATCAGAAGCATAGCTGCTGGCTAAAATGGATAAGAGGAAAAGAAAAAGAGCACTTTTCACTTTTTATCACCTCCTTCGGATAAATTTAAAGAGCACTGTTTGTTCAGTGCTCAGTTAAGCAGAGAGAGAGAGAGAGTTGTCAACCTCGTAAGACAATTTGTGAGCAAACTATTTCGTCCATTTCTGTACCACACAGGTTATTATCTTACTCGGATAGATGCGTTTAACTTTTGAGAAGTGCGGCAGTTTGCAGGGACGAATCACAAATTGCTCTACAGGGCAATGCCCTTTGAGGAAAATAAAAAATCGCTGGTAATAGCGACTGGTTGTATTGTTTATCAGCTGAGTTTCTAAAAATAAAAAACTCACGTGGTTGGTGCTCGTGAGTTGGATATTATTTGTTGTAATTTTACCGTAGTTCGTTAAATTGTTCGATGCTTAAATGCAGGTCTTCCGTGATTATCTTTTGTAGCAACCCTCTGCCAATATCTTCTCCATAGTGTAATGGGATCATCGTAATCCGTCTGTCTGGATGTTTATAGAAAGCATGACTGCCTTTTTGTCGTATCAACCGGAAGCCGAGTTGCTGCAGGATTTGTTCCATTCTCCGGGTATCAATAGGAAAAAGCCTGCTCATACTTGCACGGCTACGTCTTCAATCGCCAGAAATCGCGGCGTCTCTTTTGCGGTAATTGGTTCAAATTGCCGCTCCTCCTTTAATACTTCCAAATAAAGCTCTATTGCTTCTCTCATCCGTCCAATAACTTCTTCATAGGTTTTGCCTTGCGTGCGGCATCCTGGAAGCGAGGGAGCAGAAGCGACAAATAAACCATCCTCATCTTTTTCAACTATAACTCGAAATGATGTTTCGCTTGGTGTAGGCATATTATTACTTGAGAATAATCTCATTTTCGAGTATTAGTATATCAAATGTTATTGATTAGTCAACTTGCAGTTTTGTTACTATAACACTTGCAGTTTTGTGCTTGCAGTTGATGTACGCCAAAAAGGACCCAAAGTACTTTGAGTCCCTTTTGGTTGCGGGGGTGAAACATGAACTGCTTCATGTTTCACGGGCATTCACGCTCGACGTCCCCGGAGAGCGGAACCCGAATGCCCAGGATGGGATTCGGTCACAGCTCTCGTCGGCTTCCGCCTCCTCGGCCGCGACCCCGCCTCGCGATGCTCCTCGCCTCTTTGCTCGTCGCATAACGCTCCGGCTTGCGCATCCCACACGCGGCACAAGCAGTTGTGCCGCTCCCCGCTGAACACCAAAAAACACCCGACTTGATGGTTGAGTGTTTTTTGGTTGCGGGGGTGGGATTCGCACCCACGACCTCCTGGTTATGAGCCAGGCGAGCTGCTACTGCTCTACCCCGCGGTAAAATTTTTTTGTTTTATCTTAACAGAGTATAGTGGAAAGAAGGAATTATGACAAGGTGTTAATTCCATACTATCCCTCACGAGAAAAAGATGCATGGCTGGGATGAGTTTGAAATATATTCTCGTATCGGAATTTCAATCCTGAAATTCCGACAGACACTTTACCCTTCGGAAAAAGTGCTGGGCTCAGTTAGGCACTTATTAGATATGACCCCACACTTTCCGAAGGATAGTGCGGCCCGAAGGGAGTCAGTGCCGACCGAAGGGAGGCCTAACTGGTCATTTTGATAGATTTGCATTTCCATTATTGGCACTCATTTTTTTTGCGTGCGAGGAGCGCATAAGGGTAAAAATATTTTTCCAGTGAGTCCGGTGTGGAATGATAGGTGTTACCGCCGAAAAAATAGTCGCAAAAGACTTCTCGCGCCCGTGCGAGTTCGCGCACGCGCTGTATCGGCCAGCGGGGGTCGGTGATGCTCAAATTAAAAAGTTCCAAGGCACGGGCGAACGCGGACGCAAAACGTTCTGTATCATGTTCTTGCCATCGGGCAAGAGATCGGCCTGCCTCACTGCCAATGTTCCCCAACTGTTCTGCCAAAGAGAGGGTGTGCCATCGTCCGGCGGCAAGGTCTGTATGCAATGGCGGCATATTTAATCAGTTATTAACGATGCAACGATGTGCGTGATTGTTTGTCTGATAGTAGGGTCCTCCACTGAGCGTGAGCGGTTGCCTTGCGAGGGACGCAGGTTAATCATGGAATCGAATTCAATCCATCCCTCATCTGTTTTATCTGGGTATAAATTAATTCCCCATAAATCGTCTTGGACTGATCCTTGCGCCAATAGTTCAATTTCTTCATCCGCATGCATTTCGCCGCCTATTGCCATCACCCCACGTTTAATGTCGACGACCGCCTTTACGATATCGCCAAACCTTTCGGAAGCGATTTCAGTGAGCTGTGTTCTCGTGATGGCAGTGTTGATGATGTGGATATCCATACCTGCCTGATCGCTACGTATATTTCTTCTACGTGGTGCTGGTGGTGGGAGTTGAACCCACATGGACGTAAGCCCACGCGATGGCGCCTGCCCCGCAGCGTGCTCCGCACTACTGCGGGGAGTTGTGCGCGCTCCGTACAAGTGGTGCTGTATTCTTAAATTAGTTCGAATGCATTTCGCCGCCGCAAGCGGCGGCGAGGAAGCCCCGCCCGAAATCGCGGCGGAGCCGCACCGATGACAATTTCAAGTTTTTCTTTGGCGGCAAATCCAATTATTCCTTTTCTTCTTTCTGCGCCATTCTTCCAACAACCTCACTGGCAACGCGCTCGGCATCTGCTTGAGAAAGTCCGATTTTTTCTTGGAGAGCACCAACGATTGTTGATTGCAGTTCATCAAGCTTTCCCTCATCGAGAACACGAGAAAAATCTCTGTCTTCGTAGCTATCAATGCTGTAGCTTAAATTTGTACCCCATGCTTTTTTCTGAACCAAAGCTCGTCCGCCATCAGAAGTTGGAATTGCGTCTAATCTGTCAAAACCGTGGGGTACATAGCTACTGCCAGACATCCGGTTATACGGCTCGGTCGATTTATAAAAATAATTTGGATTTTCAATTGAGAAATAGAGATCGCGTCCTTGTACACTTAGATAAATTCTGTCCCCATGTTCAGTTATGCTTGGCCTCTCTAATTTCTCATAAGCAACAACATGACCAACACCCTCATATCCACCCTTAAATTGCAAACTAAAAATCATTCCTTTTTCAGGAAGTGCTTCCTTGGATTTCATGACCTCAAAAGGATTTTTGCCCGGATATTGAATTGGTTCTCTCTCTGGCACTTCCTTGGCGAATTTTTCTTGGTCGTGTTTCTCCAAAAAGAAACGCAACAAGTCGTCACGTTGTCTGTCGTCGAGGCCAGCAAAAAAATCTGGTTTTTCTCTCTGTTCCTCAATCAGCTTCTCGGCTTCATCATAGGTTGCGGCTTCGCCGGATTTAATTTTCTCCTGCATTTGAGAGGCTTCTTCCTGCGCCTTCTCAAAAGAATATCGCTCTGGCGTGTTTGGCATAGTATTTGTAATTTAGTTAATAACTGATGTTACGCAAAAACCAATAATTTGAGATAATAGTGGCATACTACCGTTAAAAACAAAACGTATGCCACCAAAACAAAAGGAATATACCGCACAACCCGTCGATCCGCGTCTGCTTGAC
>JBFLWV010000017.1:0-40323 GCA_040757655.1 Patescibacteria group bacterium | reverse complement strand
ATCATCGGACGCAACCTCCGCACGATCGCAGCCCTCACAGGGTAGAAAACAGGAATTGGGAAAGAGCCCGAGGCGTTGAGAACCTGATCAACAGATGCTCACACGAAGACTTTTTAGACAGGAACTATCTAAGGCAATTCATATTTGAAGATTGTGTTTTGCGAAGCAAGATAAAGCGTATCTGACGAAAAGCCGAGAATGACGGATTCTGGGAGCGCAAAGGGAGTGTGAGGAAAGGAGTCTATTTCTGAGTTGAGGGAAATAAATGAGAGATGGGTAGGGGTGGTATAGGCAACGTAGCCAATTTCGGGAATCAAGAGCACAGAACGGAGGGGATCAGATATCCGGGTGAGGAGCGTGACACGCTGACCATTCTTTTTTTTATCGTAGTGAAGAAGCGATATTTCATGGTCGTTCGAGAGGGTAAGATATTCACCAGTAGTGGACCATGCTGCATGGGTGAAGAGTGAGAATTCGAAAGGAGGCGATTCGGGGCGGGTGAGATCAATGAGCACGACGCGGGAACTGCGATTATCAAGAATGGTAAGCGTATCGGTAGGTGAGCGGTGGATAAACTGACTCTCGGGAGAGAGAACGAGGGTGGCAATTGTACGATAGAGCGAGGGATCATCGCTGTTGCGGAGTCGCAGTATGAGAGTTCCTAAAGGATCCTCTTCGAGCGTATAGAGCCCATTTTGTAAAGGCAACAGATCAATCACCTTGAGGTTTGTCATTGTCTGTTGATCCCCAAAGTTGATGATGCGGCTTATCGATGCGGCATCCCATGCCCATACTTCCCGGTCATTGAGAAGTGTGATATGGGTGGCAGGCCGTTTCAGGGAGAAATTTCTCACTTTTTCGTTACCAATCAGAGGAGAGTTCACCACGGTCAATTTCGGTTGGCGAGAGAGGCTCAGCAGGGCATAGGAATTTCCCGAACTATCTTCGGTGGTGGCGATGGGGGGACTATCCATTTTTAACGGTGTGCATGTTTTTTTATGTGCGTTAAAAAGAATAAACGGATCACTCGATGAGGAAGAGAGGAGTGTCCATGGAGAAGGAGGATTATGAGAGAGGATGGAATGGCGCGCACAGGAAGGGGGCAATGCTTCGGGGGGGGTGAGGGAAAAGAGGCGGACCGATGAATATAATTTGTTTTTCCACGGCTCCACCACGACAGTGGTTTCCCATGATGTATAGCCTTGTTTCTCGACCTTGAGGTGGTAGGTGGTAGGGAAGAGCTGCGTAATACGGAAGGGGGTAAGTTCGTTTTGTGCTATTCCATTTATACTCACGCGCGCGCCCTTTGGTTTGGTAGAGATCGTAATGGCGCTTGTTCCTTGCATAGTGCCTCGTTTACGATTATAGCGGTATCCGGAGGCATACAGGATAATGAGAGGGGCAGTGATGAGGAATACAAGGATAAATGATGCAGTAATAATACGGCGTGTCATTCTTGTCATACGTTTAAATGATTTATCTCCACTTGATCTTCATTGTATCATTATAATGGTAATTGGCAACGGAAGTAATAATTGCTACAATACACTCGTGAACAGTGTATAACGGACTACGTTTTCCATGAATCCATATTGTGTCGTATCAGGGTCATCGCATAAGGAGTTTGCGGCACGTCTGTCCCGCCTCCTGCGTGCGCCTCTCCTTGCCACTGACATTCATCCCTATAGCGATGGTGAAACCTACGTGCGGATTTGCGCGGGAAGGAGATATGTAGAGAATAAAAAGGTGGTGCTCGTACAATCAGGATGCCGTCCCGCGCATGATCACATGGTTGAATTGCTTCTGCTTATTGACGCCCTCACGCGTCTCCATCCGCATAGTATCACCGCCATCATTCCTTTCCTTCCGTATCGTCGTCAAGAGCATGTGAATGTGGAGGGTGAAGGGGTAGGAGGTGAGCTCTTTGCGAGAATATTGAGGCAAGTAGGACTGCGACGGCTCCTCACCAGCGATTTGCATCATACGTCGTTCGCGCGCATGTATACCGGCCTTCGAGAGATCAGTGCGCTTCCACTTTTTTCGCGATATTTTAGAAAAATACGCTCTCACGCCGTCGTTGTGTCACCAGATGAAGGAGGACAAGAAAGAGCACAGCGTCTCGCGAACGCACTTCGTTTGCCCACGTTTTATATACCAAAGGAACGCCCCCACCATGATGTGGTAAAGACGCGCAGGTTTGTCTGTGTGAATTCGTATGCTACGGCGATTATCGTTGATGACGAAATAAATACGGCGGGAACGATCAGTACCAGTGTTGACGCGCTCTGGCAATGCGGCGTTCGCGATATACGGATTGCCGCAACCCATCCGGTATTGAGCGGCCCTGCCATATCCCGCTTACGGGATCATAGGATTAAAGAAGTAGTTTTTGCGAATACTATCCCTATTCCTTCTCAACAAATGCTCAAAAAATTTGCTATTCTTAAGCTTGAACCACTTTTTGCAGAGACGTTGAGGAAATTATAGCCATTTCATTCCTTGACATGGTATAATCTTGTATATGGCTGAAAATCCTCTGAGGGAAGAAAAAGTGAAGAAAAGAAGGTGGGTAAGAATACTATTGCTCACCTTGCTTTGTATTTTGGTGATTGGGGGGGGTTACGTAGGAGGTTTTTCCTTGGGACATGAAGAGGGGTTAAAGCAGGGAAGCAAGGTGAGCGGAGACGGAGGGAGGGTGGTAAACAAGGATGCTGCGATAAGCGCGTCATTGCAGCAAAACGCAGACTTTAATCTCTATTGGGACCTCTGGGAGTGGATCCAAGAGAGCTTTATCGATAATCCCGTAGACGAAAAGAAGTTATTCTATGGTTCGCTGGCGGGCATGGTGGCGTCACTGGACGATCCTTATTCCGCATTTATGGAGCCAAAACAAGCGCAGGAATTTGCGGAACAAATGCACGGAAAATTTCAAGGTATTGGCGCAGAGATTGGCATTCGTGACAAAAAGCTTACCGTCATTGCCCCTCTCCCAGAAACCCCTGCTGAGCGCGCGGGATTGAAAAGCGGTGATTGGATTGTTGAAATAGATACGACGGATACGACTGGCATGATGCTTGATGAGGCCGTCAACCGTATCCGCGGAGAAAAAGGAACGTACGTAAAGCTTCTGGTTATGCGAGACGATTTCAAGGAACCAACAATGTTTGAGATCATGCGCGACGATATTCAGATTGTGAGCGTTCGTTCAGAGGTGAAGGAAGGCGGTATTGGTTATCTCCACATCTCCCATTTCAATGCGGATACGGGAGAACGGTTTAGGAATGCCGTAGAATCACTGCTTGCAAAGAACATAAAAGGAGTGGTGCTCGACTTACGTAATAATCCGGGAGGTTATCTATCCCTGGCAGTAGAGATAGCGAGTTTCTGGGTGGATGCGGAACGGCCTGTGGTCCTCGAACGCTCAAAGGACATGGAGGTGAAGGAATATCGGGCGGTAAAGAACCAGACGCTCAAGGGGTTTGCCGCCGTGGTACTGATAAATCATGGATCGGCGTCTGCATCAGAGATTGTTGCGGGCGCCCTCCAGGATTATGGGTTAGCAACGGTGGTAGGGCAGAAATCTTTTGGGAAGGGGTCCATCCAAGAAGTGCATGATTTTTCTGATGGCTCTGCGGTGAAGCTCACGACCGCACGGTGGTTTACGCCGAACAATAGACAAATTGACAAGGAAGGTATTGCGCCGGATATAGAGGTTGAAGTAACGCAGGAGGACGCAGGTGCAGAGAAAGATCCGCAATTGGAAAAGGCATTAGAATTATTAAAGAATTTGGAATCTTGAATCGAGGTAGCTTCTAGAATTTACAACGATTTCCCAAATTCCAACTTCTCAATGCTTCACGTATGAAGGTTCTCCTTCTGTGTGATATTCCCAAATTAGGGAGAGTGGGAGAGATCAAAGAAGTAAAGGAGGGTTACGCCCGCAATTACCTCATCCCCAACCAGTTAGCCACGTATCCCACCCAACGTGCCATTGAGAGGGTGCGCCATGAATCTCGCAAAGCTCTTGAACGTCGGTCCCAAGAACAGCTCGCCCTACGGGCATTGGCGCAAACCATTCAGAAAACCGTTTTACCTTTCAAGAGAAAAGCAACCCCTCAAGGGTTGCTCTATGGAGGTATACACTCGTCAGATATTCTCCATGCATTCCAAGGATTAGGAATCCAAATTCCTCACCAGGCACTGAGACACTACGAGACCATAAAGACAGTAGGAAAACATACCGTATCGCTCCACCTTCCTCACGATATTCAGGTAACGTTTTTTCTTGAAATAGAAGGAGAATGATATGAACATATCGACCAAATATATCTTCGTCGCTGGTGGCGTGTGTTCTGGATTAGGTAAAGGTATTGCGACGGCATCTATTGGCGCGATACTTAAAGCTGCGGGTTACCGGGTGAGCGTGCTAAAGATTGATCCTTATTTAAATGTGGATCCCGGTACCATGAATCCTTATCAACATGGGGAGGTGTTTGTCACTGATGATGGCTATGAGGCAGATCTTGATCTTGGTCACTACGAACGGTTTATTGACGAGCCGCTCTCAAAGGAATCAAATATTACTACTGGCCAGATTTATCAAAAGGTAATTGCCAATGAACGCCAGGGTGCGTACCTTGGACGCACCATACAAATAATTCCTCATATCACTGGGGCGATAAAAGAAAAAGTGATCACGACTGCCCGGCAAGCAGAGGCAGATTTTTTGTTGATAGAAATCGGCGGCACTGTTGGCGATATCGAGGGAGAACCTTACCTTGAAGCTGCGCGGCAGTTACATCGAGAAATTGGTCAGGAGCATGTGCTGTTTGCGCTCATCACCCTTCTTCCTTATCTCGGCACTTCAGGAGAGCTTAAAACAAAGCCCACCCAGATGGCAGTGCGGGAGCTCCATCGCGTAGGCATCCAGCCAGACATTATCCTTGCTCGTGCAGATCAGAAAATTCCCAGGGATTTATTGGAGAAAATTGCACTCTTCTGCGATGTGCCAACAGAAAATGTCATCCCTGCGCCCACGGTGAAATCTCTCTATGAAGTTCCTATCAATTTTGAAAGTTTCGGTATTTCCAAATTGATCTACCACCATTTCCAGCTTAAGGGCAAGAAACCAAATCTTTCTCCCTGGAAGCAGCTGAATCGCAGGATTAAAAATGGCCGCGGCCGCAAGGTGAAAATCGCCTTGGTTGGCAAATATACCGCACATGGCGATGCATATATCAGTGTGCATGAAGCCTTAAAAGCTGCGGCCGCCTATCACGAAGTAAAACTAGTTCTGCAGGATATTGATTCGGAGAAACTTGAAGAGAATAATAAACAGGAATGGAAAAAGTTAAAATCCATGGACGGTATCGTAGTGCCGGGGGGGTTTGGGAATCGCGGAATAGAGGGGAAAATCCTCGCTGCGCAATATGCGCGCGAACATGGTGTACCGTATTTTGGTCTCTGTTTAGGCATGCAAGTGATGTCTATTGAATTTGGGCGCGCGGTAATGAAATTAAAATCCGTTAATTCAACAGAATTTGACCAAAAGACAGAACACCCGGTTATCCATATCATACCTGAACAAGAAAAAAACCTTGCGGAGAAACATATGGGCGCAAGTATGCGGCTTGGTTCATATGAATGTAAATTAATGAAAGGCACAAAAGCATATGATGCGTATGTTTCTAAAGAACCATCTGCAGTGAAGAGAAAATCATTGGATCATGCCTATATTATTAACGAGCGCCATCGCCATCGTTATGAGTTTAATAATGACTATCGTGAACGTTTTATGCAGGCAGGTGCTCTCTTTTCAGGAATTAATCCAGAAAAAGATTTAGTTGAAATAATAGAAATAAAAAATCACCCATTCATGGTGGGTGTCCAGTTTCATCCCGAATTCCAGTCGCGCCCCCTGCGGCCGCATCCGTTGTTCAAGGAATTTATCAATGCGGTAATGAAACAAAAATGAATGTAATCCCTCTCCTTTCAATTTTATTGAAAGGTATACTCTCTACCGCGCACTATTCTCTCCTCATAGGGTCAATACGGAGGAGGAGGTGGCTGAGGATGAGGGGCAGGAACGGGGAGAGGTACGTCTAACATACTGTTTCCTTTAATGGGAATTGTCGCTGCGTAAAGCACTCGGAAGGCATTTATCTATCAATAACATCTATCACGCTTATACGACGCAAACTTCCGGTAAATGCCGGTTGTTTTTTTGTGCGAAATTGCACCACCCCTTCTTTCATTGCATAAATAGTATCGTCAGATCCGCGTTTTACGCCTGTGCCTATATGATATTTTAAACCGCGCTGGCGTGCGATAATCATGCCAGGCTTGACTACCTCGCCTGCGTATACCTTAATTCCCAGACGTTGTCCTTGCGAATCACGGCCATAGGAGGTAGAACCTCCTGCTTTTTTATGCGCCATACGCGTGAGAAATTCTTAATTCAAGAGACTAAATTGGACGATATCATTTTACTCTCTCCATTTGACATTGTCAAATTTAATCCTCATAATAGTTATATCTGATATAATAACTCAGAATTATGATGTTCTCAACCCGTTCCGAATATGCCCTGCGCGCGGTCATTGAGCTCGCGAGGCAATGGAGAGATAATTGCGCGGTATCAGTGCATACCATCGCACAAGACACAGGAATCCCGTATCAGTATCTTGAACAGCTTATTCATCCACTCCGCAGAGCGCATATAGTCACGGCGCAACGCGGCGTCAAAGGCGGATATCGCTTGGCGCATGACCCTTCTAAACTTACCGTACAGGATATCTTACAGTGTATGGAATATGATATTGCGCCCTTCAAATGTCCTGGTGCTGGCAACTTTACCTGTATCCGTGAAGATCATTGTGCCGCCAAAAGGGTATGGCATGAATTGGCTAGGTCTATCTCACATACGGCGCAAGAAATAACTATCGCCGATTTGATTTAGGACCAGTTACGAAATTGATATGTTAAAAGCGTTAGAAATACATAATCTCCACGTGAGCGTCGATGAAAAGGAAATCCTTCACGGTGTCAATCTTACTATTCGTCCTGGCGAGATTCATGCGCTGATGGGCCCGAATGGGAGTGGTAAATCCACGCTCGCGCATGCGCTCATGGGGCATCCTTGCTTTTGTGTCACGCAGGGAAAAATTGTACTCAATGGTGATGACATTACTCAAGCAGCGCCTGAAATGCGCGCTCGTGCAGGAGTGTTTTTAGCGTTTCAACATCCCCGTGAGGTTCAAGGTGTACCTCTTGCCCAGTTTTTACACGAGGCACATATCGCGCGGTTCAGCGAAAAGATTTCTATCGCACAATTGAGAGCGTTCATGCGAAGTATCCTGAAAGATCTTGCCTTGGACGACGCCTTTCTTGATCGCCCCTTGAATGAAGGATTTTCGGGTGGGGAAAAGAAGAAGGCAGAAATTCTCCAAATGATGATCCTCAAACCCACGTATGCCATACTGGACGAGACCGACTCCGGGCTTGATATTGACGCGTTGAAAACGGTAACCGCGGGAATCATGCATGCACTGAGCGGTGAAATGGCCGTCGTTATTATTACCCATTATCAGCGGATACTCCAATTCATCGAGCCTCATTTTGTACACGTTATGGTTCAAGGAAAGATAGTACAATCGGGAAGCAAAGAGCTCGCGCGAGAATTAGAACAGAAAGGTTTTAAGCACTTTTTCCATGTCTAAGAATCCGTTTGTTGCGCAGAACTATCGTTATGGCTTCTCGGTGCCGGAACGTTCCCTATGTAAAACAAGGATTGGGATTGGGGAGGATGTGGTAGAGCAAATTTCACGTCAAAAGAAAGAACCAGAATGGATGAGAGAATATCGCCTCAAAAGCTTTGTGTATTTCCAAAACCGTCCTCTTCCCCGCTGGGGCGCAGATCTTACCAGTATTGATTTTGACGCGTTCTATTACTACCTCAAACCTATTGAGGAACGAGCACGTCGTTGGGAGGAATTGCCTGAGGAAATAAAGAAAACTTATGACCTCATTGGCATTCCAGAATATGAGAAGAAGCAGCTTGGGGGGTTGAGTGCTCAATACGAATCAGAGGTTGTGTATGGAAGTCTGCAGGCGCGTCTTGCAGCGCAGGGAGTTATTTTCTGTGGTATGGATGCGGGGCTGCGTGAATATCCAGAAATCGTCAAGCAATATTTCGGTACCATAGTCCCTGTCAATGATAACAAGTTTGCGGCGCTCAATTCCGCGGTGTGGTCCGGCGGCTCGTTTATCTACGTGCCTGCAGGGGTGCACGTCGAACTGCCGCTCCAGGCGTATTTTCGCATCAACGCGGCTCGCATGGGACAATTTGAACGGACCCTGATCATTGCAGAGGAGGGGAGTTTTCTTCACTATGTAGAAGGTTGCACTGCTCCGATCTACTCAACCGATTCGCTGCACGCGGCGGTCGTTGAAATTATCGTGAAAAAAGGTGCGCGTGTCCGTTATACCACGGTCCAAAATTGGAGTAATAATGTATATAACCTCGTGACAAAACGCATGCGCATCGAGGAAGAGGCTTCTGGAGAATGGCTCGATTGTAATTTAGGATCAAAAATAACAATGAAATATCCCAGTTGTTTTCTCACCGGCCCTCACGCACATGGAGAGATGCTTTCCCTTGCAGTAGCGGGAAGGGGGCAACATCAAGATGCGGGTGGAAAAATGATCCACTACGCACCTGATACGACGAGCACGGTCGTATCAAAATCAGTAAGTCAGTATGGCGGTAGGACATCGTATCGGGGGCTTATTAAAATGAAAAAGGGCGCTCTCCGCGCACGGTCAAAGGTTGTGTGCGATGCATTGATTGTGGATGAACAGTCGAGGTCTGATACCTATCCTGAAATGAATATCGATGAACGCCAGGCGACGGTCGAGCATGAGGCGAGTGTATCCAAGATTGGAGAGGAGCAACTGTTTTATCTCCAATCCCGCGGACTCGATAAGACAACTGCAGAAGCAATGATCGTGAATGGGTTTATTGAACCAGTAGTCAAAGAACTCCCTATGGAATATGCCGTTGAGATGAACCGTCTTATTAGTTTGCAGATGGACGGATCGGTAGGATAATTACGGTATGTCATCCACATTGACCCTTATCCCTCTTGAACAGAGTGAGGACACGCTCACGAGTACGGTTTGTGCTGATGAGAAGTCGTATATTCTCCTGTATGGTTTTTGTGAGGGGAGAAAAATGATTCGAGTAAACCTCGCCCAGGAAGGAGCATACGCATGCATCGTAGGAATGATTTTTGGTCAGAGAGGTTTGTGCAGCATTTCTACCTTTCAACACCATAGCGCTTCATATACCACCAGTGATCTTCTCATAAAAACTGTACTCGTAGACAGCGCCGTATTCCAGTATGACGGAAGGATACGTATTGAACAGAACGCGCACGGTTCAAATGCCTATCAAAGAAATGAAAACATTTCGTTAAGTCCTTTGACGCGCATCGCGACGCGGCCATCTTTGGAAATTTTAGCCAACGACGTATGCTGTACCCATGGCGCCACCATTGGCACGTTCGATGACGAGGATTATTTTTATCTCCAATCGCGGGGGATGATAAAAAGTGAGGCGGGGAGACTTCTTGTGCGAGGATTTTTTCAGAATGTCATTCGA
Source organism: Patescibacteria group bacterium (assembly GCA_040757655.1). GTDB lineage: Bacteria > Patescibacteriota > Patescibacteriia > 2-02-FULL-49-11 > 2-02-FULL-49-11 > 2-02-FULL-49-11. The sequence goes on along the minus strand of JBFLWV010000017.1, from coordinate 30,662 downwards.
AAGATACCTGCGGAATTGATGACGGATTATGTACATACTATTTTGGAGAGACAATTATGCATGATACCGTATGAGTAATTTAGTAGACGATTTCCCCATACTGCAGCGAACGGTCCATGGTAAGCGATTGGTGTATCTCGATAATGCAGCCACCAGCCAGAAGCCGCGTGTCGTGCTGGATGCGTTACGCTCTTATTATGAGCACATCAACGCGAATATCCATCGAGGTATTCATACATTGGCGGAAGAAGCCACACGGCAATATGAAAAGACACGAGATGACGTGGCACAATTTTTTGGTGCAGGGAGCCGCGAAGAAATCATTTTTACCAAGAATGCCACCGAGGCGCTCAATCTCGTTGCTTTTGCGTACGGGCGCACATTCCTACGGCCAGGTGACGATATCATCGTATCTATTACGGAACATCATTCAAATTTTGTACCATGGCAACAGCTCGCAAGGGAAACAGGAGCAGTATTGAAAGTTATCGATATTGATGGAGAAGGAAGACTATGCATTGAAGACACAAGAGACAAGACACAAGAGACAAGACACAAGAGACAAGACACAAGAGACAAAGGAGACGTAGAGGTTGGATCACTGGATTCATTGATAACCGATCGTACACGTCTTATTGCGCTTTCGCACGCGTCGAACGTCCTCGGGACGATACATGATATTGCGGCAGTGGCCGCAATCGCGAGGCCTCGCGGTATCATCGTGGTGGTTGATGGGGCGCAAGCTGCACCGCATATTCCGGTCGAGGTAGAGAAGTTGGGGATAGACTTCTATGCATGTTCATCACATAAGATGTTAGGGCCGTTGGGCGTAGGAATATTATATGGACGTCGGGGAATATTGGAAAAGTGTCCTCCGTTTCTCACAGGGGGGGATATGATTAAGCGCGTAACCCTAGGGAAAACTGAATGGAATGACGCGCCATGGAAATTTGAGGCAGGGACCCCCGATATTGCAGGGGTTATCGCGTTTGGGGCGGCAGTGGGATACTTACATAAAGTAGGGTGGGAGATTATCACCAGCCATGAACAAACATTAGGCGAATATGCGTTGCACCGATTGACCCAGACACCCGAGCTTACCCTGTATGGTCCGCACACGATGGAAAATCGTCTCGGGCTCTTCTCATTCAATCTTAGAGGTATCCATGCGCACGATCTTGCGACCATTCTTGACGATGAAGGTATTGCGATTCGTTCAGGCTCGCATTGCGCGCACCCTCTTATGGCTCGATTGGGTATAAGCGCGGCAGCCCGCGCGAGTCTTTATCTTTATAATACAAAGGAAGATGTCGATGTTCTTATGACAGGCCTTCAGAAAGCTCGACAGATGTTTAGCTCATGATAGGTATTCTCATACTATGTCATCACTCTATCGTGAAGAAATTTTGGACCATTATAAGCATCCACGCAATTTCGGCACACTGGATAATCCTACCGTGAGCGCAGAAGAAAATAATAAAAACTGCGGCGATTATATTATGGTAGCGCTCAAGGTGGAAAAGGGCATACTCACTGAGATCCGATGGTCAGGTAGCGGTTGTGCACTTTCAATGGCGGGAGCTTCCATGCTTTCCGAGCAGATTAATGGGAGAAACGTGCGTGATATTGAATCAATCACTGAATCTGATATACTGAAGATGATGGGAGGGAGCATTACGCAAGGAAGGATACATTGTGCATCTCTGGCATTCAAAGCGCTTCAGAAAGGGTTAAAGGCGCTCCACATAAGACACGCACAAGAATCACCAGCGATTGTAGTAACCAAGGAAATGAATATCAGCGATCTGGTCACACGATGGCCGGAAACGCGCAGGGTCCTTTCGGAATACAATCTCCACTGCGTAACGTGCTATGCATCACCATTCGATACCCTTGAAGCAGGCGCAAAGGTGCATGGGATGAGTGATGAAGACATTCATCGACTGATTCATGATCTCAATACCATTATGAACCCTTATAGATAATGCACTATGGTTTCAATTGGAAAAATTGTTGTCGAACGAGAACTTTGCATCGGGGCGGCGTCGTGTGTCGCTATTGCCCCCACAGTGTTTGAGCTTGATAAAGAGAATATTGCGATTGTGAAAGACCCAAAAAGCGCAGATGATGCCACTATTAAAGCGGCCGCTGAATCCTGTCCTACGAAGGCAATATTCCTTTATGATAGTGATGGGAAACAGATCTATCCCTAGAAAATTCCCCCCTACATACAAAATACCCCCTTGAGGGGTATTTTCATAGTGGTGTGCGAGGCGTTTTAGAGAGGGATGAAGGGGTCACGCAGTTCAGATTCTTGCGATGTTTTGGGAACTGTTAATTTGAGGAGGCGTTCGTGAATAACCGTGTCCCATAATTTCATATTAAGACGTTCTCTAGCTACGGTCCTTTCCAATTGTGCAAGGGTTTCAACCTGAGCGATCGTAAGGTAGAAATTCTTATATAAAAATAGTAATGTCACCATAACGATGAGTGCCACGATACTTACATAGGTGAGCGGTGCAATGCGTAAAATGAGGAAGGAAGGTTTATGGAAGATCATAGGAGACGATGGATTTCATCGGGAGGGGCGCCAGTAGGTTGCGGCAGTAAGAGAAATTTTCAATAATGGTGCGGGCGGCACCGTTCGTTCATCGGGAGAAAAGGTATTTGACAAAGTACTGCGCGACGCATGTGTTGCGTAGATACTCAGTATGTTTACATAAGGGTGCATTGCTTCAAGCTCCCGTACATACAATAGTAATTGCGAGAAGCTCCCTTCGAGATCAAGCCTCAATAACACTCTTCGAGATTGAGATTCCGCTGGAGATCCCTCGCTGGTGAGATGTTGGGAAGTATCAAGATTAATGACTTGCTGCATCCCCACGGTGCTCGCTGCAGCTTCCAAGGCGGTGATAAATTCAAGTTCGTCCCCCAACGTAAGAAAAGAAGAGGTGATGAGGGGAATGTCTTTTTTGACATTTTCATATTCTGTGGAGCTGGTGCGGATATTTTGGCCGCGCTGATAGAGTATTTCGAGTGCTTTTCGTTGAGTGTGGATGCGTTCGTTGAGGGTTCGTATGTCGCGTATGGCGGGAATAATAACCAGTACCCCAATCATTGTTGCGATGAGCAGGCTGGTGACGGTAATAATGAACGGCCGTAGATGAAACATGATGGTTATTTGAGGGATTCAGGATTGATGGAAGCAGAGAGCTCAAAATGTATGTTTTCTTTTAGGAGGAGATTTGAAAGGGGAAATTGTAGTTCCGTGATAAGGGAGGATGTTTCGAGATTTGTTTTAAGTTTAAGAAGATCATCCCGTGTTTTACTCTTACCTTCCATATGAAGCGTGCGTTCGTTTCTCTTGAGCTCCATCGTTATGATTTGATTGCCACGGGGAACGAGTGAGGAAAAGGTTGAGAGCCAATGAGACCAGGCGACATACTCTTGTGAGAAGTATGCATTGGCATTTAACTCATCGTTTAATTCCCTGATCGCTTGCATGATCGGCTGGTTATTGGCTGCGACTATATTTGTCCTTTTTGCAGTTTCATTGAGATCATTAGAAAGAATGAATCTGCTGACAGAAAGAAGTATAGCTATCACCGCCGCTACGATAAGGGTAATGGCGGTACTATCTCTCAAAAGCAATACAATGTATTCCTTGAATAATTGCTGTCGGTGTTCTTGATCGAGAAGATTAAGGGTAATCATGTCTTCAAAAGTGTTAAAACCTTTCTGTACTATTGCGTAATGCTAAGCCGATGGCGGTCGTATAGGAAAGCGATTCATGTCTCGGAATCCCTCTTCGCTTGGGAGCAACACTGATATTAATGAGGGGATCACCTAAGATCACGGGGATGGAGAGTTGTGCGCCCAAGAACGTTTCCGCACCACTCAATTTCGCGCCGCCGCCGGTGAGCACTATTTTTTGTATTGTACTGCCATGGGGGAAATGCGTTTCATAAAAATGGAGCGCGCGCTCAATTTCTACTGCACAGGAAGTGAGCATGCTTTCGAGCACACCAGCCACCACTCCTTTGCCTTTCTTGGCGTCAAGGCCGCAGATGCGTTTCGCGCGTTCTGCCTCATCATAGGTGAGCTTCAACCGTTCTGCGATTCGATTCGTTGCTTCAACCCCTGAGAGCGCAACGCTGGAAGTAAATTGAATAACCCCTCCATCCACCATCATGAGGCTCGTATGTGTTGCGCCAAGATCCACCATAAGTTGTGCGCTGCGAGATACGGGGGGTGGCGCTGATTGTTTCGCATGGCGAAAAGAGTGGAGAAGTTTCTCTACGGGGTGGAGGCGAGCGTTTCTTTGCTGATACATGAAGGGCGTAACCGCGCGTAAAATTGCCTCAGCTTCAATTTCAAAAGCAATAGGTTTCAGTGCACATTCATTGAGAAGGCTCGTATAGGAGTGCACGATCACCTTTGGGACGGCTCCCACAATGACTAATTTATGGTCGTCAAATTCTCTTACTATTTGCCAGTCAATGATAAGTTCATCTAAAGGAAGTGGAATATGGTTTGGCAATTCATCATACACGCCATTCGCGATATTTAGTTGTTCATTATTTAGGTTTATCACCTTGATAAATGTTTTAGATTCAGGAAGTGAAGCGACCACATAGGGTGTAGTGAGCGCAGGAGATGTGTCTTTGAGCATTGTATTCAAAATATCACACACTTGTTCATGCTGCACAATCTCACCATCCACAATGGCACCTTGAGGAAAATTGCAAGAATTGAAAGAATGTATCTCTTTCTCGCCACGGATATTTTTTTTTATCCAAACCAGTTTCGCGGAGAGATCAGAAATATCGAGGCCAAATGATTGTAATAACGAGGTGAACATAGCTAAAATCCCAAATCCCAATAACCAATGCTCAATGAAGCTCCAATATGTGACATTTGAACCTTGAGTCTCTCATCTTACCTCTTCCCATGAAAGCAGCGTATATTGGTCTGAAGTAAGAGGGAATGAAGGCGGCGGCGCATACAGCAAGCTTGCATCGTAGGTGATATTCCTTGTCTGGTATCCTGTGCCATCGGTATAGGCAAATCCATAGCGTTGATTGGTGGCAAGCATTCCCCACAGGGTAATTTGTGAACGAATATAGGATGAACCGCAGGTTATCCAATAATAGTATCGCCCAATTCTGCCATTCTTGGCAACCAGTGCTGCGTCAATTCTCAAGTCATCTTCACTATAGAGGCCGACATTCATGTTATTTTGGGCAATAAGACCCAACACGGCAGATCCGTCATACGCGCCATACACGATGTCATTATTTATGGTAATGCTGGTATTGGTGGAAGGGGTTTCAGGGAATTTTCCTGAAGCAAGAGTAAGGCGCGCTGTGGAAATTTGCCCATCAACCCACACATGGTCTTCAAAAAAGAGCACATTCGCTGACGGAAAAGTGTAGGTCCCGAGGGTTGTTTCACCGCCGGATGCAATACTCCACGTCCCCCAACCAGACTGACCTAGTTGGTTTGTGCACCATCGAGGAGGAGATCGTAAGGCGTTCACTCGTTTGAGGATATAGGTGTCATTCGATTGCAGGGTGATATGGTAACCTAACCTGCCAGAGCTTGAGTAATATCCATTGCTCGCCTGCGCTTGTGCCTTTATGTCAGCTAAGTCATTTATCATGCCGGTGAAATCGACTGCGGGAACAGGAAATTGCCGTCCTACCATGAAGACATCAGTGCGGTTTGGTACCGGGGAAGGGGGGAGGGGATCAATGGGCGTCACATGGGTGTGTACGCCAAATTCATTTGCACCACTGTGGTCAGGATCATCGTACGAGGAGCGTGCGCTCGTCACAAGGTTGTGGGCAAGGCCGTCAAATCGAATACCGCCGTTTGAATGAATAGGGCCAAAGACTTCTGTACCTTGGCCAAAGCGCATGTCCGCATTTGCGGCAATGGCAAATTTTGCCAATGAGGGAATCGCATATTTTGCGCGAATCACGCGTTCTGTGTGAGGTGCCGCAAGCGTCACCCCTCGTGATTCGATGATTACGAGCGTGGAACCAGTGGGAGGAGGAGTGATGGTAAGGGTAAAGCTTCCCACCTGCTCACCCGCACGGTTATAGTAGAGATGGGTATAAGGCCCCGGCCCTCCGGTCCCGTCTTGGTAATCGCTTGGTGCATGTGCGAGGTGCCAGCGATAGTACTCTACTCCCGCTTCTGCGATTTCAAATGCCAATTCCCGCATGCTCTTCTGTCTGGCAAGACGGTTTTGACCTATAGTCCACTGCACGAGACCGCCAATAATGAGCATGCCAATCGCGCTAAACACGATCAGAGAAATGAGGAGCGTACCTTTGGCGGGATGGAGAAGCATGGAGATGATAAAGCGATGTCTATAAATTATCCTTGAGATTTCGTATATTCACGCCACTATGATTTTGCAGTGCTGTAGGAGGACGCGTGGGATCTTTGTCTATGAAAAAGGTTATTTCCACATAACGCACCACGTGAGGATCTACCGGATGTGAGAGTGGCGCTTCAGTGCCTGAATAGTTCGTGTCGTAGTAACTAAAGACGGGCGTCGCACCTAGGGTAAGATTATTCAGTATAGTGGTCACCGTCTCATTTCCTGCAGGATATTGTGCGGGACTTCCCGACGGTTCAATAACTCCGCGCCGTAGCGTGTTTCCTGATACAAAATAGCGAACTCGCTCAATGGCGGCATCAGCGTCTACATTGCTGTAAAAAATGAACGAGGTCTCTTGCGCGGCTTCCAAAGGGTATGCGCCATTGTCTGCAGCAGTGGCTACCCTGGCTTCTGCGATAATTTTCTCGAGCGCTTGCCTGCTTTCATATTGTCCAGAGAGTTGATTATGTAAAGAAGTGTTGAATGTAAATATATTTCCCTGAAAGACTCCTATGGCGAGGATAATGAGCCCTACTATTGCCACGGCGGTGACCGTCTCTACCATGGAGAATCCTCCTTGGGACTGCAGGCTCCTCAGATATGGTCTCTCATCGTAATACATATAGATAAAATCCTTTAAACGTATGATAATGAGCTGGCGCAGTCGATTTGCGCCCGAGGACTGTCTGAGGCAGCCGCCAGGCCGGCTTTGCCACTGTCTGATAGGCCTGGCGGCGGCGGCCGAAGGCCAGCCGAGTTCCGCAGTAGCAAATCGACGAGCCAGCGAAATATCATATTAAATGTGCATCTCTATAGAAGGTATGATTTAAGGAGTCAAAATGACTGAATAAGAGTTATTCCCCGTAATACTGACGTTATCGGTAGAGGTGGCGTATCCCTCATGACTGACTTCGAGGGTGTACTCATTCGCCGTGAGATTTGAGAAAAATGCTTGCCCCGGAGGTACACAGCCGTTAACAAATGTAATGCCGATATCTGAAACATTGGGCGAAAGGGCTTGATCGAGCGTGCTTAAAAATATCTTATACCGTATGTAGCGATTATTGTTATGACTTGCATGGACGGATGAGCTGCCCGGCGTGTAAAAACTTGAAGCAGTGCCGTCTGGGCCGATGAAATTCCATGTGGTAGTATCATTATTTGAAGCAAGCTGCATGTGCACACTGTCGCTTCCCGTGCGAGGATCTTGGTCAGTGGGTTTCCAAAAAACTGCCACATAATTTGTGCCAGGTCCTGTATCAATGGTAGATGAAATAAGCTCGCCAGTGCTTTGATAGCTGCTCCCTTCACGGAACAGGAGCAAATCTCCCGGCGTAGTCGTGGCGTCAATCCCCCCATTAGTATGCGCATAACGAGTTTCATCGATAAATTGCTCTTGGCCTCCTCCTCCTGACCAATCGGTTTGCCATACGTAACCACGATTGGTGATGAGGGTGTTGTCGTATCCGCTGCGGGAAAGATGGATCTGGCTTTCTGAGAGAGGTTGTTGGGTAGCGCTATCGAGAACGCTCACGAGTAAAGAATAGGGAGTATGATCCTTAAGGATGAACGTGAGGGGGAGGATCGTATCAGGTGGCAAGAGAAGGGGTAAAAGGGGAATGGAACCGGCAAGATCATACGCGGTATCGGTGAGGGTAAACGTATAAGTATCCCATTCAAGATTGGTGAGCGTGCGCGCACCATTACCATCAGTGAAGAAATCTTCTGAGTATTTTAAGAGAGAAGGATCTGTTCCGATCAGTTTGGTGCCCGCACCGTGCATATTAATAAAGGTAAGAGGGGTGCAGAGTTGATTCGTCGTGGTGAGGAGCACCGTACTGAGCTTATCAATCGAGAAGCTTACTTGCGTCACTTGTTGGGTGAGTACGGATGCGTGCGGTTTTACTGGATTTGGATTTTCTGGTGCACCGGGTAGGTAGGTTCTTTCTGTGGAATAACCATTTTTTGTCACGTTAATGGCATAGGATTCATTTGCAGGCGGAACGTCGATAAGCTGCAACAAACCTTCATTATTTGTTACGTCGTTGATCGCAATGGGAGGCGATACTGTGGTATTTTCTACATATACCGACGCCTGGGGTACGGCATGGCCACTTGCATCAAATGCACGGATAAACAATGATCCATTCGTGGTAGAGACTTCCAGATTCTTAGGGGCAACCGTGGTCGTAAAGACAAGAGGCGGATTTCCTGCGCACGAAGAACAGCTGACCGTAACTTCAACTAATTTATAATCTGCAGGAGCAGTATCGTTTGGTGTTCCTCCTGCCGTTCCGTCAAACGGATCATCGATATTGCGAATGGTCGTATTCACCGTAAAGGATATCCCATCGCGCACGAGCGTTTGTGTTTGAGGGAGAGAGCCAGGGGGAATCCCGCTTGCCGTGCCCACTTGAGCATAGGGTAGATTACGGATAATCTCAATTTGTTCATTCGCGAGGGCGGTTGCCGCAACACGGGCGCGTGCGGCGTGGATTAACTTTATGGTCTGGGTGACGACCGAATAGATGCCAAGGGCGATGAGCGTAAATACCGCAATGCCCACGATAGCTTCAATGAGGGTGAACCCTTGTTGAGAAATCCAAAATGAAGGTGCTTTGTCCGGCGATTGGAGGACTCCATAATTCTGCATTCTGCATTCTGCATTCTGCATTCTTTTTTTCATATCGTCTGCGTGAGTGAATACATCGGCATGATAATGGCCACCGCCATCGCACCAACTCCTGCTCCCAGGATCAAGATGAGAAGCGGTTCTATGATGGAGGGGAGGTTCTTCATTATTTGATCTACCTCTTCTTCGTAGAAAAGCGCGAGCTGTAAAAGGACATGGTCAAGGGCACCTGATTCTTCTCCTACCCGTGTGAGTTGGCTCACGACCGGGGGAAAAAGGTGAGGGTAAGAGGAAAAGACCGCATGGACTTGGGAACCTTTTTTCAGCCGTTCTGCGAGATCGAGGAGCGCTTCGCGGTAATACACATTTTTTATAGTACGTGACGTAATGAGGGAAGATTGAACGATAGGGATATCAGTCGTGAGAAGCGATGAGAACGTGCGGCTTATGCGGGCTAAGTTAATTTTCCGTATGATGGCGCCGAAAATGGGCATCCGTAACAGGAGCGCATGCACGATATGGGTACCGGCTGTCGTTTTTGAGAATGCGCGTAGCGCCACGATGAGCGCGACGAACCCGAGGACCACGAAGGGGCCGTTGCGAGTGGTAAAGTTACTCGTGGCGATGAGAATTCTGGTCGGGAGGGGGAGTGTGGCTTTAAATTCTGCAAAGACATCAATGAGCCGTGGAATCACAAATATCATCATCGCAGTGCCAATACTGACCATGGCGATGATGATGATGGAAGGATAGAGCATGGCACCGCGTACTTTGGCGATGAGCTCGTGGTCTTTTTTCATCTGTTCAGTCACGTGTTGGAGCACCTCGTCAAGCTTCCCTGAAAGTTCTCCACTTTCGATCATGCTCACGGTAAGATCAGGAAATACGCTCGGATGCGCAGCGAGGGCACGTGCAAACGGCGTACCCTTTTCGACCTGTTCGTAAATGTTGCGGATCACATATTTAAAGCGGCTATGGGTTGATTGATCAGCGAGTGTCCGTAATGCCATCGCAAGAGAGAGGCCAGTGCGTACCATGACCTGTAAATTTTGCATAAAAAAAATCTTCTCGGTGAGCGAGATATGGCGGTGGCGCGTAAACCACGAAAGAGGATGTGGCGAGAGTAACTTTTGATCGAGAGAGGGCATGGGGCCTCTTGGTGCGAAGTATGAATAAACTTTGCGGGAACCGTTTTAGTCTTTCGTGACGCGAAGAAGTTCCTCAATAGTGGTAATTCCTTGCTTCGCTTTCATGAATCCATCGTGGACCATGGTATACATACCTTCTTTTTTTGCGCAGGTGTTTATTTCTTCTGCTGAAGCTCGTTTTAAAATCAAATCAGCCACTGCAGGCGACATCGAAAGCACTTCATAGATGCCGACACGTCCCTTATATCCCTCTTGATTACATTGCTTACACCCTTTTCCTTTCCAAAATTCAAGAGATTCAAAACGTTCCTTTGGTGTCTCAACGAGCTTTTCTTTCACGAAGATGTCCATAATGGCAGGAAGGTCAAATTGATGGCTGAGTTCTTGCACGGTATCACGTTCGAGTTTCACCGGCTGTTTGCAGTTTTGACAAATTTTGCGAGTAAGCCTTTGAGCAATAACGACGTTCACCGTTGAAGCAATGAGAAACGATGCGACTTGCATATCCTGGAGTCTTGGAAATGCGGTGGCTGCATCGTTGGTGTGAAGGGTAGAGAGCACCAAGTGACCTGTCATCGCTGCATTGACTGCGATATCGGCCGTTTCAGAATCACGTATTTCACCCACCATAATCACATTAGGATCTTGGCGTAAAAATGCTCTCAAACCCGCCGCGAAGGTATAACCAATTTTAGGGTTCACTTGGCTCTGATTCACCCGTGGCATCCGATATTCTATGGGGTCTTCAATCGTGGTGATATTAACCGTAGGCATGTTAATGATATTGAGTATGGTGTAGAGCGTCGTGGTTTTACCGGAACCAGTGGGACCGGTAACGAGAATCATGCCATGAGGTTTTGCAATATTTGTTTTGATTGTGAGAAGTGCGTTTCCATAAAATCCAAGTTGCTCAAGCGTCAAAATCTGTGCTGATTCGTTGAGGAGTCTCAAGACTATTTTTTCCCCGTCAAACACAGGAATGACCGAAACGCGGAATGAAATACGGTACTCATTGGTGCAAATTTTAAATCTCCCATCTTGCGGTAAGCGGTGCTCATCAAGCTTCAGGTTGGCAAGAATTTTTACGCGGGCGACAATACCCGCTTGGGTTTTTTTGGGCAATGTCATGACGTCGCGCAAGATTCCGTCCACACGATAACGCACCACCACTTCTTTTTCAGTAGGTTCGATGTGAATATCAGACGCGCCTTCAAAAATGGCATACTCCAGTAAGGTGTCCACAATACGAATAATGGGGAGATCTTGTGCGAGCTCTTTTAATTTTTCATGCTCTTCATCGCCACTTATCTCGGTCTTCGTGATTTCCTCAAATTCCGCCTTCAAGGATTTGTGGTATTGTTTCAAAACTTCTCGTATATCGCTTGGCGTGGTGAGGTAAATCTCTATAGTAAGCCCCGTGCGCTTCTTTATAAATTCAAAGGTCTGAAGATCGTCGGGATCCAGGGTCGCGATTTTGAGGCTCGTGTCCGAGCGACTAAAGGCGACGAGGAGATGAGAAGAGGCAATCGGCTCTGGGATGAGATTCAGCACATCTTTGCGGATGGTGAGGGTGTTCAATTTAATAAAGGGATATCCTAAAAGTCCAGCCTTGAGTTCAGCCAGCTGATCCTCGGTTATTAATTTTTTCTCAAGCAAAACTTGCTCTACGGCTCTATGAGTGGCTTGAGCTTCCTTTATTGCCACATCCAGCTCTTTTTTTGAGGCAATTTTCCCCTTTACGATTGCCTCAAGGAGATCTGTCGATTGAGAAGGGGGCATGGGATTGGTAACTATTCAGTATTTCCCGGAACGCGAAGGGAATCGCGATTTTTGAGGGCTCTCATCGTCCCGCGTGAGAATCGCGGAGAAGAAAAAATCGTCGCACCCTGAGCGTTCTGCCGTTGATACGGGAAATGTTTGGGAAAAGGTGAATACTTACTGGGATTGGTATGGACGTTCTTATAAAGATATTATACCATAGAATATGTTCTTGCGCACTTACTATGCCACTTTTTCCGACATTACGTCACGATCTATATTTTCGCATCCCATGGGTGCTCTGGAATGTGATCTTCTCATTAGTTTTGAATACGGTTACCTGGATGTATTCCTACTTCACCTTTGAGCCGTCAGTCGAACCGATCCCTCTCCATGTCACCGTGTATTTCGGCATTGATTTCATTGGCCCTTTTTGGTACTTGTATCTGTTTGCCGCGGCAGGCACCTTCCTTACCCTCTTCAATGGTGGGATCGGGAGAATGCTCTACCGGGATGAGCCAAGACTTGCGGCGGCCTTACTTACCCTCACCAGCGTGATGAACGGGTTCCTCTTGGCGATTACAATTTATCTTTCTACGTTTGCACTATGATCATATGCGCTCCGCGCATATCGCATCCGCCATATGACCGACTACTCTTTGTATCATTATTTTAAAGAACTGAGCCTTGGTCAACCGTCGAACGAACGTATCGCACAGAACTATGACAAGGGTTATGTCCTCACGAGATTGGGGCCTCATATCATGAGGCAGGTGCGTTCAGTGAGAGTTCCCTGCGAAATTTTTCAACTATCGAGTGAGAATCGACGCATTATGAGGAAATATACATCCCTCGCTCTTCAGCATGTCTCTTTACCTTTTCCGCGCTACCATTGGAGCATGGGAAAGATGGCAGTTGATTTCTATAGAAACAAATCGGGCGTTCGCGCCATGAGCGCTCAGAGGGTGAAAACATTATTCACCTCGTCTTCGTCAAGTATGAACGGCGTCTTTTTATATCAATGGAAAGACGACGAGTGTCCGATAGGATATTGTCTTTCTTTCTCTCTCCCACCCATGCTCCATTACGCGTATCCTTTTTATGATACCACACGTTCACGTGCGTTCGCGCTTCCGTCATTGGGTATGGCAATGATGCTCAAAGCTATCCTGTGGGCGCAGGAAAAACAAATGAGCTACGTGTATCTGGGAAGCATTCAGGATGAGCGCTCGCTCTACAAGTTTCAGTTTAAGGGGGTGGAGTGGTGGGATGGGGAGAAGTGGCGACCAGGTAAGCCTAAAAAATCCCAAATCCAAAGTTCAAAGTTCAAATAAAATCCAAAATCTCAATGTCAAATTTGACATTGGACATTTGAGCTTGAGATTTTATTTGACATTTGGATTTTGAAATTTGGATTTGAAAATCTAAGGGAAAGGAATTCTTACAAAAACTAACTATGATTGAAAGAAAGCATGTTCATTTTATAGGAATATGTGGCACTGCCATGGCGCCGCTCGCAAAAGCGCTGCGGGATCAGGGATGGCGTGTGACTGGTTCTGATAAAGGCATTTTCCCGCCCATGTCAGATTATTTGAAACAGAATGCGATCGATTTCTATGTAGGGTTTCACCCAGAACGTATGGGGAACCCTCAGTTGGTAGTGGTGGGAAATTATATTGGCACCTCGAACCCTGAATATGTTGCGGTGAGGGAGAGGGGCATACCCTTCCATTCCTATCCTGAAATATTATCCCAATTTCTCATACGACACGAATCAATTATCGTGGCGGGTACGTATGGGAAAACACTGACCACGGCGCTCCTTGCCTGGATATGGGAAATGGCTGACAGGCGCCCCTCGTATATGGTGGGGGGTCTGGTGCGTAATTTCCAGGACGGCGTCCGCATAGCCGACAGCCAGTGGTCAGTGGTGGAGGGAGACGAATACCCCAGCAGTCGGTGGAATCTCGTGCCGAAATTTTCCTATTATCGACCGAAGTACGTGTTGCTCACCGGCGCTGCGTGGGATCACGCAGATGTATACACCACCGAGGAGAGTTATCTGAAGGTGTTTAACATGCTCATCCGTAGTATTCCCCCTGAGGGGCTTATTGTAGCTGCGATGGAGCGTCCTCATACGAGCACGGTTCTTGAGGAGGCGCGCGCTTCTGTTCTCTCATACAATCGGAGGGGTGAGGGATATGCCGATTGGTCACTAGAAATACTCGCACGCGACAAAAACGGCGTAACGCTTACCTTTCACGGCGCGCGCGGTGAAACAATTGGACCGTGCCATTGTTCTGTGTTAGGGGACTTAAATCTTGATCACTTCGCGGGTGCAGTTGGATTGGCGCGCTATTGCGGCATCCCCACAGATGCCATTCTACGAGCAGTGGAAACGTTTAAAGGGGTGAGGCGGCGAATGGAAGTTCGAGGAAATATACAGGAAGTGACAGTGGTTGACGATTTTGCCCATTCACCGGCCAAGGCAGCAACCACGCTCAAGGGATTGCGGCTGCACTTCCCTCACTCTAAAATCATTGCGGTTTTTGAGCCAAATGTGGGGAATAGAGTTGCTTCAACAGAGCCTCTGTATCAGAATGCCTTTAGGGATGCTGACGTCGTCATGATTCCACGCCTCTCCATCGCCAAAACAGGAAAAGATGAGGAGGAGCGTATGGATGGTGTAAAGCTCGCCACGGTGATTCAGGCGGGAAGAGGAAGCACATCTTCTTCCTCGAAAGGAGTAATGTATGAGCCAGAAGATGGCACGCTCGTTGCGCGCATTACAAAAATCGCCCAACCGGGCGATGTAGTAGTATTCATGGGCTCCCATGGTTTCAGAGGCATGATTGAGCAAACACTGACAGCCTTATCATCCTCAAGGGCTTAATGCAAAAATCAAAAGTCAAAGATCAAAATGATGTCGTCCCGACTCCGTCGGGACGACATACCTGCATTTTGAGATTTGAGTTCGATTCTTATTATTTCTCTTCCTCCACCACGAGCGTTTCAAATGATCCTTGCGGATCAACTGCCGTAACCTCAAGAGTCATGCCGCAATAGTCGCATTCAACCACATCATTTTCCACCAAAGAATTTCTCTCAACATGTAATTCATTTTTACATTCTGGACAGATAGTAGAATAATCCATAGGAAAATTATCAATATTTAATACCTATCCAGTATACTGCAGATGCCTCTGACCATGCAACACATATACTATCCGACACCGCTCATTAAAATTTCTCCCCTCGAGGAGCTTTGTTCAGATGTATTCATTAAAAGAGAGGATCTCAATCCCTCTGGATCGCATAAGGACAGGGCATTATTCACCTATCTCGATACAGTCATTGGTACAGGTGAAAGAGAATTTTGTTTAAGTTCTTCTGGTAATTTTGGCATTTCTGCTGCATATTACGCACGATACCATCCTGAAATAAGGCTTACTATATTTTTTCCTCCCCATCTACCTTTTGATAAAAAAAAGCGATTGGAAGGTTTTAAGACTGATAATACCACCGTGCAGTGGTCAATAAAGGCAAGAGGGGACGCGCTACGTTACAGCAAAACGCGCCATATCCGGTTATTGCGTGCTTCAACAGATGATGATTTCTTGGGGGGTTATCGGACATTGTCACGTGAACTACAGGAACAACTGCAAGGAACAGCTGGCTATATTTTTTGCGCAGTTTCATCTGGGACATTACTGATAGGTGTATGGCAGGGATTTCAAGAAAATCCAAAATCCAAAGCTTGTCTCGAGCCAAGTCGCGGGATCCACAATCCAAAATTGCATATCGTACAAACTACAAAAGTCCATCCCCTTGCCGGTGAGTTTGACCACGATTTTGAGCCTACGAAAACATCTCTCGCATCTGCCATTGTGGATCGTGTGGCGCATCGTAAAGCACACGTGGTACAGGCAATCAAGGAGAGTGGAGGGTGGGGGTGGGTAGTGGGGGATAGTGAAATTGCAGATTGCAGATTGCAGATTGAACGATCGACGGGAATGAAGGAGGTATCGGCTGAAGACGCAATGGCGCTGGCGGGCTTACGGAAGGCGTTAAGGAAAGGATGGCATATCGCGGAACCTGTGGTACTCATATTTACCGGGAAGTAGTATGGCACTATTTTACATAACTCGAGATATAGAGCGCGCCGCAGGCCTCTTGGGAGCGAGGGAGGATCTCTTTGTCATAACAAATTCAAGTCCGCTGGCAGTAGCGTTGCAGAAGAAATATACTTCCTCCGTTCTCGTAGTCAATGGAGAGGGAACGTTATCCACTCTTGATTTGATGCGGAACAAAGGAGTGCAAGAACGTATTGAGCACATCGCGAAAGATGCTCAATCAGATATCATTGTCTTTAAAAATTCTCGTCAGATTGAGCAAGAGTGCGAAATATTGGGTTGGCGATTGTTAAATCCATCTGCACATCTCGCAGAAAAAATCGAGAACAAGATCACTCAATATGCATGGCTACGGGAAGAAAAAAATAACTCTCTGGAACCCCTCACGCCAAAAAGCGCGGTTGGTACCGTTGGTCAATTTGAATATAATCATTTACAACGTGAGTTTGGAAATGGATTTGTACTCCAGTATAATATTGGTCATACAGGATCCGGAACAAAACGCATTTTTGGCGCACACGAATGGAAGAATGAAGTTAACAAATTTTCAAAACGAATGGTAAAAGTCTCGGAGTATATCCAAGGGAAGAGTTTTACGATGAATGCGTGCATCGCAGGCACGCGCGTGCTGTGGGGGCGGGCGAGTGAACAAATGACTGGCATTTCAGCGCTTACGAACAATCCATGTGCAACCGTGGGGAATGATTGGAGCAGTGTCAGTGAAGATGTGCATGAAAAAGTGAAAAATATTGCTATCAAGATTGGTGAATATATGATGCAGGAAGGATGGAAGGGTTTATTTGGTATTGACGTTATTATACCAGACGGAAACTCAAGCCATACCGCCTACCTCATTGAGATCAATGCTCGTCAGCCAGCATCTGCAAGTCTGGAAGCACAGTTGCAGCGAGCGAGAGGAGATGATGTTACGATAATGGATTGGCATGTCGTAGCGTTAGTTCAAAACCATGCCCCGTACCGAAGCGAAGCTTTTGGTACGGGGTCAAAACTCCCCGTAGGAGTCCGACATGACGTCGGACCCTACGGGGCAGGCAAAACTCAAAACTATGGAGTCCCTTCGGGACAATTGAATGGTTCTCAAGTTTTTTTTCGCAATACAGAAATGTCTCCCGTCAGGTTGAAACAAGAAATCCAACCAGGTAGGTATATTTTGACTGGTTCTGGTTTACATTTTGTCGCGTCGGCAACGAGTATTCTAGAAACGGAGCAAGAGGAAGTATTGGCGTTTTCGGAAGGGAAGGACACATTCGTGCCGCCCGGTGGTGAGCTCTTGAGAATTCAATCAAAACAGGGTATAGTGGACACGTTCCATGGGAATATATCAGATGTTGTGACGAAGATTAGGTCTAATCTTAGGTAGTAGTCTTCTCTCTAAGTTAGGTACCAAATTTTCAATGTTCAATTTCCAATTTCCAAATAATTTCCAATGACTATTTTCAAACGTTTGAAAATTGAAGCATTGATTCATTAATTGAAAATTGAGAATTGGAAATTGAAAATTATGATTTCCACTTTGCCCACATGCTGTCAGAAGATAATCCGCGCTTATGAAGCTCTCGATTTCGGCCAAGGGCGATATGTGGTATGTCCTTATTATAACTCTGGCAAACGGCAGCGGGCAGCAGCGGCAGTAGATTCCGGCAAGGGTTCGCCGGAAGAAATAATTGAAGAAGTGAGGATGCGGGCGTTGCAATTGCGATTGGATTTTGGGCGGTTGACCGCAGAGGAGATGAGGAAGTTTATGATAAAAGAGAATATCGGCATTGACTGCTCTGGTTTAGTTGCACATGCTTTAGATCCATGTGTACGTGAGAAAACTGGCAAGTCGTTGGGAAACGTGTTGGCGCGCGGCGTCAATTCATTGAAGCGAAAATTATTATTACGCTTCCGACCGTTTAGTAATATTGACGTATCCATCTTAACTGCGCCGACACAGAGTGCCGCCGTCTCATTAGCTGATATTGCCCCGGGCGATCTTATCCGCACGCGCGGCGGCAAACATGTTTTATTAGTTGAGAAAACAGAAAGGAATGATGCTAATATTTTGACAGCGTTTACATTTGTTCATTCCACTGGCCGATTTTTCGATCTGGACTCTGGATTCAGGCGGGAGAAGATAGTTATAACGAATCCTACTGCCGATCTTGCCGATCAGGAATGGCAATTCATTTGGCAGAGAAGGCAGCCGACACAGGAAGGGTGGAGGGAGGAGAGAGAAAGGAATGGGATTTTTAGACTTAAAGTGCTTATGTAACTCAAATATCAAAACTCAAAACCACAACTCAAAACCCAATATCCACACGTCATTCTGACTCCGTCTTGGCGAGGGGAAAAATCTCTCACGTATGTGAGCCAACATTCGTTGGAGATTCCTCGACAGAGCTCGGAATGACCCTGTGGCGGTCAGTTTTAAGATTTGAGATATGGCTTTGAGATTTAAGTTCTAAGTTTTGAGTTTTTGAATGTCATGTTGAATTTGTCAATTATCATTACCAGTCTTGGTTTTCTTATCCTCGCCTGCGTTTTTACATTCGCCTGGGCGCCGCTGCTCACGACGGCATTGTACCGCTGGAAAATTCTGCGCACCAGTGATCACGTGTTTGCCTTACCCCTGCCCGGTCGCGAGACAAAACGTGGGACGCCTATCATGGGCGGCCTGCTCGTGATTGTAACCGTAGCAGTGTTGAGCATCGCGTTTAATTGGAATCAGCGATTTACCTGGGTGCCAATCGGCGTGATGTTGCTCTCCAGCGCGTTGGGCGGCATTGACGACGTGCTCAATATTTTTGGCAGCCGCCGGTCGATGCGTTCGTTTGAGCGCGTGGTGAAGCTGACTCGTGTCCACCGGTATTGGTGGATGCGTCTTTATTACCTTGTGAGCCTTCCTTGGGTGGCGTATAAGCGTTTTTTCTTTCATTTAGGATCGTACCCCGGCAAGGGCATCCAGGCACACGAGAAAATTTTATTCCAATTTCTCGCCGGTGCGATGACCGCGTGGTGGATTTACGTGAAACTCGGCCCAGAATGGCGGGCAATATGGATTCCGTGGAATGGAGAGTTGGCATTAGGGATTTTACTCGTTCCTTTTATCATTCTTACCGTCATGGCGACGGCAAACGCAGTCAATGTGGCGGATGGTTTGGACGGACTGGCTGGCGGTACGTTGATAACGGCATTTGGGGGCCTGCTGATCCTTGCCTGGATTCAGGGAAATATTTTTTTTGCGATCTTGAACGCCATGGCTATTGGAAGTTTACTTACGTACACGTACTTTAATATTAAACCTGCGCGATTTCAGATGGGTGATGTCGGCTCATTAGGGTTAGGGGCGTTGCTGGCGGTTATGGCTATTGCGCAAAACAGAATACTCGTGCTTCCTTTATTCGGTTTTGTCTTTTTCTTAGATTTATTCAGCGTCATCATCCAATCGTTCGGCAGAAGGATTTTAAACCGAAGGATTTTCGCCCTCTCGCCCCTCCACCATCATTTTGAAGCGCGCGGTTGGAGCGAAGAAAAAATTGTTATGCGCGCGTGGGTTATTAACGCGATTATGGTAATGGTGGGATTATGGATAGCACTTCATTGAGAAATCCCAATTTCCAATAAAGTTCCAAATCCAAAATCCTAAAATTGGTCATTGAAGTATTGGGATTTTATTGGATATTGGACATTGGGATTTGGGATTTAGAAAAGGTTATTATGCGTTCAGGAATTTCTACAGCTCATTCGATTGATTATAAGCTTCTCGGTTTAGTCCTTCTATTGACCTCCTTCGGCCTTGTGATGCTCACCTCTGCATCTAATGTACTAGGTTTTGAGCGTTTTGGTGATACCTACTACTTCACCAAACAGCAACTGCTTAATGTCGCTATCGGGTTAATCGCGATGTTCGTAAGTGCGAGGTTCCCTCCTTCCGTATGGCAAAAAATTGCATTTCCTGCCTTTGCGGTCACGATGCTTTTACTCGTATGCGTGTTCATTCCAGGCATCGGGGTGAGCATCCATAACGCAAGAAGCTGGATCGATGTGGGGGTAAGCACCCTGCAACCATCGGAAATTGCCAAACTTACTTTTTTGCTCTACCTCAGTGTGTGGTTCAAGAAACGCAAGGCACATCTCCGCAGCACCCTCTTTGGTCTCTTGCCATTTCTCACCCTTTTAGGGGCGTTGACCCTCTTGGTGCTCCTGCAGCCAGATCCGGGAACGGCGGCGATTCTCATTCTCATGTCACTTGGCGTGTACTATGCTGCGGGCGCAAGAATAAGCCACTTGGTTTCTCTTTTTTGTATCGCGTCTATTCTTTTTGCTGCAGCCATCATCATCTCTCCCTACCGCACAGAAAGGATCGCAGTGTTCTTGAGTCCAGAAAAGGATCCTCGCGGGGTGGGGTATCACCTCCATCAATCCATGATCGCTATTGGTTCTGGTGGCTGGTGGGGGTTAGGATTGGGCAAATCACGCCAAAAATTTAGCTATCTACCAGAATCTGCGGGCGATTCGATCTTCGCGGTGATGGGAGAAGAAGGGGGGTTTATGCTTTCTGGAGGATTCATCGTAGTTCTCAGTGTCCTCCTCCATCGCTTGTTTCGCATCGCCGCGAGAGCGCCAGATGAGTTTAGCCGCTTATTTGTCGTAGGGGTGATTCTCTGGATTGGTGTGCAATCATTTGTGAACATGGCCGCGATGATGGGGCTCATTCCCCTCACCGGCCTCCCTTTACCTTTGGTGAGTTTTGGGGGAAGTGCGATTTTGAGTCTCTTGGGAGCTCTCGGAGTCTGCTTGAGCATATCCCGCACCACCGTCATAAAGGCGTAGTACATGTGTATGGCTTTAAAACCTGTTATTTTTTCAGGGGGCGGTACGCTAGGGTCGGTCATGCCGTTGATGAGTGTCATAGAAAAATTCAAAAAAAGATACACCAATGAGGTGTGGTGGTGCGGCACATTTCGTGGACCTGAACGAAATGTGCTCCGCGCCCGTGCGATTCCCTACACCCCCCTGTGGGGAGGGAAGTTTCGTCGTTATCTCTCCTGGAGAACGATGATTGATCCGCTATTCATAACATTCGGATTCATCCAGGCGCTCTCCTTGCTGTCGCGGAAAAGGCCGGCTGCGATAGTCTCCTCAGGTAGTTTCATTTCTGTGCCGCTCGTGTGGGCCGCATGGCTGCTTCGCATCCCCACCATTGGACTGCAGCTTGACGTTCAGTTGGGCTTAGCGAATCGCCTCATCCTTCCCTTCCTTTCGCAGTTTGGGTCGTTATTTTCGTTCCCTCTCCATTTTACTCCCATTGCGTGTCCCGTACGGAACGCCATCGTTGCATTGGCACGCCAAAAGGAGAGGATGAAGAAGGATGCTCTACGCCGATTCTCATTCGTTTCAAAACCCACTATGCTAGTCCTTGGCGGAGGCATTGGCGCAAGGATATTGAATACCCTCATCAATGAATCAATCCATCACCTCCTTCCTATGGTGAATGTTCTCCACAGCACAGGAACACCAATTGATCAACAAGCTCCACGATTACCAGGATACTGCGCGCAGCCTTTTTTTGGCGATGACCTTGTGTATGCGTACGCGGCCGCAGACATCATTGTGAGTCGCGCAGGCATGGGAACGATCGCCGAGGCGGCCGCGATGAGTGTCCCGCTCATCCTTGTTCCTCTTCCTCATTCTCCACAAGAGCATAATGCTGCCCTCCTTGCGAAGGCAGGCGCGGCGCTTATTTTACCTCAACAGAGTCTCACCCCTTCTCTCCTCATTGCCACTATTACGGAATTATTAGCAGATGAACGTACTCGCAACACTCTCGCAGCTTCTCTTTCTCGCACTATTCCTGTTGATGATGGTTCGTCAGTAATTTCACTTATACACCGCAGTACCCCATATCTTAATGTACGTGAAGCGTATGCATAAAAAACAAGTTGATTTCTCCAAAGTGTCGCATATATATTGTATTGGCATCGGTGATGAGTTATGTGCGGCGATTGCTGAATGTTTGCACCATTGGGGGAAAAAGGTAAGCGGCTCAGAAGTGAGAGGCAATGAGCGCACGACGCGCCTCGTGCAAGAGGGGATACCTTGTTACATCAGCACGCAACAACCGTTCTTGTCGGTGAATGTGGATATGGCAGTGGTGTCGCCGCGCGCGTTGCTTCATCCTGATGTCCGTTATGCGAAGTATTGGGGAATCCCCCTGGTGAGCCCCTTTGAATGCATAGGATACATGAGTACCGTTCGGAGGACTATTGCCGTCGCCGGTTGTCACGGAAAAACAACGGTCGCGGCGTATATCGGCACGTTGCTCGAAAAGGCCGGATACGATCCAAGCGTTGTCGTGAAGACTGATGTGGATGTGTGGAAACGTAATGTACGGAAAGGGTTGGGGGATTACTTTATCACAGAAGCGGATGAAAATAGAAGGCATTTTCTTTCCCTCACACCTTCCTGTGCGCTGTTTCTTAATATTGAGCCAGATCATTTGGATTATTTTGGAGAGATGCAGAACATTATTAATGCTTACCACGCCTTTGCGCAGAATGTGAAGTCAGGCGGCATTGTAATCGCGAATGGCGACGATGAATATATCGCTGCAGCATTACGGAATGTGAAAAAACGCATTCTGTGGTTTGGACGACGGGAAGGCGTTGACGTCCGCGCGCTGAACGTACAGACTCTCCAAGGACGTACCTCATTCGTGGTGCATATAAGAAAAGGCGAGCGTGACGAGGAATACCAGATGGAGCTTCCTGGAGAATATCAACTCACGAATGCATTAGCAGTGATCGCCGTAGCCCACTCTTTTGGGATTTCATTTGATATCGCCCGTCACGTGCTCTCTTCCTATCACGGTGCAAAACGACATGTGAGCATAGTGGGAATGGTAAACGACATTATCGTGATGGATGATGCTGCAGATTTCCCCTCCACCATCAAGACGGTGCTAAAAGGGGTAAAAGAACAGTACCCAGAGAGACCTCTTTGGTGTATATTTCAAAGTTATGGCAGGAAGCGCACTGACCTGATGCAGGATGAGCTTGCACAGGCATTTACTCATGCAGACCATGTGATCCTTCGTCCCGTGAAAATGACCGATGAGGAAGGTGGAGGAGTGTCGTCATCCACCGCCTTGATAAAGGCTCTGAACGCATATCATCCCTTCGTAACGAATGGACAAAATGACATCATGGTAGTCAAAATTCTTGCCCAGATTCCTCCCCACGCGTTTCTCATTACCATGGGTGCAGAACCAGTGAGAAGTGTGGGTGAACAATTTTTGAAACGTCAGCAGAAACAATAGGGTCCTCTCTCTTGAATATCATTCTAAAAGGTGTACACTTTATATAGCATTATGAAGAAACGAAATTTTAGAAAATTTTGGAAATTGGGGAATCCTGAGTATGCCACGAGGTATTTTGACGTGAATAAGGATGGTGAATTAATAGTGCGTGAAGGAAATTATCAATATAACGTCAAAGATATCTGTGATCGGTTTGGCACCTCCTTGGAACTCCTTTTCCCCCATATTATTGAGGAACGGTTACAGGACGTTTTTGACTCGTTTAAATACTACCTACGCCGCGCTCATTACCGAGGAAAATTCTACTTCCATTACCCCATGAAAGCAAATCAAAATAAAGAGTTTGTGCTCCCCATCGTGGCGGAAGGGGCTCACCTTGAAACTAGTTCGGTAAATGAGCTTTGGCTTGTGAAGCGCATGTGGGAACAGGAACAGTTTTCCACAAAAATCAGGGTGCTCTGCAATGGCCCCAAAACGAATCGGTACCTCTCCCTTATTGAAGAACTTAAGTTAAAGAATCTCGACATCGTCCCTATTATCGAAAACCATTGGGAACTTGAATATTTACGATCATATCGCGGCGATGTGGGCATCCGCATGGATCCCGGGATAAAAGTACAGTCTCACTGGGATAAGAAAACAGTGCAATTTGGCTTCTCCTTCAAAGAGTTGATGAATATAGGGCGTATACGAAACCTTAAGCTGTTAAGCTATCACATTGGCAAACAAACAACGCGTTTAGAGGATCTCGTGAGCCCCTTGAGGAAAGCAATGCAATTATTCATCCATCTCAAAAAGACCCATGCACAGTTAGATGCGGTCAATATGGGTGGGGGGTTTGCTGTGCCCTTTGAGAAAAATAAGAAGCTCTATTCCGTAGATAGCGTGGTGAAGAGAGCTATACGGATCACAAAATCAATGTCAGAAAAAGCGCACATTCCTCATCCGGATATCATCGTGGAATGGGGGAGTTATTTGGTCGCGCCTGCGCAAATGACCATTTTCAAAATAATCGCAGAGAAGCCGCTCCAATCAACTATGGCAAAGCGGTGGTATTTTACTGATGGCAGTTTCATGAACGATTTACTTGATACGTGGGCCATTCACCAGAAATGGCATGTGGTGCCGGTGAACCATATGGATGCACGGAAATTTTCACGCGTCTGGCTCGCGGGTTCCAGCTGCGATTCAGATGACCGCTACACCAATGGTGGTAACTATATCCTCTTGCCGCGTTTGGAAGATCTTACCAACGGAGAGACTCAATATGTTGCCTTCCTCGACACCGGCGCGTACCAAGATGCGCTCGCTTCGCACCATTGCTTGCTTTCCAGTCCAGCAAAGTTAATTATTCAGAATGGCGTGATCACGGTCGCACGCAAGAGAGAGACGCCGGAAGAGGTGGGGAAACAGTTTGGATGGTAAGGCCAATTGTCATTCCGCACTTGATGCGGAATCCAGAAAAATATGAATAAATTTAAATTCTCTAAATTATCTAAAGGACTGCAAAGGCTGATCGTAACTGAATCTAACGCAAGAAGGGCGGCGCGAGGACGCTTAAGCGACTTTGTGAAAAAGTCAAAATCGCCCGTGAGCGTGTACGCAGAATCCACCTTAAAGCACTGCAATGCCGGTGCAACATTACGAGCCGCCTTATGGCTTAGAGATCATCTGAACAAAGGCGGTAAACTAATCGTAACCCTTGCCGGCGCATTAAGCTCGTTCCAAATCGGCGTCATGCTTTCGGAACTTATAAGAAGAGACAAAATACATCTCATATCTGCCACTGCAGCAAACCATGAAGAGTCATATTATCGCTATGTGGCGCATTCTCATTACGCATATATTCCGCGCTACACCGAATTGACGCCGAAGCAAGAAGCGGAGCTGCGCGATGCGGGATTGCGGCGCATCACCGACACATTTCTTCCGGAAGATGAAAGTGTGCGCATTATGGAGCCGCATTTGGTGAAAATGTGGCAAGAAGCGCAAAGTAAGGGGGAACGATATTTTCCCCATGAATATTTCTTGCGTTTATTTAAAGAAAGTTTAATTAAACCAGATAAAGGCGCAAATCCTGATAATTGCTGGGTCTACGCCGCGTATAAAAAGAACATTCCCATCGTGATACCAGGCTTTGAAGATTCAACTATGGGTAATATTTTTGCAAGCTATACGTATGATGGGAAATACCGCACCGATAAAGGGCCGCGTCTTAACCAAAATATCATGAAGACCGGCCTTGAGTACTTTACCTACCTCTACGATTGGTATATGGATACTGCAAAATATTCTCCCATTGCTTTCCTTCAACTTGGCGGCGGCATTGCGGCAGACTTTGTTATTTGCGCGGTACCTTCCATGAAGCACGATTTGAAATTAAAGAATGTCCGCCCGTGGGCAGGATTTATCGAAATTGGCTCATCACCTATGTCCTACGGTTCCTATTCAGGCGCGGGCGGCAAGGAAAAAATCACCTGGGACAAGCTCGACCCCAAAAGCTATTACCAAATCATCCAAAGCGACGCCACCGTCGTGTTCCCGTGGATTGCCGCGATTCTCCTTGAATTGTAGGATGTGGTAATATTAGGGGGTAAAAACTTATGATCATACCATCAACGACAGCGCAGATCCTAAAAGATCTCGGCGTGACAGCGCTTTATCTCTTTGGTTCGCGAGCCCTTTATGTTGAAGGGCCTCTTTCTGATTACGATTTTGGCGTCCTTATGCAGCGCGAGGGACATGCGCGAGGGGATGAAGCGTATCAGCAGTTATACGACGTATTGTCGCCACTATGCCCAAGAACGCAAGAAAATGATATTATTGATATTGTATTTCTTCGCGATGCACCGCTTGAGTTAAGGTATCATGTGATTCGCTACGGTAGAGTTATTTTTGATAACGACTCACGTGCGCGTCTGCGGTTTGAAGAACACACAACATTGGCGTATTGTGATTACCGTCCCTTGCTTACTATGTTTGACCAAATGATTCTTGCCCGTATATGATCTCTTTGCCATTGGAACGTGAAGCAATTTTCCCCCGCATTGACGGTATCCAGAAAAACATCCGCAAGCTGCGCGAGCTTGGAGTGCTACCATTCGAGGAGTTCCGTGCTGGCGACGCGTACGATCTTGCGCAACACCATCTCAGACTTGCTCTGGAGGGTGTTTTCCATATTGGCGCTCATATCCTTTCCCGTCTGCCAGGAGAAAGGGCAACAGAATACCGCGAAATTGCGATAAAATTGGGGGAAGGTGGAATTGTTAAGAGGAAATTTGCAGAAGACGTGCTTGTGCCAATGGCACGTATGCGCAATCTTCTAGTGCATCATTATGCTGATGTTGATGCGCAAAGACTGTATGCCGTAATTCGTGATCATCTTTCCGATATTGAGGAGTTTCTGCTCGTCGTAAAAGAACTCTGCGAACATCCGGAGAAACATGGTTTGGAGTTGGTGTAGGAACTCCCATTTGAATTTAGTTGTTATCGCCCTGACGGGCGTTTTATACTTCAAAGAAGATTTATCTTTGCTAAACAAGATTGGGATCGGTCTAGTGATTTTAAGGGTTGTGCTTATTGAAATTTGATATGCACAAGCAAAAAACCATCATCGGTCTTGTGCAGATGCGATGCACAAGAAATAAAGAAGTTAACCTGAAGCGAGCAATACGAAGCATAGAACGAACCGCGAACTCAGGTGCGCGGATTGTTTGTTTACCGGAGTTATTTTTATCGCGCTATTTCTGCCAGGGACCAAGAGATAAAAATAATTTTAAGCTGGCAGAAACTATACCGGGACCGACGACGAAAGTTTTGGGTGGAATCGCGCGTTGGCATAAGATTGTTATTATCTGTTCTTTGTTTGAAAAAGTTAATCAGAAAAAGTATTTTAATTCAGTTGCCGTCATTGGAACAGGCGGGAAAGTAATTGGCCCTTACCGCAAGATACATATTCCTTCCATCCCGCCCGGGCTTTATTCGGAAGATTATTATTTCCAAAGAGGGGATAAAGGATGTATCGTCGTTGATACGCCATACGGCAAAATCGCGCCGCTTATTTGCTATGACCAATGGTTTCCCGAAGCCGCGCGCATCGTTGTTGCAAAGGGGGCGCAAATTATTTTTTATCCCACCGCCATTGGCTGGCCCCACAATAATCCTAAATGGAAAAAAAAGGCCGAACATGAGGCTTGGCAAGTTATCCAACGGGGCCACGCTATCGCTAATAATGTATTTGTGGCAGCAGTGAATAGAGTAGGCATTGAAAAAAATTTACAATTTTGGGGTACTTCGTTTGTGAGCGATCCATACGGAAGAATGTTGGTAAAAGCTTCAAGTGAAAGGGAAGAAAACTTGGTCATAGAATGTGATTTATCTATAATTGAAAAAATGCGCAAAGACTGGCCGTTTTTGGATGAGCGTAGAATACGATATAAGGAAATTGTTGACAAATAATTCAATCTGTCATTTCCGCGAAAGCGGAAAACCAGAAAACAAAAGTAACAAAAATCGATTTTCTCTTTTATTTTTTCTAGATCCCCAATCACAGTTGGGGATGACATGAGTATGTCCTATCGAATGCCAGCGGAATGGGAGCCGCATACCGGCACGTGGATTGCCTGGCCGCATAACCGCGACCACTGGCCAGGGAAATTTGGTCCCGTTCCTCCTGTATTTGTAGAAATCATTGCCAAACTCGCCGAAAGTGAGACTGTTTTTTTATTGGTGAATGATGACGTGATGGAAAAGGATGCGCGTGATCTGCTGGAAAAAAGGAGAATAAATTTAGATCAAATCCAATTTTTTAAAATTGCTACCAATACTTCATGGGTGCGCGATTATGGTCCTCTCTTTGTGAAGAACGAAAAAGGTTCAATTATTGTTACCGATTGGTTATTTAATTCATGGGGGAATAAATATCCGCCATTTGACCTCGATGCTATCGTGCCACAACGAATCAGCGAACAGCTTCGACTCCCTATTGAAACGGTACCCATGGTATTAGAGGGGGGGTCAATTGAAGTGAATGGCAAGGGAACGTTATTAACGACGGAGCAATGCCTATTACATCCCAACCGTAATCCGCAACTCAATCGCACTCATATTGAGACAAATTTAACAGAATATCTCGGCGCGACAAATATTTTATGGTTATCGGAAGGAATTATCGGTGACGATACGGATGGACATATTGATGATCTTGCGCGATTTATTAATCCCACAACGATTGTATGCGCTGTAGCTGAAAATACCGATGATCCTGATTATAAAGTTTTACAACAGAATTACCATGACTTAAAGTCATGCCGCGATCAGGATGGCAATCAATTCAAAATTATTACTCTTCCTATGCCTGATCCTGTAATTTACGAAGGCCAGCGTCTGCCGGCGAGCTACATGAATTTCTACATCGCAAATACCGTCATGCTCGTTCCCACATTTCGCTGCGACAAGGATCAAAAGGTGTTGCGAACCTTACAAAAACTTTTCCCCACTCGTGCCGTCATCGGCATTGACTGCACCGATCTCATCTGGGGGCTTGGAGCAATTCATTGCTCAACGCAACAACAGCCGTTGTTGTAATCTGTAGTATCAGAGTTTATCTCTGACTTTTTATTACCCCTCCGCAGAATACCCGCCCGCTTGCGGGCGGGATGAATGCGATGATATGATGAAGGCATGGAGTCTCAATATCGTAGAACCACACATGCTGTCTATGGGCTAAATTACCACTTCGTCTGGCCACCAAAATACCGTAAGCACGTGGTTACAAAGGAGGTGCAAAAGTTCCTCGAATCTCTCTTCCCTAAAGTGGCCATGGCATATGGTTTTGAGGTTTTGGAACAAAATGTCCAATCTGACCACATTCATCTCTCCCGCACAGAGTACCACTTGATTTCTAAGCAAGCTATAAGCCATAAGCTATAAGCCATGACCTCCAACTTCCGACCTCTAATCTCCACGCTCCAAGCTCATTAAAGTTTAGACTCAGAATGTTGAAATGCCAAAACTTATATCCGCGATTTTAACGAAATGGCAATTTTTAAATATTCTGGGATCATGACTACCAGAGAGTTGCGCGAGAAATATTTACTTTTTTGCCTCAAAAGGGCATGCCATTATCACATCAGCCTCGCTGATTCCAGAGCATGACCCAACTGTGCTGTTCACAACCGCGGGTATGCATCCGCTTGTACCCTCTGAAAGATGGCCCGCAACTCCTTAACTAAAACGCCCAAGATAGTGAAACTATGCGTACCAATATCCAAACTCTCATAAATAAAGTAATTAAATCTCCATATCCGACGGACTTGCGCGATCACTGGCAAAAGACCAGTGAGTTTCATGCTTGTTTGGAGAAATGGAAAACTTATAACTACAGGAAAGTTAGCCCGCTACGTCCATCTTTGGTCAAGTATTATTATGAACGTTCTCCATTCTCTCTTTTGGCAAAAAAATACGACGGTACAGGTTGGCTAGAATACATGCAAAAAGACGGTTCCATAGTCGATGCTTTGAGAGTTCTAAAGCAAGGACTGCCGTCCATTGCAAAAGACATTAATCAAGTCAAGGTTGAGTTACAATGTGGCAATGTTCATGTCTTGTATCTTAGCCATCGTTTAAAAACCAAGCAAGGAATCATCGACAAGCTCAATCGTTTGAATCATAACACCGATAACGGTAAA
Organism: Patescibacteria group bacterium; assembly: GCA_040757655.1. Taxonomy (GTDB): domain Bacteria; phylum Patescibacteriota; class Patescibacteriia; order 2-02-FULL-49-11; family 2-02-FULL-49-11; genus 2-02-FULL-49-11. The sequence continues at coordinate 590 of JBFLWV010000017.1, read as the reverse complement.
TTAAATCGTCCGTCTGGTGTCGCCAATTTTACCGTCAGACACCTAAATGATATTCTTGGTTTTCGTGTTACGATTAGGAATGTTGACGAATATTTAGAAGCGATAAAAATTATTGGCCGCCATTTCGGCAAACGCGTTCTGGATTACCGCAATTATTATTTCATGCCAGACATTTGTGCGCGTTATCCGTTCCGTGTCGTGATTTTTACGATTGCTTACAGGAATTGGTGTTATGAAGTTCAGTTGTCTTGCTTGGCTGATTCCATCTGGGCCGATTTATATCATGAGACATGGTACAAAAAACACGTACCTTACACAAAGCGAGAGATGAAACTACTGGAAAATATCGGTTGGACGCAAGTCTTGGAGCACATGTCGAGTTTATTACTGTGAGAGATACGCACATCTTTAGCATACCGGCTGCCATGATCTCGAATTTTTGATAGCCAGCCGGACTACTAACAATAGACCTGTTGCGAATTAGGTTATTTTGATAAAATTAAGGATAGCAAGGTCTTGAAAATACAAAGCAATTATTAAAATCAACACAAAATCGTATGATGTCAGTTGAAAAAGTCCTCAAGAGGGAT
>JBFLWV010000016.1:0-13385 GCA_040757655.1 Patescibacteria group bacterium | reverse complement strand
CAAGGTCTCTACCAATCATTTCGCGCTCAAATCGAAGCTGTATGTGAGGGCACTAATGGCAAGTTTTAAAGAGCTTCAGTCCTTGAAAAGTCAGTTTGCATTGGTAAGCCCTGCGTAACATCAGTTAGTTATGCTGAGGACAGTAATTGTCACTGGCGGTGCAGGATTCATCGGATCGCATATCGTAGATGCGCTGGTTGAGCGCGGGTTTGGGGTGTGGGTCGTGGATAATCTTTCTACAGGAAAACGGAGTAATGTGAATACAAAAGCGAAGTTTATCAGGCTTGATATTCGTAATCCAAGATTGAAACGAATATTTCTAAAAATTAAACCCTTGTTCGTGTTCCATTGTGCTGCGCAGATGGACGTGAAACGGTCATTAAGAGAGCCGCACTATGATGCGGAGGTGAATATTATAGGATCTTTAAATGTAATAAAGTGTGCGGCTGATGTAGGGGTGAAGAAATTTATTTTTACTTCCACAGGTGGCGCTGTGTATGGTGACACGAAAGTGATTCCAACGCCAGAGACAGAGCCAGAGATGCCTATTTCCCCGTATGGAGTGGCAAAGCTTGCGGTAGATAAGTATCTCCATCAATATTGGCGTGTGAAGGGCATGCCCTACGTGAGTTTACGGTTCAGCAATGTGTATGGCCCGCGCCAGCGCGCGGACGGTGAAGCAGGGGTGGTAGCAATTTTTGCGGGAAGAATGGTGCGGGGATTGCCGTGCGCAATAAACGGAAGCGGGAAACAAACACGTGATTTTGTGTATGTGGGCGATGTGGTGGATGCTGCCATGAAGGCGATGCAGAAACCTTTTATAGGCGTGGTCAATATAGCAACAGGAAAGGAATCATCGGTGAATCAAGTGTATGCGCATTTGTCAAAATTACTTGATTCTCAATTGAAGGCTCAACATTCTTTTGCTATCAAAGGAGAACAGATGCGCAGCGTGCTGGATTGGAGAAAGGCGGAAAAGGCGCTGGGGTGGATGCCGAGGGTGAGGTTAGAGGAGGGATTAAGGAGGACGGTGGAGTGGCATTACCTTAATGTAAAATCCAAAATCCAAAAATCAAAATGAAAATGTCTAATTCAAAATTTTTTATTATCGATTATCATTTTGGATTTTGGGTTTTGCATTTTGATTTATGACTATTGTGGTAGTCATTCCTGCCTTCAACGAATCCCGCACCATTGCGGGGGTACTGCAAGGTTGCAGGGGACATGCGCAGGAAAGTATCGTGGTTGATGACGGATCGTGGGATGACACTGCGTTGCGTGCGCGTGAGCAGGGAGCTGTTGTTTTCATGCATCTCATAAACAGGGGATATGGCGCGGCACTGCGGACCGGCATTGAAGCCGCATTGAAGCGCGGTGCAGATATCATAGTAACGATTGACGCGGACGGCCAGCATGAACCGGCGGAGATTAAAAACATTATTGAACCGCTCAAGAGGGGAGGGGTGGATATGGTGATAGGCAACCGATTCAGCGCGCAGTCAACGCGTGAAGGAATGAGTGTTTTAAGAAAATTATTTATTACCGCAGGCAACATTCTTACCTGGATGCTCTACGGCGTGTGGTTTTCCGATACCCAATCAGGCTTCCGCGCCTACACTCGACAAGCGCTGGAGAAGGTAATTGACGTTGGTCAGAATTTCCGCGTGAGTCCGCGTGAATTTCCGCGTGAGTCCGCGCTTCAAGCAGAGGGGATGGAGTTTTCTTCCGAAGTCATCGGGGAGGCAATGAGACGAGGTTTAACAATTACTACCATTCCTATCACCATACGCTATACCAATTATTCCTTGGCTAAGGGACAAAATTTTTTCGAGGGAGTTCGTACGGCATTACGACTCTTTGCAAGGAGGCTGTTGCGGTAGGGTGGACGTAATATCATCGATCGAAGATTTAACATTCAAGAAATTATGTTATTCCAAATAATCAGTCTTCTACTCATCATCCTTATCGTCTCTCGGATAGTGCTACGGTTTGTGCGTCACGAGATTGGCAGTCGTGAATTTATTTACTGGATATTATTTTGGTTTTTAGCGGCCGCAGCGATTCTCACCCCCGACGCACTGACGCGGATAGCGAATATTCTAGGGATTGGACGTGGAGCCGACCTCGCGTTTTACAGTTCGTTCGTCATTGTGGCGTATGTGCTCTTCAGAATAGTGGTACGGATGGATAGGATAGAAAGAGATATTACAAAAATAGTAAGGCATATCGCATTACACGAAGGAGGAATCCAAAATCCAAATTCCAAAAATCAAAATGATAATGGATAATTCAAAACTTTATACATTTTAATTTCATTTTGGATCTTGGGTTTTGCATTTTGCATTTAATTTGTATGTCCCGCGTTGCCGTTATTATTGTGACGTTCAATAGTGCGCGGTTTTTACCCGCGCTCTGTATAAGTCTCAAATCCATGCAGCATCCCGATGGCGGGGTGCAGTTTATTTTTGTGGACAATGCTTCTGACGATCACAGTCCAGAATTGGCGCTCGAAGCAATGCCGGATGCGATAGTGGTTCGCGAAAAAGAAAATAAGGGATTTTCTGCGGGCGTGAATGCGGGCATACGGCACCCGTTGGCGCAGAGTGCGGAATTTATTGCGCTTCTCAATCCTGATACGGTTGTGGATGTACGTTGGCTTATAGAGTTAGTTAATGCAATGGATGGGCATCCGCAAGCCGCTTCCGCACAATCACTTCTTCTCTATATGCAGGATCAAGAAATAGTTAATTCAAATGGAAATGAAATTCATTTTCTCGGATTTGGATATAGCCGCAATAATGGTGTCAACAAATTCCAGCTTCTAGCTCCCAGCTTCCAGCTTCATTCAATAACATATGCCAGCGGCGCTGCTGCGCTGTATCGTCGGCGCGCATTAGAAGAAATTGGCCTCTTTGAAGAGGATTTGTTTATGTACCATGACGATCTTGATGTGGGATGGAAATTTCTCTTGAAAGGATACCAAAATATTTTTATACCCACTTCAATTGTATATCACCATTACGAGTTCTCACGCAGTATCAAGAAGTATTACTGGATGGAGCGTAACAGACTGTTGCTGCTCCTCACGCATTATAAGGCAGGCACGTTTTTAATGGTGTTACCTGCCTTGATCGTGCTTGAAGCTGGATTAACGCTTTTTGCGCTGTATCGCGGTTTTTTTTCCGCGCGGCTTCGTGCGTATCTCTGGATTATTTCCCATCTGCAACTGGTGGTGCAAAAACATAAAATAGCGCAAAATTTGAGAAAGGTAACTGACAAAACCATACTGCAATCGTTCACAGGCGCTATATCAGACCAAGAAATTCACAATCCACTTGTTGAATATGTAATGAACCCGGTTTTTTCAGCGTATTTATTTTTATTAAAAAGGTTAATTTGGTGGTGAGGTTATTATGTCAAAACGGGTCGTTCACATCACTCCCGTACATCCTCCGTATGCAGGCGGCGTAGGTATGGCGGCGCATGCAATGGCGCAAGGGTTAGCGAAGAGGGGGTGGGAGGTGGAGGTAGTAACACCGAAGAGAGGATCTGAAACCAGTAAGCCATTAGGTCATAACGTCATTGAATTGAAGCCGCTTATAAGAATTGGAAATGCCGCGGTGGTGCCGCAGTTGGCGCAATTGTCTCATTATAATCTCATTCATCTTCATGTACCTTTTTTTGGAGGCGCGGAGTTTATTGTATTAGGATATTGGTTAAAATATCTATCTGCGTTAATCCGCGATATAGGCAAGCGTGACGATCAGCGTAAATCCGCATTCGTGTTGCAGTATCACCATGATGCCGATGCGCAAGGATTACGAGGGATTTTTTTTAAGTTATATGATCGTGTGATAATGCCCCTATTGATCTCGCGTGCCGACAAGGTGATCGTGTCTTCTTTGGATTATGCGCAAAATTCCCGTATTGCGAAATATATAGATGAGCGTTTTGTTGAAATACCGTTTGGTGTTGATACGAAGCGATTCTTACTGCAAGATACAAATTACAAGAAACAAGGTACACGTGTAACGATTCTCTTCGTCGGCTCTCTCGATCGCGCGCATTGGTTTAAAGGGTTGGATGTTTTATTACGTGCGATCGTCATTCTTTACCACAATGAACAATCAATATCATCCGATTTATACCATGACCAATATACCACGATCGTGGCTAATAGGTATGGATTAGAATTGAGGTGTTTGGTGATTGGGGAAGGGGATGATAAGGAGAAGTATGAAAAAATAGTACGGGAGATGGTGATAGAGGGTTGTGTGCAATTTTTAGGCAAAGTATCGCATGAGCGGTTGTCGGAATATTACCGCGAAGCCGATCTCTTTGTATTTCCTTCAGTTTCGCGCGCGGAAGCGTTTGGCTTGGTAGTGCTTGAGGCAATGGCATCAGGCCTTCCCGTCGTGGTGAGCGATTTGCCTGGCGTGCGAACACTAGTAGAGGAGGGAGTCAATGGGTTTAAAGTTCCGGTGAATGATCCACAAGCCTTAGCACAACGCATTCAACAGTTGATGGCCGACCAAACATTATGCAATCGTATGGGGCAAAGAAGCAGAGAAAAGGTTATAAAGAGTTATACATGGGATAAGACCATCGATAGGTTAGAAATGGTATATACTCATTTGATAGATAGGTAGTGGCTGATACCGTAAATGGTTTTCTGGATTCTCGCGTGCGCGGGAATGACAGATGTCGATTGCGCAACTACTATGAAGGTAATACTTATAAATCATCTCTATCCCTTTGGCGGGGGTGCGGAAGCAGCAGTGATGGGATTGGTTCAGTTACTTACATCATCTAGCAAGGAAGTAGCGATTTGTACTTTAGGAGAAGGGAAAAATGATCATAATGTTGATGAAGGGGTACAAATAATTAGATTGAATACTATAAGTCATCGACTGGCAAAAAGCGGAAGAAAGGATTTTTTCTTTCGCCTTTTAATATTTCTCGTTGATTGGGTTAATATCGTAAGCCCTTTCAAGATCTTTTCATTTATGAAGGAGTGGAAACCGGATATTGTGCATACGCACAACGTGCGCGGGATGGGGATGTGGATTCCGGTGATGATTCGATTGGCACGATGGACATCCTCATCAAACCTCCCCTGGGCGTCCACTGGACGTCCGTCGCAAGAGCGACCCCTTTTTAGGGAGAGGGTAAGGTTTCGATGGATCCATACGGTTCATGATATCCAATTGGTTTATCCCAGCGGTGTAGTGCGCTATCCCAATTCTACCCAACAAGATAACCCATTCAGAATTGTATATGAGTGGGCTCAGCGATTAGTGTGGGATTCTCCGGATGTGGTGGTGTCGCCCTCGGAATTTTTAAAAAAGTTTTATACTGAGAGAGGATTCTTTAAGAAATCAAAGTTTGAAGTTATACCGAATGTCATCATGGGTACCGTGAGCGGAAATGAAGAAAGGAAAGGAGATAAGAAATCTATTCTATTCATTGGCGCATTGGAGGAGAGCAAGGGGGTTCACGTGCTCCTGGAGGCAGCACGAAAGTTGGAAAAGGAATTTCAGCAATATGCATTGAGTGTGGATATTATTGGCGACGGTTCGTTGCGAAGATCATTGGTTGATACGTATGCGCGATATCCATGGATACATTTTCATGGCGTGCATGATTCTTTAGCATCATTTTTTACACGCGCTTTGGTTACTGTTATTCCTTCATTGACGCTTGAAAATGCGCCAATGGCGATCCTTGAAAGTTTCCATTTTGGCGTGCCGGTTATCGCAAGCCGTATCGGCGGCATTCCCGAATATGTGAAGGAAGGGGAGACGGGCTGGCTTTTTAAGCCCGGATCAGCGGATGAATTAGGTAAATTATTGAAAAGGATAATTGAGGAAAGCGTTCCAGAAGAGGTATCTCGTAATTGCCAGCGTGTGTCAGTGGATTTGGGCGTCCGAACATTTACTGGGCATGCCGAGTTGTATAGGTCGTCATACGTCATAATAAGCCTGATATAAAAGATAGGAGCCCTTGACAAGGGGATTTCTGCTTATTATACTGCAAATTAGCACTCTAACCACACGAGTGCTAACAATACCTAACGGAGAAGTTCTCGTATCGGAATTTCAAAGCGTTGAAATTCCGACAGACACTTTACCCTTCAGGTAAGCGCTGGACTGCGTTAGGCTGCCGTGCCGATACGATCCAGCGGTTAAGCGCAGCTTTCGTGCTGCCTGGAGGGAGTGAGCGCCCGAAGGGCCTCACTGGCTTCACTTTGAAAGCTATGGATGCGCGACAGGGAATATTATTGAACCATCTTATTGAAGAATACGTGGAAACTACCGAACCGGTGGGGTCGAAGTTGCTCGCGAAAAAATACGAGATGGCGGTGAGTCCTGCGACGATTCGCAATGACATGGTTATACTTGAAGAAGAAGGGTATCTGCGTCAGCCGCATATTTCCGCGGGACGAGTGCCAACAGAGCGCGCCTATCGTTATTGGATTGAACATAGCGAGGTGAAGCCAGTGGAAAGACATGAGAGAACAATGTATGAGCGTCTTTGGGCGGACGTGGACGAAGTTGTGCGCTTCAAGTCGCTTGCTCGGGCGCTTTCAGATGAAGCGGAAAATGCGGTGGTTATCGCTTTGGGTGAGGATGATTTTTACTACACGGGTTTGAGCGCACTTTTCGCCCAGCCTGAATTTGAAGAACAAGGATATACCGTGTCGCTTGCAAAAGTCATTGATCATTTAGACCAAATTTTGGGAGAGCTCGTGAAGGAGAGAGAGGGGCCACAGACGCTTCTGGGGAGCGATAATCCGTTTGGCAACGCATGCGGCTTCGTGGGTACTACCTATGTGAGGAAGCCAAGGCAGAGGGGGTGTATCGGTATTTTAGGTCCCCTGCGGATGCACTATCCTCGAAACATTGCACGGATGAGGTTTATTGCGGAACTTATCAATGGTTAGAAATGGAATTTCAGATTTCCAATTACTGATAGTAGAGTTTTATAAAATGCTATGGATGAAGTAAATTCGAATACAACAACTGCAACGTCGGTGGTGCCGCCCTCTTCTTTACCTGTGGGCCAGCCGGATTCTTCGAAAGCCACCATAACAATACCTAAAGAAGAATATGAAAGATTAAAAGCTCAGGCAGCCGAATACCTTGACGGGTGGAAACGTGCAAAAGCGGATTACCTTAATTTTAAAAAAGAAACTGATGAGCGCCAGAGTGAGTTTGTGAAGTTCTCCACACAACTTGCGCTCATGGGATTGCTGCCCATATATGATCATCTTAAAGTGGCGTTTGCACACCTTACACCTGAACAGAAGAAAGATCCATGGGTAGATGGTATTGCGAAAATTAAACAAGAATTGTCACTGTATCTACACGATGCGGGAATTGAAGAGATACACGCACTAGGAAAACTATTCGATCCCGTGCAGCACGAATCAGTGGGTGTTGAGGTCGTGCCAGATAAACCCCTTCATACCGTGGTGAAAGAAATAAAAAGTGGGTACACCATGCATGGGAAGGTGATTATCCCCGCACAGGTTATTATCAGTGAACATCAAGAACAATTAAACACGCAAACAACTTAAAAGGTCGAACCCAATGATACATTCCAATGACCAAACCCCAATACCCAATCAATGCACACATGTCCGAATGTTCAAATTTTTTATGAATTTGAAAATTGGAATTTAATTGGTTATTGGAAATTGGGATTTGGGATTTAAGAGAGTATTATATAAAATTACTATTTATTATCTGAATCTCTCTGGTGTGCACCAGCGAGAATTAAAGGAGGTAGTATGGCCCTCATTCCATGGCGTCCCATGATAGAACCATTTGAAGATATGTCGAGGTTTTTCGATGAAGTATGGCCCGTAGGCACATTTCGAGCACTCGCGGGTGTGGTTCCCGCAATGGACGTGTACGAGGATGCGGACAACGTGTATGTGGAAACTCCGCTTCCCGGCGTTGATCCTGAAAAGGTCACGGTATCGGTTGAGAACGACGTCTTGACCATTGAAGGGAAATCACAGCGCAAGACCGAGGTGGAGGACAAGAAATTCTATCGCAAAGAGGTGAGCTACGGCAGTTTCCATCGGGCAGTAGCGCTTCCTTCCGCGGTGAAGGGTGAAGTGGCGAAGGCAACCTATGAGAAGGGAGTTTTGAAAGTCATAATTCCGAAGGAAGAGCGCGTGAAGCCTAAGACGGTGAAGGTAGAGGTGAAATGAAGAATATAGAATTTTGAATCTAGAATCTGGAAGTTGAAACATCGATATTGGTGCATCCCTCATCATGCTCTGTGGTGAGGGGGCACGAGTAACCGATAACAATGTAACCATTTATAGAGGAAAACTTTTAGGAATATGATATCCTCGCCTCGGGTGCCGCCTTGCTTGCCGCCCCGATAGCAGCACCTTACGGTTCACTACGGGGTTGACTCCACTCGCCACGTGCTCAAACAGCCTGCCCCGTAGAGTCGATCGGAGCGAGGCTCAAACGGGGTCCTCGCGGCGCAATACGGCGCCCTTCGGCTATCTACGTTTCAAGGATTTTGTCTATAACAATGTAACAGTGTAGCAATAGTCAACAGTATGCCGCCGAGAGATAACAATAATAGCAACGCCCTGATGCTCATGCGGGAATGCCCCTCATGCCATTCGCGCTACACCAATGCGTCGGTGCAGGTGCTCTCTACCAGCGAGAGAGGGTCGCTCGTGTCATTTACCTGTGGTGCATGTCAGCTCGATATCCTCGTGGCCGTATCGCCCATGCCATTCGGCCTCATGGGGACCGGTATGCCGACTGATTGCGCTTCGGGCGAAGTGTTGAGGTTTATGGACGCGCGTGAAGTGACGGAGGATGACGCGATTGAGGTGCATACCCTCTTTGAAAATTCTAAATTCTAAATCCGAAACTCTCCATAAACTCAAAGTACAAAATCCAAAGACTCTTCACTTTTTATGTTTCGATGATTTGAATTTTAGATTTGTTTAGGATTTGGAACTTAGTATTTTAACATTTTGTATATGTCAAAGATCATTGGTATAGATTTAGGTACCACCAACTCAGCGGTTGCAGTCATCGAAGGCGGAAGCCCTAAAATTTTAGAAAACAGTGAGGGGGCGCGTACGACGCCCTCAGTCGTGGCGGTCAGTAAGAATGGAGAGCGGTTCGTGGGGATGACGGCAAAGCGTCAGGCAGTCACGAATCCGAAGAACACCATATACTCAGTAAAGCGACTTATCGGGCGCCGCTTTGACGACCCAGAGGTACAACGTTCCTTCAAAACGCTCCCCTATAAGATTGTGAAGTCGGGTGAAGGGGTGAAGGTGGTGATGGCCGAGAAGGAATATTCGCCTCAAGAGATTTCCGCGATGATTTTACAGAAAATAAAAGCGGATGTGGAGGCGCGGTTGGGCGAAAAAGTGACGGAAGCAGTAATCACCTGCCCTGCGTATTTTGATGATTCGCAGCGCAAGGCAACGAAGGAAGCAGGCGAAATCGCGGGATTTGTCGTGAAAAGGGTGCTAAACGAACCAACCGCTGCTGCACTTGCGTATGGTTTCCAGAAGAAAAAAGACGAAAAGATCGCAGTGTATGACCTTGGCGGAGGTACCTATGATATTTCCATTTTGGAAGTCTCCAGCGATACGGTGGAGGTAAAGGCGACGAATGGAGATACCCACCTGGGAGGAGATGATTTTGACCAAAGAGTTATTGATTGGATTATTCATGAATTCAAAAAAGATCAGGGCATTGATCTTTCCAAAGATACGCTCTCTCTTCAACGCATTAAGGAAGCGGCAGAAAAGGCGAAGATTGAGCTTTCTACCGCCATGGAGACGGAAGTTAACCAACCATTCATCACCTCAGGCGCTGATGGTCCTAAGCATCTGCTCTTGAAGCTCAGCCGTGCGAAATACGAAGATCTTGTGAGTGATCTTATTGAGAAAACTATAGAGCCGATGAAGAAAGCCTTGAGCGATGCGAAGCTTACAGTGAAGGATATCGACGAGGTCGTGATGGTGGGCGGCATGACAAGGACTCCCAAGGTGCTCACGATGGTGGAAGAGTTTTTCGGAAAGAAGCCGCACATTGGCGTGAATCCTGATGAGGTCGTGGCCGCAGGCGCGGCGGTGCAGGCAGGTATTTTGCAGGGTGAAGTAAAAGACGTGTTGCTCCTTGATGTCACGCCATTGACGCTCGGCATTGAGACGCTAGGCAGCGTGGCGACACCTATCATTCCGAGAAATACCACCGTCCCTACCAAGAAGTCGCAGGTGTTTTCCACTGCGGCAGACGGACAGACTTCCGTGGAAGTGCATGTGGTGCAGGGAGAACGCCCTATGGCACATGATAATAAGAGTTTGGGAAGGTTTATTCTTGACGGTATTCCACCCTCACCCCGCGGTATCCCACAGATCGAAGTGACGTTCGATATAGACGCGAATGGCATCCTTCATGTCACGGCACAAGATCGCGCGACAGGCAAAGAGCAAAAAATTACTATCACCGCGTCAACAGGTCTTTCGAAGGATGAGATTGAGCGCATGAAAAAGGAAGCTGAAGCGCATGTTGCCGAGGATACAAAGAAGAAGGAGTTAATTGAGTTGAAGAATACTGCCGATAGCATGGTGTATACCACAGAAAAGACGCTCCGTGAGGCAGGAGATAAGGTCTCGGCGGATGTGAAAAAGGGGATTGAGGAAAAGGTGGAGGCAGTTAAAAAAGTGAAAGATGGTGAGGATGCAGATGCCATTAAGCGCGCGACCGATGCGCTCTCGCAGGAAATCCAAAAGGTGGGTGAGCAGCTCTACAAAGCTGCGGCAGAAGCAAAAGGAAAAACGGAGGGGGAAGCGAAAGCAGAAGAGAAGAAGGATGACCAGAAAACCGTTGATGCTGAATATAAAGACGTAAAATAATCTCAAAACTCAAAAGTGAAAAATCAAAATTATTGAGTCCCGCGTGCGCGGGGCATATTCCTTCACTTTTATATGACACAACAAGAGAAACAACATGACCAACCGCGGCAAATCCAAATTCGCGCATCGGATGAAGTGCTGCGCGGCGTATATGCCAATGCCATGCAGGTCGTGCACACCAAAGAAGAGTTCATGATTGATTTTTTAAATCTCTATCCTCACCAGGGGCTTGGCGTGGTGAATGCGCGGGTGCTCACGTCCCCCGGGCACGCGAAAAGAATTGTGGCAGCGCTTGCCGATAACATTAAGAAATATGAAGCGCAATTCGGCGCCATAATGACTGCAGCAGAACCTGCGGAAGGGAAAGAGATGGGATTTAAAGCGTAAACGATAAACCCTAAATTCTAAATCCGAAACCCTAAACAATGTTCAAAACTCAAAATTCGAATTTTGGTGTTTGGATTTTTGGATTTATTTAGATTTTAGAGTTTAGGGTTTTTCCTATTGATATGGCAAAGAAGGATTATTACGAAATTCTTGGCGTTTCGAAGAACGCCTCACAGGATGAGATTAAGAAGGCATTCCGCAAACTCGCCCATCAGTATCATCCCGATAAAGGCGGAGGAGATGAAGAGAAATTCAAGGAAGCAAATGAAGCTTATCAAGTGCTCTCTGATGCGGAAAAGCGTAGGCAGTATGACCAGTTTGGCACCACCTTTGAGGGTGCCCCAGGGGGCCCAAGCGGTTTCCAGTGGCAGGATTTTGCGCAAGGAGGGCCGTTTGGTGGATTCCGCACGACAGTGGACTTTGGCGATTTGGGAGATATCTTCGGCGATATGTTTGGTTTTGGGGAAAGGAAGGGAAGGAGGGGACGGAAGCGTAAGGAGGGCAGAGATTTGGAAATAGATACTACGGTTGAATTCATGGAAGCAGTCCATGGCACGACCAAGCGCATCACGCTCGAAAAGCTGGAGGAATGTCAATCCTGTAAGGGAACAGGAAGCGAGGGAAAGGGGGGAGTAAAAACGTGCAACACCTGCGAGGGAACAGGAATGGTGGAGCAGGCGCAGCGCACGTTTTTTGGTACGTTTTCTTCGCAATCAGTATGTCCCACCTGTCATGGTGAGGGGAATGTGATTGAAAAGCCGTGCAGTAGATGCCGCGGTGAAGGGCGCGTGGTGAAAGAGCATGCGTTCGAGATCACCATTCCACCGGGTGTGGCAGAGGGCACCATCTTGCGGTTGGAAGGAAAAGGTGAAGCAGGAGTAAGAGGAGCAGGAGCGGGAAGTCTTTTCATCGCGGTGCACATAAAACCTGATAGTCGGTTCCGGCGGGAACATGACGATATTCACAGCGAGGCAAGCATCACCTTGCCACAAGCGGTGTTGGGCTGTAGTATCAGGATTCCCACCGTAGATGGGCAGGTGGAGGTGAAAATCCCTTCTGGCACCCAATCAGATTCGGTCATCCGTCTGAAAGGGAAAGGGGTGCCGCATCTGGAGACTGGCGGGAGGGGAGACCATTTATTGCATATTACCATTGCGGTTCCGACGCGCTTGAGTAGGAGGCAAAAGGAACTGTATGAGGCGCTCGCGAGGGAGGAGGGGTAATCCTCGTAACTCAAAAGTCAGAACTCAAAACTCAAATCCACATCTTAGAACTATAAGCTCATGGGTTTTGAGTTATGGTTCTGCGTTTTGAGATATGAGTTATGAGTTTGGTGTCCACAATTTAGGGTAATCTTGTATCTGTTACATTTTATGATATAATCCTCATCGTGGATACTTTTTTCACATCTCTCACCCAAGCCATTCGTACGATTGATTTAACCACGCCGTCGTGGGATGTATTTATACTCCTTTTCTTTCTGGTAGGAGTTTTTTTATACGGCATTGCGCTGGGAAGGAACAAGGTCATCATCATCCTGCTGTCTTTGTATTTTTCACTAGCGATTTTTGAGGTCTCATCGTTTATACGCAGCGCAAGCACCACGTTTTTTCATGATAGCCCCTATGGCGCGCTCTTTACCTTTTTCATCCTCTTCCTCCTTACCTTCATTGTGGTCGGGCAGTCGGGGGCTGGTAAGTCTTTGGCGAGTGATTCTGTGGGGTCATTCTGGCAGACTATCCTTTTTTCTATTCTCCAAGTCGGGCTCACCATTTCTATTGCGTTGATTTTACTCCCCACTTCATTGCAGTTGCGTTTCTCGTCCACAATCCTGAATGTTTTTATCAACCCATTAGGGCAATTTCTTTGGCTCTCGCTCCCTATTGTCTGTTTAATCCTCACCCGGACGAAGAGCAGTGCGTTGAAGGGATAAATAACGTTATTTATTTTAATTACCTGCTAACTACCAAATAAAACTTTACACCCCTCAGGCTTGTCCTTTCAGGGCACTGACATTACAATAATCAACCAAGGTCTTTATTACCCAACGATTATTGTCATTTCAGCGCTATGAATCAAGCAG
>JBFLWV010000015.1:0-7223 GCA_040757655.1 Patescibacteria group bacterium | reverse complement strand
CAGCAGAGTCGTTTAACGCAAAACTAAAGAATTTCCGTACCGTAGTCAGAGGGGTCAGGGATAAGAAGTTTCACTTGTTCAGGATAGCCAAGCTGTATGGGTAGTCCAGTAAGATTGCGTGTGATCCTTCATTCCCCCTCGACCAGGGGGTTTAGAATTAAAGTATGCCAGGATATAATCAGACCACTTATCTCACACGAGAAGGATACGAAAAACTTAAGGATGAGCTCCATACGCTGAAATCCGTAAAGCGGAAAGAAGTGGCGTGGCGCATCCAGCAGGCAAAAGAGCTGGGCGATTTGTCTGAGAATGCGGAGTACACTGAAGCGAAAAATGAACAGGCGCTCCTTGAGGGAAGAATTGTAGAGCTGGAGAGTGTTATGAAGAACGCTGAAATCATTTCAGCTATCAAACGTCCGTCGAGCGGCATGGTGGAAGTAGGGTCACATATTAAAGTGAAGACATCAGAAGGCAAAGAAACTGAATTCACCATTGTCGGTTCTCAAGAAGCTGATCCAAAGATGGGGATCATCTCAAATGAATCACCATTAGGCCGCGCATTTATCGGCCACATGGTGGGTGACGAAGTTGAGGTGCAAGTGCCAAAAGGTACGGTAATGTATCGCATCGTAGGCGTTCGTTAATAGTATACGTCTCTCCATCGTTCAATTCCCTTCCCTGGAGGGTAATTTTATTATTGCGGTATTTCTATTGCCTCATTGGTAAGAAAAAGGATATACTATGATATATGAGTGAAGAACAATCAGAACGCGCGATGCGGCTTGCGCGGCTACAAAAACTGAGGGCGTTAGGCATTGATCCTTATCCCAGTAGCGTGGCGCGCACCTCTATCATCAAGGAAGTCCTCGAGGCAGGCGACAAACTGAAAGAGAGGGAGGTGGCGCTCGTCGGAAGAGTACGCGCGTTGCGGTCGCACGGAAAAACAACTTTTTTTGATCTTGAAGACGGTTCAGGAAAAATACAAATATACGCCAGAGAGGACAGATTACAAGAAAGCTATACCCGTCTCATCGAAACGCTCGATGTTGCAGATTTCATAGAAGTAAAAGGCAGTTTTTTCCATACCAAAATGGGGGAGCCCACCCTCAATGCGGCGCAGGTGCGCATTATTGCAAAAGCGTTGGAGCCGTTACCGGAAAAGTGGCATGGCCTTCAGGATCAGGAACTTCGCTATCGCAAACGCTACCTGGATTTTCTTGTCACTCCTGAAGCGAAACGTGCCATGGAGGTAAGGATTGCGCTCACGCGGGCGATCCGTGATTTTTTTGACACGCGTGGATTTTTGGAAGTGGAAACACCCATCTTGCAGCCTCTCCCGGGGGGCGCATCCGCGCGGCCATTTGTCACTCATCATAATGCGCTCAATGTTGATTTTTATTTGCGTATTGCGCCGGAATTGTACCTCAAACGACTGATCGTGGGAGGATTTGAAAAAGTATACGAAATTGCCCGCTGTTTCCGCAATGAAGGCATGGATCGTGCTCATAATCCGGAGTTTACCCAGATAGAATTTTATTGGGCGTATGCAAATTACCATGACCTCATGCAGGTGACGGAGGAGTTGATGAGTTTTCTCCTCGCGCGCCTTATGGGCGGTACGAACATCAATATTGACGGGGAGAAGATCGAATGCAAGCCTCCTTATCCTCGCATCACCTTTGAGGCAGCATTAGAAAGGATGGCGGGCGCGAAAGAAGTCTCTACCTTACCAAAATCATCATTAGAGAACATGGCACGAAAGAGAGGTATCGAGATCGAGGCGGGGTGGGGGAGCGGGAGGATTGTGGATGAATTATGGAAGCATATGGTACGTCCGAAGATCATTTCTCCCACTTTCATCATTGATTATCCTTTAGCGCTTTCACCTCTTGCGAAACGCAAGGCAGACAACCCGGCGCTCACGGAGCGGTTTCAACTCGTGATCGGGGGAGTAGAGGTGGTCAATGCATTTTCAGAGCTCAACGATCCACTTGATCAGAAAAAGCGTTTTTTGGAGCAGGAGAAAGCACATCAGGCGGGTGATGAAGAAGCGCAGCGTTTGGACGAAGATTTTATTGATGCGCTCCGTCATGGCATGCCGCCCACGGCAGGATTTGGCTTAGGTATAGATCGTCTTGCTGCGCTTTTTGCGGGCACCCACGCGATTAAGGAGGTGATTTTATTCCCTACCTTGCGGCCTACCCCCCCGCGACGTCCGTCGGGTCTCAAAGGCCATGAAACGCGAGCGCGATCTTCAGTATTTCCGCGTGACCAAGCTCTTGCGCTTCTCCGTCAACATATGAAGAACGAGAATCTTATCAAGCATATGTTTGCGGTAGAAGCAGTCATGAGAGCGCTCGCCACTCAATTAGGCGGAGACGTTGATGTGTGGGGATTAACAGGACTCCTTCATGACATTGATTGGGAAGAAACGCAGGACAATCCCCATACTCACTCGCTTCTTGCGAGTGAGTATCTTACCCGGGAAGGCGTCGATCCCCAGATTGTGCAAGCGATTAAAGTGCATAATCACCTCCATGGCATGGAGCCTCACACGCTACTTGAGAAAGCACTTTTCAGCGCAGAGGAGCTTACCGGCCTCCTGGTTGCTTGTGCATTGGTACAGCCGTCAAAAAAAATCGCAGAGGTGACGGTTCAAGGGGTATTAAAAAAATTCAAGCAGCCATCATTTGCGAAAGGAGTCAACAGAGAAATTATCCTTCAGAGCAAAAAACTCCTGGGTATTTCGCTTGAAGAATTAATAACAATAGAACTTGCGGCCCTGCAGCGTATTGCAGACGAAATTGGATTATAATTGTGGTATGTTAGACATTGAGTTCATCAGGAACAATCCGGATATCGTGAAAGCAAATACAAAACGGCGCGGGAGTGACGTGGATGTTGATGCGCTGCTTGCGTGTGATAAGGAAATCAGAACGCTGAGAGCGCGCATTGATGAGGAGCGTGCGGTGCGTAATCAAGCAGCGAGAAAGGGTAAGCCAAGCAGTGCAGAGCTCGCGCAACGGCGCGCGTTGAGCGATGAAGTGAAAACGTTGGAAGAAACGTTGCGCCAAAAGAACGACGAACTCACTCGCCAGCTCTCTGCCTTGCCCAATATACTCTCACCGGATGTCCCGCCGGGAAAGGATGACCGTGATAATCTCGAGCTGCGGAAATGGGGAACTCCCAAAATGTTCTCCTTTAAACCAAAAGACCATCTGGCGTTGGGAATATTGCACGATTGTATCGATGTGGATCGCGCCGCGAAAGTGAGCGGCAGCAGGTTTTATTATTTAAAAAATGAAGCGGTTCTCCTGCGTCTCGCACTCATGCAGTATGGGTTGCAGCTTTTTATGCGCGAGGGATTTATTCCTTTTTTTACTCCTCATCTCGCGCATACGCGCACGTTATACGGTACCGGCTATCTGCCTTTTTCCCCGAACGATATATGGAAGTTAGAAGGCGATGATGATTTAAGTCTCATTGGCACTTCGGAACAGACATTAGTGGGATATCATCAGGATGAAATCATTGAGCGCGAAACGTTGCCACGGAAATATGTAGGTCTCTCTTCTTGTTTTAGGACTGAAGCGGGGTCGTACGGGAAAGATACCCATGGGATATTACGCGTGCATGAGTTTTATAAACTGGAACAAATCATTTTTTGCATACCTGAGGAATCTTTTCGCTGGCATGATGCAGCGCTTGCGTGGGAAGAACGCATTTGTCAGGAACTCGGCATTCCTTATCGTGTGGTGGTGGTGTGTGACGGGGATTGCGGCGCGCCTGGCTACAAAAAATACGATATTGAAGGATGGTTTCCTGCGCAAGAGAGGTACCGTGAATTAACCTCAAATACCAACCTCACCGATTTTCAAACCCGGCGCCTCAATATACGCACAAAAGTTGATACAAAAACAGTCTTTCCTCATACCATTTCTGCGACCGGCATTACCGACCGTTTTATTATCGCAATTTTTGAGAATTATCAGGAAGCGGATGGGAGCATACGGATTCCGGAAGTGCTTCATCCCTTTATGCAAGGTGTTGAGAAAATAGATCGGGGGAATGTTTCTTGAATATTATCCGACGCTTGACAGTTTGACTCATCATTTCCATGGGCAGTATATTCTATCATGCAAACCACACCCCCGCACGCCATACAAAGACTGATTATTACGAACACACCTTTAAGAATCCACACCGTCTTGAATCAAGAAGAGGCGTGGGTAGCAAATTTTTATATTTAGGAGGGGGAATAATAGGAGGATTTCTTGGTATTTGTTATTGGATTTTTTTCTCAGGGTCATTCAGCGTCACTACCATTGAAGTGGTAAACGCTCATCGGATAAATCCAGGCGAGGTTGAGCATGTGGTAAGGGAACAGCTCGGGAAAAAGAGATTATTGGTGACACCTCAGGAGGTAAGCCTTTTTTTTGTTGATGCGCCGCGATTAGAGCAGGTGCTCCTTCATTCATTCCCCTTGAAGAATGTGAATGTCAAACCTTCCTTACCGCATCACTTGATCGTAGCATTGGATGAGCGCTCTCCGCGGTACCTCGTAAGGACCGCGAAGGAGGGAGCAATGTATAGCGTGGACGAAGAAGGTATTGTCCTGGGCCCTGCGGCGAGGGGAGACGGAGAGTCCCTCTGGATAATAACGAGCACCAACGTGGTGAGTACTGCCATAGGCGACCAAATGCTCCCTCCAGGCAATCTCTCGTTTGTCAACGCATTAGATGCAGCCTCCGCGAAAATTCATCAAGGGTATCGTATCAAGGAAGTTGATATGACCCGTATTCTTCTGCACGACATTTTGGTGAAGACGACTGAGCAATGGATTATCATCATGTCTGATACCTATGACCCGGATTCACAACTCCTCAATGTTGAGAGGGCTCTTACGGAGATGAAGGAAGAGAGGCGGACGATTCAATATATTGATGTGCGCATACCCACGAAAATTTTTTACAAATAACAATCATTGGTGAGCGCGAGTTCGAATGTTACGTTACGCGGGCAATTCGTAAGAAGTGCGGTATTGGTGCGATGTTATGCGGCAATTCGTAAGAAGTGCGGTATTGGTGCGATGTTATGCGGCAATTCGTAAGAAGTGCGGTATTGGTGCGATGTTATGCGGCAATTCGTAAGAAGTGCCGCATAACATCTATTGTGCGACGCTAATTAAATAGCATACCACTACCCCCTCTTCAAAAGAAGGCCCTCTTTTTTAGAGAGGGCCTTCTTTGCGGTTCAATGTATCTCTTATTCTTATTCAGGAAATATACCACCACTTACTGAATAATTGATAGTAATATTACCTACGGAAAAGCTCGTTACAACGGTTGAGGATGCATTACCGCTCATTACCACCACATTTGACATATCCTCGCCTGCAATGGCCGTATTAAAGCCAGTATTTTGTCGCACGCGAATTCGCGAATGTGCACTCGAGAACGTTTGTGCGTTTATGCGCTTTCGGGAGATATAGTTTGAGGTGCAAATATACGTTCCATCATCAGAAACGTTGTTATCTATGTAACAGCTTGCGTGTGCAGGTGTGACGGTAGAAAGCAATGTAATGAGGAAAATAACGACAGTTGAGCTCGCCAAGATTATTTTATACATAAGTGGTCTGCGCCATTTTTATTTTTGTAATTTGTTTTCGACCTTTATCCCCCCACCTTTCCTATTCACGGATGTGATATACGAAATATTGCGAGCGCAGCGCCCGACTGCGTCTACCTACTTTGTCTACCACAGATTCTTGGCAGGAAAGGTGGTGGGTGAATCCCCTCCCCCTTTTTAAGGCAAATAATCTAATGGATTTATCGGTATTCCCTGTTGACGGATCTCAAAATGGAGATGCGGTCCTGTGGTGAGCCGCCCTGCGCCCGGCGTTCCCGGCGTGCCCCCGGAGAGGCCAATCACTTGCCCTTGCGTGACAAATTCATCGTCTCGGACAAGAATTTTTGACAAATGCCCATAGACCGTGGCATAGTCATCATTATGAATGATCATCACATAGGAGTACCCCATGCCTGCGTCTTTTGCTTTCCCCACATAACCAGAAGCCGCAGCATGGACCGGACTCTTGAACGCTGCTTTAATATCAATGGCAGGATGTTCGAAGATATAACGATAGGGATAATCAGGATCGTGAAAATACGCAGTGATGATATTAGGAGTGACCGGCCACAAGAATTGAGTGCTCCCGAGAGATTGCAACTTTTTTAAGCGCTCGCCCTTTTGCATCTCCTTGCGTAATTTTTTTTCTATGCTGCTCACCTCAGCTTCTATAGTATTTTGCTCTCGTTTTGCGCTTTCAAGGAGCGAGAAGTATTTTGTCTCAGAACGGCGGGTATCAACGAGAAGCTGCGCTTTTACTGAACGCTGCGATCCCAACTGAAGTTGTTGTTCCTCCAGTCGCGATTTCAGGGCGAGGAGCTCATCCTGTTTTGCGGTCAAAGTCGCATATTGCAATTCCGCTTCTTTTTTCAAGCGGTCATATTCCTCAACGGTAGACGCGAGGGAAGATTGCAATTGTTCTATATTTTTGATGTCGTGATAATAAGAGGAGAGGCGATCATGGATCAGGAGAATAAATATCTCATTCATCTCCTCGCGTTGTTTGAGGTAGCGGAGGTTGGCGGCGAGTTCCGTCCGTTTTAAGAGGAGGGATTGTTCATGCTGGGCGATCAAGCCCTCTGTCTGTGCAATTTCTATGCTCGTTTCATCAATTTCCTCTTCGGTGAGCTTCATGGAGAGCTCGAGCCGTTGAATCTGATCGTTGATGATCGCGATTTGATTTGAGAGGGATGCTGCTTGTGATTGCCGTAAGCGTATGCTTTGTTCGTAGACGGATATTTCACGCCGCAGACGCTCTATCGTTTCGCGTTTTCGATCAATCGTTGATTGGAGCGTCTGGATGGTATTTGTCTGTGCGGAGAGAGAAAGAAAATTAGATAATAAAAATATGGCGATTGTTGCAATCGCCACTATGTGATATCTCCTCTTTTCTGTATGGTGATATACACTATACCCTCTCATGCCACTATTATAGCAAATTTCACCCTCTCTGTAAACCTCGGTACCGGTACGCGCTCACTGAGGTTACGGTCTGAATGGCAGAACGGCCAATGGTTGGCTATTTTCGCAATGAGGACTGTGTGAGGCAGTCCCGATACGCTGAGGTTGATTGGGATTGAGGCGTATCGGGACGG
>JBFLWV010000014.1:0-33578 GCA_040757655.1 Patescibacteria group bacterium | reverse complement strand
AACCTGGAGCGCATGCTGCAGTTGCGATGCATCCTCATGGCGGGGAGGTGGAATGTGATGATGAACAATATACTCAAGGCCGTTCGGTTTCAAACCGTAAGTAGTGTAGAGTAGGTGACTGCTCCCAATACAGAGTATATTGCCGAAATGCTAAAAGTGCGCGGCCCATACGATGTAAACATGGCAGCTTATTGGGCGGCCTGTGCCGCTCTTGAAGATCGAAAAAGCATGGAAAATTATGCGGCGGATGTAATGGAAAGCGCAAAACCGTTAGTGGAAAAATTCTTTTCTGAAAATGGCGTGCCTTATTTTGCAACACGCGCAAACTTTATTTTATTCCGTCCGGAAAATCCAGAAAGAACGATGCGCCTGCTTACCAAAAACGGTGCGCTGGTGCGGCCACAGAATAAAGAAAACATTGAAAATACCTTGCGCGTCAGTATCGGCACGACAAAACAGATGAAAAGATTTATTGAAATTTATAAAAGGAACGTGCTTAAAAATTCAAAAAGGAAGTATGCTTTTCTCGACCGCGACGGCACGTTGATTTTTGAACCACAAGACACTTATCAAATTGACAGCTTGGCGAAATTAAAAATTCTTGATGGTGTAATAGATGGGCTGAAAAAATTAAAAAACAAGGGGTATTCCTTGGTTATAATTTCCAACCAAGACGGTTTGGGCACGCCTTCATTTCAGCAAGAAAATTTCAAAGCGCCGCAGGAAAAAATGCTGAAAATTTTTCGAGACAACGGGATAGATTTCGATGAGATATTTATTTGTCAACATTTGCCAAATGAAGGATGTAATTGCCGGAAGCCCAAGACAGGATTAATAGAGGAGTTTTTGGCGACCGCAAACATTGATAAAACCGCGTCTTTTGTTTGTGGAGACAGAAACAGCGACCGGCAATTTGCGAAAAACGCCGGCATTAAGTTTATACCAATGGAAACCAACGGCAATTTTTATAAATCCATTAAACCATTTTTAACCAAAACTATATGAAAACAAGAATTGCGACAATCAATCGCGAAACAACGGAAACCGATATTAGCGTTACCGTAAATCTTGACGGAACAGGCAAATATCAAGTGGAGACTGGCATTGGTTTTTTGAATCACATGCTGGAGCTTTTTTCCAAACATTCGTTGATAGACCTTACCGTAAAAGCGAAAGGCGATCTTAAAATTGATGAACACCACACGGTTGAGGATATTGGAATTTGTTTAGGCGAAGCCCTGCGTAAAGCCGTCGGCGATAAAAAAGGCATAGAACGGTATGGGTTTTTATTGCCTATGGATGAAGCCTTGGCAGAAGTCGCAATTGATTTAGGCGGCAGGTCTCTTCTTGTCTGGAACGTTACCTTCAAGCGAGAAAAAATTGGGGATATGCCGACCGAGCTTTTTGAAGATTTTTTCAAAGCAATAGCCGATAACCTACAGGCAAATATCCATATCAACGTAAAATACGGCAGAAATGAGCACCACATTGCGGAAAGCGTTTTTAAGTCATTCGCAAGAGCAATGCGGTTTGCTGTGAGCCGCGACAAGCGGGCAAAGGATTTATTGCCATTTACTAAAGGAAAACTGTGATTGCCATTATTGATTACAAAGCAGGAAATATCGCGTCTCTCCAAAATGCCTTGGAGCGTTTGGGGAAGTCTGTTGTTATTATATCGAAGCCGGAAGAAATTTTGTCGGCAGATGGCGTGATATTTCCGGGCCAAGGCCGAGCCGGCGCCGCAATGTTGGAATTGAGGAAAACTGGAATTGATAAAATTATCCCCCAAATTACAGAGCCCTTTCTTGGTATTTGCTTAGGGATGCAATTGCTTGGTGGAACTTCCGAAGAAGACGAGACTAAATGCCTTGAGATTTTTCAAGGCGTATGCCGTAGATTTCCGCCAATATTAAAAACCCCGCACCTTGGCTGGAACACGGTCGAATTGACGCAAAAGTCGCCTTTGACAGCGAATATACAAGATGGCTCGTATTTCTATTTCGTGCACTCGTATTACGTTGACGGGCAGGAAGTACAGATTATGGGAAAGACGAGTTATGGTTTTGATTTTGCGTCAATCATGCAAA
Organism: Patescibacteria group bacterium; assembly: GCA_040757655.1. Lineage (GTDB taxonomy): Bacteria > Patescibacteriota > Patescibacteriia > 2-02-FULL-49-11 > 2-02-FULL-49-11 > 2-02-FULL-49-11. The sequence goes on along the minus strand of JBFLWV010000014.1, from coordinate 31,491 downwards.
AAGATAATTTTTTTGCCGTTCAATTCCACCCGGAAAAATCCGGCGAGCAAGGTTTACGATTACTTAATAACTTTTGCGAATTATGTTAGTGATGCCTGCAATTGACATTATGGATGGCAAATGTGTGCGTCTTATTCAAGGCAAGTTTTCTGATTCAAAAGTTTATAGCAACGATTCTGTTCTAGTGGCGAAAAAATTTGAAAAAGAAGGAGCCGTACTCTTGCATGTAGTTGACTTGGATGGCGCACGATTGGGGTATCCCGCAAATGAGGAAATAATTTTTGCTATTGCAAAAGCAATTAGTATTCCTCTTCAAATTGGCGGTGGATTGCGCACCTACGAACAGGCAAAAAAATATCTCGGAAATGGCATTGAAAAAATTATCTTCAGCACCGTTGCCGTTGAGAACCCAGATTTGCTTTCACGCTTGCTTAAAGATTTCGGGAGCGAGAGGATTTTGGTTTCGGTGGATGTTAAAGACGGCAAAGTAGCTACTCGTGGTTGGCTGGAAAATAATATATGCACGGTTTCGGAAGTTATTGATCTTCTTAAAAATGCCGGAGTTACAAATGTCATCGTAACTGATATTTCCAAAGACGGCTTACTCAAAGGGCCTAATTTTGAATTGGCAAAACAATTTATCAGTGCAGGATTTCGAACAATTGCGGCCGGCGGAGTGTCATCTTTGGAAAACTTAAAGGAGCTGAATAAACTAGGGTGCTTTGGCGCGATAACTGGCAAAGCAATTTACGAAGGAAAGATTGATTTACAAACAGCACAACAAATGGCCGCGTACAAAAATAATTTGGCAAAAAGGATTATCCCTTGTCTTGATGTAAAGAATGGGCGAGTTGTAAAAGGCACTCATTTTAAGGATATACGCGACGCTGGCGATCCGGTTGAACTAGGGAAAAGACACTCTGAACTAGGCGCGGATGAGCTTGTTTTTCTCGACATAGCCGCCACGTTGGAAAATCGTAAAACGCTTATGTGTTTGGTCTCCAAAATCGCAAAGGAAATTAACATACCGTTTACTGTGGGCGGTGGCATTTCAACAATTGAGGATATAAAAAATCTCCTAAACGCTGGGGCTGACAGGGTTTCCATCGGTTCCGCGGCGGTGAAAAGTCCTGATCTTATCAAAAACGCCGCAGAATATTTCGGTTCTCAATGCATTGTTATTTCTGTTGACGCGAAAAAGAAAGGGCAGGACTGGAAAATTTACATCAAAGGCGGCACAGAAGAAACAGATGTTGACGCAATAGAATTTTCCCAACAAATGGAAAAACTTGGTGCGGGCGAACTTTTGGTCAACAGTTTGGATCGTGATGGGACTAAAAAGGGGTTTGATTTGGAATTGTTAAAAACTATTGCAGACAGCGTGAATATTCCCGTGATTGCCTCAAGTGGAGCAGGTTCTATGCAAGATTTTCTGGAAATTTTTCAGAAGACAGGCGTTGATGCCGCTCTTGGGGCAAGCATATTTCACTACGGAGAGATAAACATATCAAAACTCAAAAATTTTTATCCAATAACAATCTAGCAATGCGCTTATGAAAAAATTTGATGTTAAACAATTGAATTTTGCCAAGTTGGACGGCATTATCCCCGTGGTTGTCCAAGATGTCGAAACTAAACTCGTGCTCATGTTGGGGTTCATGAACGAGGAAGCATTAAGTAAAACAATTGAAAGTAAGAAGGTTACTTTTTTGAGCAGGACCAAAAAACGGCTCTGGGAGAAAGGAGAAATTTCTGGCAATACGCTGAAATTGATTTCAATTTCTGCCGATTGCGACAATGACACCCTTTTGATCTTGGCAAGACCACAAGGTCCAACATGCCACACCGGAGCATATTCTTGTTTCGGCACTGAAAGGCAAAATGGGCTTGAATTTTTGCAGGAGCTATTTGATTTGATAGTTGCAAGAAAAAAAGAGCTGCCAAAAAATTCTTATACTACTTCTCTTTTCAGAGATGGGCTTGTTAAGATTTTGGCGAAGGTCGAGGAAGAATCAGGTGAAGTATTGCACGCGGCGAAAAAAGAAACGAGAAAACGGCTTATTGAGGAAAGTTCTGATTTGTTATATCACCTATTCGTGCTACTCGCTCAAAAAAATATTTCTTTGAGCGACATCATCCAAGAACTCCAACGCCGAAAAAATAGCCTCGCCGCCAAAAAACGGCCTCGCCAGCAGGCGGGCAAAAAGGAAGGGGTCTGGGGGAGGAATTTGTGTGCCAAGCAAGCTTGAACACTGCAACTGGTTAAAGTCCAGTTTATCCAACGACTAGCCAACAGGATAGTACAAAACTCTGCGCCGCACACTGGCAATAGGTGCGGTGGAGCAAGAGGAACGGAGTATCTAGGCCGTAATGCCCAAAAGGCGTGAAGGTATTGAGCCCCGTAATACCCCTTATCAAGGGAGACGACCTTGTGAATTCAAGGGGAAGTCAGCAGGAGAGAACACGTTAAAGGCAAGTATTCTCTCCTCCCCTCGGGGTCGAAGGCCACGGCATGAATACGCAAGCATTGTTCAGGAACTTGGGAGACCCAGCTCTATTCTCCACACACAAGAGAAAATCAAAGGTCGGAGAAGTCTCAAGCAAGCGGGAAAACCGCAAGGGAGAGACCTCAAATTGCTGGGAGTCAGAACAATCCATAGTACCCAACGTTTGCCTGTAATGGGCTTAGCATGGGGAAGGGGTTGTCTAAACAGTACCAAAGAAAGGACTCACTTTATGCCAGACACAGAGCTGGAATACATCACCAAAGCCAAACTTTCTTTGATAACCAAGAAAGCAGCGGCAGACACCAAGTTCAAGTTCACTTCACTCGTCCATCTCTTGAACGAGGAGCATTATCTGTATGAGTGTTTTGGTGAGCTTGAACGCGGCAAAGCCGCAGGAGTAGACGCGCGAACCAAAGAGAGCTATACCGGGGCAGAGATACGACAGGCAATCTCCGACATTGTTCAGAAACTCAAGACGCGGAAATACCGACCACAACCGGTTCGCAGAGTGTTTATCCCGAAAGGTAACGGCAAGATGAGACCTCTAAGCATACCAACGGTAATGGACAAGGTCATTCAGTTGGCAGCCGTCAAGATTCTGGAGCCAATCTTTGAGCCGTTGTTTCTCAACGTCTCATACGGCTATCGTTCACGACGCAACGCGCATGAAGCGCTCAAAGCCGCGAACGATATGCTTATGGGGCAGAAAGTCAACTGGGTCATTGACGCAGACATCAAGGCCTTCTTTGACAATGTCAGACATGACTGGATGATGGAATGCCTGAAACAGCGTATAGTTGACTCGAACTTCCTCACACTCATTCGAAGAATGCTCAAAGCAGGAGTGATGACCGAAGGAATCTACAGCGAGACCAATCAAGGAACGCCCCAAGGCGGCATCATCTCGCCTATCCTTGCCAACACCTATTTGCACTATGTTCTGGATTTGTGGTTTGAGAAGAAACTCAAGCCAATGCTGCGAGGATACGCGGGCATGGTGCGATATGTGGATGACTTTGTCATCGGCTGTCAGTATCCAGAGGATGCAGAACGGATTGTCAAAGAAATGAAAGCAAGACTCACCAAGTTCAGCCTGACCTTGGCAGAGGGCAAAACCAGAGTGATTGCGTTCGGCAGATTCGCCAGAGAGCGCGGGGCAGAGAGAGGCAAGGGCAAGCCAGAGACGTTTACCTTTCTAGGGTTCACCCACTATTGCAGTACCACCTGTAAAGGCTCGTTCGTGGTCAGACACAAGACCGCTCAACAGAAGTACCATTCCTCACTGAAACGCCTCAAAGGCTGGATGCGGTCGATGAAGAACATGCGGCCATTGCCTGAACTTTGGGACACGCTGGCCTTGAAGCTCAAAGGGCATTACCAGTACTATGGCATCAGCGGCAATCTGCGGAGACTTCGCAGTTTTGAATGTGAAGCAGAACGATTGGCCTTCAAGTGGCTTAACAGAAGAAGTCAGAAACGAAGCTGGAATTGGGAACAGTTCCGCAGGTATCTTGAACGCTATCCCTTGCCGCAGCCGAAAATCTGTTATGCGCTCTATCCAACGTATTCTTGGTGAACGCTGTTTATCGGAGAGCCGTATAAGGGAAATCCTCACGTACGGTTCAGTGAGGGGTTCCAGTCCCACACATGCGGGACGAGGAATCTACTCTATCAAAAATTCAAAACTCCTTATTCAATTTCTTTCTTCTTTTCTTCAAACTCTTTTTTGTTAATCTCGCCTTTCGCATATCGCTCTTTAAGAATATCTAAGGCGGATTTATGACTTCTGTATTCAGTTTTATTCTGACCGGCTATCCATTTTATTAAAGCGATAATGCCGGCGATTACCAAGACCCAGAAAAGGATCATGAAAATCCAGCCAAAAGGCGCAAAACCAAAATTCATCATAGACATAGGGTTATTGAAATTACTTAACGATGATGGATTCGACCTGTTGCCCATCATACCACTGCCCATCATCATTTGCATCATACCACCATTCATCATATTTTGGGGCATTGCTGCGTTTGGCTCGCAGCCAGACATGCGTTTTCCCATGGCGACATGCATTTGTTCTTCGCCTTCTTCTCCCAGCATTTGAATCATCATATTATTCATCGCTTCATGAGAATCGCCTGCCATTTGACCCATAAAATATTCGCCAAGCGCTCCAAAATTTTCATCAGTTAAATCCTCGCATTTCAATTCATTAGCTTGTAATTTGTTCCAAATTTCTTTTCCCTCGGCTTCTTCACGAGCAGTATGACCGTCATCTGCTTGTGGCACCGCATTATTATCATTCATCATGTTCCCCCTCATTCCTTGCGCAAAGGATGAAACAGGAAAAGCAAGACTGAAAATAAAAATTAGAATTGTGAACGAAAATAATTTTTTCATGGTGCTTGTGGTTAAAAAGTTAAAATTTTGTCGCATTCTTGAACAAGTGCATATAAATCTTTCATGGTGTTCATTGGGCATGTATTCGTTTCCTCTTGATTGCGTGATTTTAAGCATGTGCCGCATGCCAAAATATGCGCTTTGTCTGACTTTAAAAATTCATTCACTTGTTCTGCGATATTGAATTTTTCCGAACTGCTCTTCTCGTATTCCACGCCTTCCCCAATAAGGAAAATTTTAACTTCGTCGCTCTGCTTGAGCGAAAAGTTTGCCAAACGAAAAACATTCCATACAGTCTCGGGATTAGTTTGGCTGATGATGATTCCGATTTTTATAATGATTTTGGTTACTTATTCACAGTCAAAACTTTTTTATCGTATCGGAATTTCAAAGCGTTGAAATTCCGACAGACACTTTACCCTTCAGGTAAGTGCGGGACTGCGTTAGGCTACCGTGCCGATACGACCCAGCACTTAAGCGCAGCTTTAGTGCTGCCCGAAGGGAGTGAGCGCCCGAAGGGCCTTGGGGAAAAATGCAAGCGAAAGGCTCAAAAAATCTAGTTTTAAAACATGTCATTCTCACATCTTCTTTCTGTTTTTCTCTGCCCCGCCTCCCCAAAAAGTCTGCAGCAGCTCCGCCCCCGACGCCAGTCGGGGACAAAGCCAGCAAAAATCTTTTAGTTTTTAATAGGCGCGCGCATATAAAATAATTTCCTTAAAGGAGTATTTTGCTGGCTGGGTGGCGAGTCCCGACTGGTCGGGACGAGCGGCGGAGCCGCGATTGTCTTGGATTCTTTCAGGGATTTCTGATAAAATAAGTTCGAGCTGAATTATAAAATCCGCTTTTAAATAGAATGACAGTCTAGTAAGGACTGTCGTTCCCGTTTATGGAGATGTTGAAGTTGTGTGAGCGTGACGTCTGGAATAATGTGTGAAATATTGTTATAGTATAGACATGAGCCCGGGTAGGTCGAGGCGGAAGAAGCACGCACACTGCCAATGCGCCGCGTCCGCCGAGACGGGCACATCTATGTGCGCCAGCACCGATTTGCCCGTGAGGAGTAGTTTTGTAAGTGGATGGGCCAGTGGCGGAATAGGTATACGCGTTTGACTTAAAATCAAATGCCCAAAAGGCGTGTGGGTTCGAGTCCCACCTGGCCCATAATCGTATGAGACATTTTTTTGAGCAGGTTACGAAGGAAGCGGGTGATGCTGCGTTGAAGAAATTCAAAATGGCGGGATTAAGATTTGGGACAAAAAGAAATGCGGCAGACGTTGTGACTGAAGCGGACGAACGCGCCAATGAGATATATCTTACTCACATCAAGGCGAAGTACCCCCACCATGGAATAATCTCGGAAGAGACAGGGGAGCATGAAGCGCATCGAGAATATGTATGGATTATTGACCCTCTTGATGGGACGCGGAATTTTTTAACCCACACGCCGTTGTGGGGGACCATGGTGGCGCTTGCGCGGAATAAACAGGTCATTGCGGCGGCAATCTACGATCCCTGCCAGCATGAATTGATGTACGCCGAGAGGGGTAAAGGAACGTATAAAAATGGCAAGAAAGTGTACTGCTCCCGCACGCGTAGTCTGATGTATAGTTATGGTTCTGTAAGCGCTATGGTGCGGAAAGAGCGTTTCACCTTTATGACGAAGTTGATGAAACATACCGGTGGCGAAGATGTATGGATCAGCGGGTTTGGATCAATCGCGGTGAGCGCCCTCTATGTCGCGGACGGCAGACGGGATTGGATTGCATCAACAGGGGCGTTTGTATGGGATTATGCTGCTCCCGCACTTATTCTCTCTGAATCGGGGTGTCGAGTAAGTAATTCAAACGGTCAAGAGTGGCAGATGGATGATCGTTCATTGATCGCCGCAAATCCTAAGCTCCATCGAAAGCTCATAGATGTGTTGAGGTGATGGTATGGAGAAAATTATACAAAAGGTATTTCAGGTAATACGGACACCGTGGGTAATGGTCGTGGGTGCGATCATTCTTTTTTTTATCATAAAAATACCGCAGATTGATTATCGATACGGCGATGAAAATATCTATTTCCTCATGGGGAAGTTTTTGATGGAAGGGCAGCTTCCCTACCGCGATTTTTTCTTTGCTTCGCCCCCTCTGCAGCTCATATTCACTGCACTTCTATTCACCCTCTTAGGTTTCCGTGTGCTCATGATAAAATTTATTTCTCTCCTCACGGTTGCGGGATCTGCATTATTCCTTTATTTAATTCTAAGGAGAAATAAGAGTGAAATAGCGGGAGTGTACGCGACGGTTCTCTATCTGTTTTCATTTGTGACCTTGACCACCAGCGATTACGTGTCAGGGATTCAGCTCGTCGTGTTATTCGCCCTCAGTGCGTTTTATCTCATTGAACGAGAGAGGCTGGGCTGGGCAGGAGTGCTCGCCGCATTCTCATTGTTTACGCGGTTGTACGCAGTCCCTCTTGTAGGTGCATTGGCGCTCTATGTGCTTCTCAAGAAAGGAAACCTTGCAGGGCGGTTTCTCATCAACATCAGTCTTCTCTTTGTAGTGGGAAATATCCTTCTCTATAGTCTTTTTGGTACGTCGTATGAGCAAGATGTGATATTGTATCATTTCATGAAATTTGAAGAGCTTGATAAACAGAGGGTGCTGGAATTCTTTTTAAGGTGGGATTGGTTATTACTCATCATGAGCGGACTCTCCCTTGTTCTCGTGCGATTGAAAAAGTTAGCACTCCCTCTTTTAGGATTGGCAGCGGGCAGTATGTTTCTCTACGTATTTAAGGATGTGTATTATCTCTATTTCAATTTAATCACCCCGTTTCTTGCACTCTTAGGAGGGTTATGCCTCACACATCTTTTTCATGCGCGGCCTTTTTCTTTTATTGCGAAAAAAGGTGCATGGTTCATTGCCCTCATTCTTGGTTTTTATGTGGGATATGGTACGCAGTTTTATATAAGGGATCACGCGGGTGCGGCGCGGATTAATTATTTACCCGATCTTATTCACTATGTGGAGGAACATAGCAACCCTCACGATTCATTGTACGGTTCGTTTGAAGTAGCGCCTCTGGTCGCGGGCTTCACGGGGCGTGCTATCGCCGGCAATTTTATTGATACCAATAATAAGACCTTCTCGACAGGTATTATGACGTTGCACACACGCGAGGAAGTGTTATTGAGAGAGCGAGTGAGGTTTATCCTCACAAAAGTCCTGGTTGATGTCCAAGGGAACCTCATCGAACTTGGCCGTTACATCTCCCTCGATTACTTACGGCGTTATTGTGCGATCGCAAAGAGTTACCCGATAGAGAGAGATTATTATTCCAATCTTCTTTTAGTCTGGGAGTGTCGTTATGAATAATAGAGAAGGACCTTTTTATAGAAGGTCCTTTTAAGGCAACTGATCCTTGGGAAAGAAGACTTTCCATTCCCGAAGGACATCTTGTAGCGTGTCAGGCGCATGGCAAACTCTAAAATGTTTGTCATACCATCCCTCTTGTCGCGCCAAATCACGCAGTGCCTTCTTTATCTCCCCAAGTTTATGAACGGCCTGGTCCCCTTCAATAATCCACACAGGCAGTTCTTCTGGTATTTCAGAGATTCTCTCCAATAGAATCTCTGAGGCTACCTGAGGCCACAAATTGAGAATGAACTGCTCCGTGACCCTCACAGTAGCCATTTTGGAGATTGTGAGGCTGTTTTGAGCGAGCATTGCTCTCGCCACAGCCTCCACTTGTTCAAGCCCGTGCCATATTGCATCAGGCTTGAACATTAACAGTGAATACACCTTCCCTCCTTTTTGTTTTTGTGAACCCCGTTACCACGATCTTACGGATGCGACATTTGAACTTAAGCGCATCGTGTTTCTTTTGCACTTCCTCCCCCAAGCTTAAGGCTTCCTGTGGTAACGGGGTGAAATAAAAAATTGCTTGTCGTAAGGAAGACAAGCAACACCCAATGATTGAGTGAACTGTTTCCCTACGCCGGTATGGTCCGGATCAGGTTCAAAGGGTATTTCTCAGCCCGCCTAAATTTTGCTGGATGATAACACGATTTTACTTCTCTCCTGCGATACCTCGCAGTACGAGACAAATCCTGTATTCATGTGCAAAACTTAGGCGGGCACCCCCAACAGCAATAGTTATTTTTGTAATACAGTATAATGTAATGGAATTTCTTTTACAACGACATCATATAGTGCAATACGTCTTGTTGGCGTATTCCCTTATTATTAACTCTCATTTATATGAAAACAATATACCTTAGCTCTATTATGGGAGGCATTTTGCTCGGGGTGCTGTCTGCCGCGGCAGCCGTTGATATCACCCCACCGAGCACCGTGATGAATCTCGCGGTTGCATCGAGTACCCCTACATCAGTAACTTTGCAGTGGAGTGCACCGGGCGATGACGGGGTAAGTGGTACTGCGTCGTTTTATGATGTGCGTTATCGTACCGCACCGATGACGGAATCGAATTTTGCCACATCCACTCCGGTCGCAGGAGAGCCTTTTCCTCACCTCGCTGGCACTACGGAAACATTTACCGTGAGTGGGCTCACTCCTACTACCACCTATTGGTTTGCATTGCGTACGGTGGATGAAGCAGGCAATACCTCTGCGCTTTCAAATAATGCATCAACCACCACACCTCCTGACATGAACGCTCCTACGATCACAGGCGTTGCAGTAACCGACATTACCACCACTTCTGCACGCATTTCATGGCTCACAGATGAGCGCGCAACGTCGCAGGTGAATTATGGCGTCACGACAGGATATAGTTCAAGCATTGCCTCAACCACGCTCACTACGGTCCATGCAATAGATCTAACCTCGCTCATACCAGCGACGCTCTATCATTTTATCGTTTCATCCACCGACGCATTTGGCAATACCGCCACCTCGAGTGATGCGACGTTTACCACACTTGCGACCTCAATACCACCTACTGCCACCACGACTATCTCAGCAATCTTGAAGATGGATCCCCGTACGTTGAATCGACTACAGAGGGGTAAGGTAATAAGAGCGACGGTGAGGCTCCCCCGAGGTATTACATTTAAAGGTTTGGAAATTGACAGCGTGTTCCTTAATGGGAGCGTGAAGCCTGCAGATCTTAAGTTACGAAAAGCAGAGTGGAGGCGTTGGGGGAGATACCGGAGGACGCTGGTGATGAAATTTAATAGCAGCGATATTCTTCCTCTCATTCCAACCTCTACGGATCAGTTCACCTTTACGGTAACGGGAAAGATGAACGCAGGCACCTTTATGGGTTCAGATACGGTGCGGGTGATACCCAAACCAAAACTAATTCCCTTACCTAAACGAGAAGAAAGGATTCAGGAGAAGATTGAGAAGGCGAAAGAATTGCTAGAGAAAAGGCAAGAACAATTAGAGGAGAGAGAAGAGAAAATGAAAGAGCGAATGGAGAAAATACAGGAACGGTTATTACAGAGAATCGAAAAGTTGAAAGAGAAATTTGGTGATTAGTAGCCGGTATTCTCAATAATTTTTTCAATCAATTCTCTCGGATACAGTGGTGGGCGTTCTGCAAGCGCTTGGTGAAAGAGTACGGTTGAAGGGGTGAGGGCAGGGAGGGTATTCACTTCTATGATGAGGAGATTGCCCGTATCAACCTGTAGGAAGGTATCAACGCGGGCATACCCCTTGAGACCGATTGCTCGTGCAAGGGTGGCAATGAGTGCCTTGGCATGGGCAATGACGCGTGGTTTTACGATTTCAGGAGGAGTGGGCGTGATGTTGATGCCTGTTCCTCCTTGGAATTTTTCTTCAACGGTCAGTACCTCTCCTTCCGCGACCGTGATACTTGGATTAAAAATGATGAAATCGCGCTCGCGTTTTTGATCTGCGGGTATCTGCGTTTTTGATCTGCGGGTATCTGCGCGGGATGCCTCGAGCACCCCGATTGTAGTTTCTATCCATCCGCTCACGCGTCGGTATTTGAGAAGGTTGCGTTTTACCTTTACAACGTCAGTTTCAATGAATTTTTGGACGATGAGTTCATGGACAGGGATAGTGGGCATTTCAATGAGGGTGTCCTGCCGACGGAGTGTGCCTGCGGGAAGGGAGGGGAATCGTTGTTGAAGCGCGGAAAGGTAATGTGCAAAATCCTGCACGTTGAAGAGGTGTGCAACGCCCGAAGAACACCCGTCTGCGCGTGGTTTCACGAGGAGGGTACGACTCCTTAATTTTTTGGTCATTGAGTGCCATAGCTTGTCCAGGGGTTTTGGAGCAGTGGGAAGAGTCTTGGTTTTAATGAGTAATTCCGGAATGGTGGCAATACCCTGGATATGACACTGCTCAATTGCACGGTCAGTGCGCCATTTGTCCATACACAATGAAGATACATCGGCACCTGAACCATTGTAGGGGATATGGGCGTCATCGAGCAGTGATTGGAGCGTGCCATTTTCCCCAAAGCCCCCATGGAGCGCGATAAAGACAAAAGGAGTGTGTGTTAAGAATTTTTTGAGCGTGAGGGGTTTGGGGATAGTGCGCCACGCATCCATTGATTGTGGAGGGACGCCGAGGCGCAATCGTGCGCGCTGTTCATAATGGAAGAGACGGGCAAGGGCTTGTGGTGCACGCACACAATTATCAATAATTTCTTCCGTCGTGTGGTTGAGGGTGTAGGTATAGGGGAGTTTCCATACCCTCTGTTTTGCATCGAGGATGAAGGGTATTGGGTTATAGCGACGGGAGCGCATAAGCTTTAGCCATACGTTGGTGCCGCTCATGAGGGATACCTGTCGCTCGGAGGTGGTGCCCCCGAAAAGAACAAAAACTGATTTACGGCGGAGTGATGGTTGGTCTTCTGCGGGAAATGGAGGGAGGGTAATTCCATACCGTTTACAAGCATGACCCACCATAGTGCGCAGCATGCCGGAGTGCGAAAGTCCAATACGGCTTGCTTGTTGGAAGAGAAAACTGTTTTGTTCCATGCCGCTTATCGGGTTGAAGTCAGAAAACCAGATATTGCCGTCTTTTAGTACCCATCCGTCAAAACGGGCAAAATCCCGCATATGGAAGAGTGAAAATAGTTGCTCTGCCATGACTTGGATTCGGTCAATGGTTTCGTCACTGAATCGTGGCGGGCAGTGGTAAGTGACGTGGTGGGTGGGGAGGTATTTCTTCCGGTAATCAAAGATTTGGTGTTGCGTGTAATCGGCTTCGATTTCCGTAGGGATGATGGCTACCGGTTGGTCAAAAGGATTTTGAATGACGATCACCGTAAATTCTATGCCATGCGCAAACGGCTCTATAACCACTCGCGTGTCGTAACGACGAGAGAAGAGGTGTTGTGTCCGCTTCAAGGCTTGCTCCGGCGTGGCAACGGAGAATACGCCGATGCTTGACCCGCCGCTTGCTGGCTTCACCACTGCGCGCTTGATGCGATGTGTCCTGAAGAAGGTATCAATGATCTGTTTATGGTCGCGGTGGTAAATTTTCAGAAGCGCCGAAGGGGGCGCATAGAATCCATGGGCGCGGATATATTCATTCGCGTTATATTTGTCGAAGAGGAGTTTGCATGAGTTAGCGGATGAACCGATAAAAGGGATACTATTTTTTTCCAAGATTCGCTGTATGCCGCCATCTTCACCAAAAGACCCGTGTATCACAGGGAACGCGATATCAGCATGGCGAAGAAGCTTGATGAGCGACGTGTAGTCTAAAGGATGTGCGCTTGTTTTCAATTTGAAATCGAAATCAGAGGGCGTATTGGAGTAGAGTTGAGCGGGGGAGATGCGGTACGCGTGTTTCTGGGCGTCAAAATAAATAGGGAGGATTTCTATCCCATCTCCTGCGAGGTGATCAAGGACTGATCGCGCGGAATTGAGTGAGATACCCCTTTCTCGCGAAGGGCCGCCACAGAGGAGCGCGAGCTTCATAATTTTTTGCAAGAAATGATAAGAATATTGAAATTATAGCATAAATAAAAAAAATCAGTCAAATGTTTATATATTTTCTATCTAATTTTTTTGCAAATTTGTTACGGAAAGAGCATGTCCCACACTGCTTGAACGGCATTGCGAGGAGTACCGCTGATACAGTAATGATGAAGATCTATGTAAGGTAGGGCGTTTAATTCAATGACCCCCGAACGCGTCTGTTCAAACCAAGGGTGCGCAATGTCTTTGATAATGAAGTCTATCCCTATAAGAGGGTCATTGATGATACGCGCTATTCTTGTGAACAATCGTGCATTTTCATGGTCAACGTGGTCTGTTACATCGGAGGTTAATCCGCCCCGTTCGCGTATGACGCCTCGATCAAGAATTATCGTTTCTCCTGCTGATGGTATATGACTCCATTCTTTTTGACATATATGCAGATACCTGGTGGTAAAACTGTCAGTGGGGATGGGATGGAAGATAGTGCGATTCCTATACGGTTGCGTATTTTCAATATCTACGAGTTGTCGTATCGTGTGTGTGCCGTCTCCTATCACTTGGGGGTAATTCCGGCGCGCAACGGCGATCAATTCCCCATCTACAACGAGCGCGCGATATACGTCGCCTTCAAGCTCTTCTTCAACCATCACCCATGGGCATAGTATACGTGCAGAGATGAATGCCTGGGTCAATTGTGCGCGGGTATGAATCTGCACATGTGCGTGGCGCCCGCGCGAGCTCAGACGTGGTTTTACCACCAGCGGCGGGACGAGTTCCTCAAGAGCGTTCAAGGCTCCTCGGAGCGTACTCGCTGTGTAGCCGCGAGGGGTGGGAATAGATGAACGGGTGAGCACTTGTTTTACTATCGACTTATCATCAATCCAATGCAAATTATTTACCCTGAGTGGCGGACGAGGAAGGCTGTTGAAGATCACCCGTTTGTCTTGGCGCTCTGCAATGAAGAGTTCGATACCGTGTTTGAATGGGCGGAATTCCCACATGTGGATCCCGCGTTTGTTGGCCTCTTCCCAAAGGAGGTGGGCGCGATGGGTAAGGTCATGGTGAGGTTCAAGGTGTATGGTGCCAACCCCCAAACGCGTGCAGCATTTTAAAAGTGTTACAGTAAAATTTTGTATGAGACTACTCCGCGTGAAGCGGTTGAGCACGGTACGGAGTGGAGTGCAATAGTGGAAGAGGGGAGAAAGCGCAATGATCGCGAACGCGGTGAGAAATGAGGGAGTGTGGTGGATGGGGACAGGACCACAGTCAGGGCATGGGCGTGGAGGTAGTGAGAGAGGAGTCATGGTTATTGAGGGATTGATATACCTTTATGTTCCCGCCATTTCTTTATGCCCACGCCAACTGCAATGGCGATGACGGCAAGCGCGGTCACGATGTAGTAGAGGGGAGTGTCGCCGTGTGAGTTTTGTGTAGCATTTTCTTTTTCAATGGAAGCTCCTTGCACTGCGCCATGGGCGATCATATCGTCACTACCGCGTGGCAGTACTCTGTAGCCTGCGTTGGTTTCCGAGAGCACACCCTTGACCGTATAGCGTTCGCCCAGGATAAAATTTTCAGGGTGGAGGCCTATCGTATCTCTGAGTACGATACGCACCTCTCCCGTATCATCATCAAGCCAGAGTGTAGTGCCTTTTTTCTCTATCAACTTCCCTTCTACTTGGATCAAGCTGCCTTCTTGTTCGTCGCTCAATGTTGCCGCGGTGAGTAATGGTGGTTGAGGGGGCTCCCCTTTGCCTATTTTTTTCATCCAGCCGGTTTTAGGGATGGTAATGCGTGTTTCGTTACCGCTCATACTAACATAACCTTGTACCTCGATCAGGTCATCAGTGGTACAATCAGGGAATGGCATTGCGACTGAGTAGATTTGTATGCCGTTCAGGTAGAGAGTGGTACGTCCGAAGACGCCTGGTGGGACAATCACGGTTCCCTCTGTGTTTACTGTGGTGTTGTGGGGAAGCGCGCGTATTTTATTGATTTCGACTTTCCGTATTCCCTTAATAGCCAGTTCGGTTGATTTCGGTTCCTTATTTGTATTTGGAGGGACTTCATTATTCTGCGGTGCAAGAGCGGCAGAGTTGGCGTTGGATGATGGTTCGTCTTTATCAGGTTTTTCTTCAATTTCAGCAGGAAGAGAAAATATGTTTGGCTTCCCCGGCGTCGGTGAGGTGGTCCATGCATAATTCCCTTCTTCGTCGCGGGCAAAAGACATTCCTTCTTCAGTCTTGCCGTAGTGGGTCTGTGTGATCGTATATCCTTGGAAGGTCAGAAAGATCGTATCTCCGTCGTTATTGAGCACAATTTTAGTGAGCGTGCGCGGCAGGAGAAGAAATCCGCGCGGTGGAATTGGCGCCGACTGTGTTGTGAAGGTGTAGCGCGCGCCACTCTCATCGGAGAGCACGCAGCCGGTGAGACTTACCTCATCCTCGTTTTCATTCTTAAGCTCTATCCATTCTCCGCTCGTATCATCGCCTAGAGGATTAGGGAGAAGTTCGTTGATAACGATCTTGAAGGGAGGAGCATCTGTCGTAGGTGAATTGGGAGTGGCGTAGTGCAAGGTGTCCATACTCCTTGATTTTGTGTCGTCTTGGTTTTGTGATTTTGTGTTATCTGATGGTGGTGGGGTGATGACATTTGAAGCAGATGGAGTGGGGGTTGTGGTCCATGCAAAATTACCTTCTGTACCTCTTGCCCAGGAATACCCTTCTTCTGCCGTGCCTGTGTAGGTGAGGGAGATTATGGTTTGTTCGTTCCTATTAAGCAGGGTCAGTGTTTCTGTGCCTATATTATTTAAAGAGATACTGGTAGCTTTTCGGGGAAGGATGAAATATCCTTTGGGTGCTATGGTGACTGAAGCAACGGTCGCATCTCGTTTGATCGTGTAATGTTTCCCTGATGCGTCTTCCACTGCCCAATCAGTGAGATCAACCTCTTGGTCGCTAAGATTTACCAATTCTATCCACTCATCTTCTTCATCGCTTCCCTTTGGATTTGGGAGAACCTCACTGAACATGATGAACGTTGTGGGAGTGGCATCCGATCCTTGGTGGTTGTTCTCTGTTCCCTGGTCACTGTTCTCTGCGTTTTCTCCTTTAGGTGTTGGGGTGGTACGTACGGTGAAGTCAGTTGCATTATCATTGGTATCAACTCCGAGGTAGCGTTCAATGCTCATACCCGGATCAGGGGATGGGGCGGCACGTCCTTCTGCCTCGCCTGCGGTTCCCATACCGACGAGGTCAACGATCGTATGGCCATTATCAGAGTAGAGTATAACGGTGTTATCGGGAGTGATGGAGGACTGGGTGGAGTAGCGAAGGTCAGGAGATGCCGTGTTGATAAAGTCCTGATGGGCAATGAGGAGGAGTCCGCGCGGCGGGATGCTGACGGATGGGAATTCAGTGAGAAGGTTTGCGAGCGACCCTGATGCGGTCTTTTTTGAGAGCCGCCACCCAGAAAGGTTTACCTCACTGTCGGTGGGGTTGGAGAGCTCCACGAATTCATCAGTCGCTTTTTCTCCTCCTACCTTTATCTCATTGATAACCACACGATTGGCTTTGGTGTGTACAGGATAGAGCGGGAGCAAGATACCTGCGAGTAATACATAGAGACCTATACTTTTAAAAATATGGTATTTCGCCGGTTTGCCGATTTGTTTCTGCGGAACTCGCGTCCCGACACGTAGTGTCGGGACCGCCCCGATTCGCCCCCATGGGTACCAATACCAGCTCATCGGGGCTCGCTCAAACAGTCCTCGTGCACAAATCGGCTGCACCGGCTCATGCCATACGTTTATATGAGTTTGTCTATATATGGATAGACGCCGCGGTTTCATGGCATCGATAATAATGGGGATTTCAGCACCTTCAGTCTAGACTGGTTTCGTACAAGGTGCAATGATATTGGGAGTGGGGGCAGGTGGCGGAATTGGCATACGCGCAAGGCTTAGGACCTTGTTCTCGCAAGAGATTGAGGGTTCAACTCCCTCCCTGCCCATTTTTATTGCGAAAAGAAAAAGAATACGGTTGTTATGGGATATTTTCTCTTCTTGAAAAACAGTCTGAGGAATTTCAATCAAATAGGGGCGTTTGTGCCTAGTTCGCAGTTTCTCGCGCGCACCATGCTCGAGGGGGTTCAGATTCCCCGCGCGCAGTGCGTGGTCGAATTTGGTGGCGGCACCGGCGCGATTACCGCGCCAATACTCAAACTCCTTCCTTCAACTGCGACCCTTATTGTCTTTGAACTCAATAAAGAACTGGCACTTCATTTGAGGGATACGATACGAGATCATCGCGTGCGCGTGGTATGCGATCATGCAGAACGCATCGGCTACTATTTAAAAAAATATGGTTATAAAAAGGCAGACTATATCATCTCAAGCCTGCCGCTCGCGCATTACGGTCAGCGTGCGCTCACTCATGTATTATCCGAAATCGTTACCCATTTGCATCCCCATGGCGTATATGTACAATATCAATATTCTCTCCGCAGCTTCTGGCAGGTAAAGAAAGTATTTGGAAATGTCGCGCTCAAGTTTGAACTGTATAATTTTCCTCCCGCATTCGTGTACGTCTGTCAACAACAGAGGAAGAAGTAAAATAATATGATCATCGGCATTATTTCTGATACCCATGCCCATGAGGCAGAGATAGTGCCTGTGTGATAGGAGTGGTTGGTAAGTATTCACCTTTTCCCAAACATTTCCCGTATCAGCGGCAGAACGCTTAGGGTACGACGTTTTTTCTTCTCCGCGATTCTCACGCGGGACGCTAAGAGCCCTCAAAAATCGCGATTCCCTTCGCGTTCTGGGAAACATTGAATAGTTACAGTGGTTGATATGGATGTGGGTAAGATTTTGTGTTATTATATTCCTGCGCAGAGAGGGACTTCTTGGAATCTGGGTTGCCTCTTGTGCCATTAAGGAGGGCAATGAATATGCCCATTTTTTATTTTTCTCCCCATGCTTCATCCGTCGTTCAATGCATGTTCAGCAGTATTGAAGTACTACCCGATAAATCTTTTTATTCCCAAGTTACTGTCGGGTTCTGTCAGCGCGTTTCCTTTGACGTCGGTGTCTGTGAGTGCGATTATCCCAACCTATAAACCGCCGCAAGAGTTAAAAGCATTGGTGCATATCCTCCTTACTCAATCATGCGTACGGCAGGTAGTGGTGGTTGATGATGCTACCCCTACGGGTTGGGAGGAATTTTTCGCAAGTCTTGCCCGCATGGCGGAGGGACTCGGCCGCAGCGGAGATCTAACAGTATTGCAACTAACCTCGAATAATAAGAGGGCAGGCGCGGTGAACAGAGGACTTACGGCGCTCACCGCTCCCCCAAGCCCCCTGCATGATGTGCTGGTCTTGGATGATGATGTGGTATTGTCGGCTCATACAATCCTCTCACTAGTTGAAACGCTTCATACGTCTGATCAGTTGGGCGCGGTGTGTACCCAAGCGCGTGTGAGCAATCGGCATGAGAATATTCTTACCCGCTTGCAAGGATTGGAGTACGTGGGATTTAATGTCGCACGTATTGCTGATCGTGGATTCCTCTTAGGGCCTTTGATCATGCATGGGCTCGCATCCCTTATACGGAGCACGGTGTTGGTGAATGAGCTGAAGGGATATGACCAGACTCAACTCTTGGAAGATTATGACCTCACCGTCAGGATTAAGTCATGCGGCTATCATGTGGCGCTCGCAGACCCTGCCATTGCGGGAACCGTGGTTCCTGCTAGCTTTGGCCAGTTGTGGCGGCAACGCGTCCGTTGGCAGTATGGGGGATTGAGAGTGATAGCGCACCATTGGCGGCAGGTGTATGCCGTGTTGCCTGACCTCATTTCCCATTTTTTGACCCTTACGCTCTTGGGCGCGATCATCATATCGTTGGTGTGGCATCAGAGTGGTAACGGGGAGTCAACGCTTATTACTATAGTACGAGCCACCTCGATAGGTATGAGTGTCGTGTTTTACATGATACAGCTGTGTATTACCATAATGCTTGATAAAGGAAAGGATTGGTGGGACGTCCTCATCCGTATGATGATTATCCCAGAACTTATGTATTCGATGATGCTTTCACTCATACTGTTTGGTAGCTATATATTTTATTGTTATACAGTTTTCCGTAAGCGTTTAAGCACGCCGCAAACTCACTCCCTCGTACGCGCCGCAATACACTTTATTGATGCGTGGTTTCGTGTATGTGGCTATACGACCACGTGGGGGACAAAATAATTGTAACTATTTAGTGTTTCCCAGAACGCTTAGGGTACGACGATTTTTTCTTCTCCGCGATTCTCACAGCTTGATGCGCCTTAAGCCCTCAAAAATCGCGATTCCCTCCGCGTTCTGCCGTTGATACGGGAAATGTTTGGGGAAAGGTGAATACTTACATAATTTATCAGTTTATCACTCATCAGATTTCAGTTTTTAGCTATTGAATCAATTCGACGTATGTTCAGTTTGCTAGGGAAGAAAGAAGTGATTGGGACTACCCTGTGGCTCGCACCCGTGGGTTTGAGCATCATGGGATATCTGCAGTGGACGCCCTATCGCGCGATTGTAGTGATGATCGTGATCATCATAGTAGCGAGCGTATTGGTGAGTATTGGCGGAATAGTGCGTTTTTTCGTGAATTATCTCACTGGCCCTCGAATGCCATTAGGATAATTGAGTGAGGATGAGTAGGTGTGGAAGTTATCCACAGGTTGTAATTTTAGGCATACTTTGTATACTTTATTCACGTTTTCCATAAATTCCACGAGGACATGCTCACTCGGATGGATTTCATAATTTCATTAATCTCATCACTCCACTTTAGGAGGGAATTGTTAAGAGCGTGCATTTAGCACGTTTTTTATTTTATATGCGTATGCTACATCTACGTTTACGCACCATTGTCAGTACCGCAGCGACGGTAACAATTGCGTCAGCAGCCGTGGTGCTGGCGGTGGTTGCAGCCACGACTGTGGGGACGAATGTCTCCACCACCGGCACCTTATCAGTTACTGGTGCCACTACATTGTCAGCAGACATCTACTCCACGGACGGCGCGCTCTTCAATGTTGCCTCGACAACGGCATTCCAGGTCGAGAATGGTTCGGGAACGGATGTCTTTAAGGTTGATACCACAAATGGCGGTGTTGTCATCACTGGAAACGCGACTACGACCGTGTACCATCACGTAGGTTCCGGCGGTACAGTAAGTTACTTGAACTACGCTGGTGGTGATCTATATGTCCAGGATGCTGCGGAGATTGATGGCGCGTTGTATCTGACTGGAGCAGCTACGTTATCAGCAGACATCTACTCCACGGACGGCGCGCTCTTCAATGTTGCCTCGACAACGGCGTTCCAGGTGGAAAATGGGTCGGGGTCGGATATATTTCTTGTGGATACCACCAATGGAGGAGTGAAAGTTACTGGTGCAGCAACCAGTACTGTTTATCTCTGGGTTGGTGCTGGCGGTACGGCGGATAATCTCGCCTATGCAGGAGGTGAACTCTATGTTCAGAACGATGCAGAGATTGATGGGGCATTGTATGTAACCGGGGCAACGACGATCGCAGCCGACCTCTACTCCACCGATGGCGCATTGTTTAATGTAGCTTCCACGACCGCGCTTGAGGTGCAGAATGGGTCGGGCGTGTCGGTATTCAAGGTGAATACTTCTATCCCTGGTGTTACAGTCACAGGGTCAGCAACACTCACAGGCGATATCTACTCCACGGACGGCGCGCTCTTCAATGTTGCCTCGACAACGGCGTTCCAGGTGGAGAACGGATCAAGCGTTGATGTATTTAAAGTTGATACGAGTGCCGCATCTGCAGGGGGAGGGACCACAATGACCGGGAATGCAACGAGCACTGGCAACTATACCATCGGTGACGGGAATAGTACCGCAACCTCGACACTCGAGATAGGCGATGCTGATACTGCTGCCTGTCTCAAGCTTCGTGATGCAGATGCAGATGCGTGGGTATATTGTTATGTGGATGGCACTTCTCTCGTGTGTAGCGCGAATGACCAATGTCAGAAATAGGGCAATAAGGGCTCATAGCACTTAACCTATGAAACGCTTCACTATTGGCATCATCACAATATTTCTTGCGCTTGTGGTTGGTTACACTGCCGCCGCACAGGAGCTTACCTTCAGCGAGAATACCACTGTCTATATCACTGATCTCGGCATTAACCTTACCGTACTTTCCGGCGGCACGGCTGATTCAATGACCGTGAACTCTGGAAATGTCCAGTTCACGCTTTTAAGCGGTCAGTCAGTGACCGTGCAGTCAGCGAACGGCAAGGACCTTACTGATTCTCCTGATACTGCGGCTGCATCATGTGTGAGTAGCGGCACCACATCCCAGATTACCTTGTCGACCGCTGGCACAATCACCCTAACCCCCTCTTCGAATGCGATGTGTACCGGGTCTACTGGTTCAGGCGGTGGGGGTGGCGGGGGCGGCGGTGGTGGGGGCAGCGCTCCTTCTACCACACAGGCAGCCCCGACCGCGATCAGCGTTGTCGATCTCAAGACCGGCAATACATTAAAGATATCATGGACCAAACCTACGAATACTGAATTTTCATTTGTCCGAATATACCGTTCTGAAGCAAGAGGACAGAAAGGAAACGCGCTTCCCGATGCACAAACTGGCACTTCCTATACCGATACCGGACTCACGAAAGGTAAAACGTATTACTATACCGTTGTTGCGGTGAGCAAGACTGGCAATGAGTCAAGCAATACGACGCAGTATGAAGGCGCTCCCTCCTTGCTTGCCGCTGCGGCGAGCAAACAGATTACCGGCGCCACGGGTGGCATGGTTGCGCTTTCCGATAATTCTGCAAGCGTGACATTGCCCAGTGGCGCGGT
This sequence comes from Patescibacteria group bacterium, assembly GCA_040757655.1. Lineage (GTDB taxonomy): Bacteria > Patescibacteriota > Patescibacteriia > 2-02-FULL-49-11 > 2-02-FULL-49-11 > 2-02-FULL-49-11. Next base: position 9,772 of record JBFLWV010000014.1, on the reverse strand, counting down.
GTCAGGCACCGCGGATGTGAGCATTACGCCTACTGCCACGTATACCTCATTGCCGAGTAATGTTGGTGCAGTGGGAGGGCAAGCATATGAGATAGCGGTAACGGTCGGCACAAGCGCGCTCACCACATTCAATAAAGCTATTACTCTGACGTTCCAATACACCGAGGACATGGTGAAAGGACTCAAGGAGTCGAGCTTGAAGCTGCAGTATTGGGATAGTACGGGGAAGAAATGGGTTGCGGTTGCCGGCACGCTCAACACCGCGATGAATACAATTACCGCACAGGTATCTCACCTCACCCTCTTCATTATTACAGGCGACAAGACCACGCTTGCAAATGCCGGTGACCTCATAAAGCTCTCATGCGCCGCAGGAGCAGGGATTAATGATCCTTGTCGCAGTGTCTATTACCTTGGCAATGACCTGAAGCGGTATGTGTTCCCCAATGAGGTAACATTTAAGTCGTGGTATGCGGATTTCTCCGGCGTGAAAGAGGTGAGCCGCGATGAACTCCAGTCTTATCCGATTAAGGCGAATGTCACTATTCGGCCCGGCACCTATCTCGTGAAGATCACTACCGATCCCAAGACGTATGCAGTCGAGCCAGGAGGCATATTGCGTTGGATACCGACAGAAGAAGTGGCTGCCTCATTGTACGGTGCCGCGTGGGCGAAGAAGGTCGTAGATGTCGCCGATCCTTTCTTCATCAATTATCAATCTGCCAATGCGGTCGTCAATAAGCTCACCGCCACACAGTATCCAGCAGGTACGGTTATCAAGTATGCGAGTACACCTTCCACTTATTATTACCTAGAGGGAGGGAAGAAGAGAGCGTTCTCCTCCTCTTCATTCACCCAAAATAACTTGAGGACTGAATTTGTGGTAACGGCACCTTCCTCCGTGGTATACGAGAGTGGTACCCCAATAAACACTGCGGAAACCAGCGTGATGACGGTAGCAGGCCCTTAAGGGAATGATGTATAAGCCGTTAGCTTTATTATTGTGCATATACTACCCCGCCCATAGAGGCGGGGTAGTTGTTGACAAAGGATCTCATCGAGGTTATACTAAGCATGGTTTATTCTTAAAGAAGTTTTCCACATATTTAAAAGTGTTTATATTTGTGAAGATTATGAACGGTTATCCTTTCGAAGTAAGTGTCTCAAGCGGCTAGATGGCGCGTGTTGGGTGTGTGCGACCGCTTTGAGACAAAGCGGTTTTTTGTTGCTCGCGATATATTCTTCTACAAGGCGGTGTGCCAATTACTTTATAGGGGATGGCGTACTACCTGGGGGAAGAACATGAGAGGGTGAGAGGGCGCGTTCGTTGACAATTGAGAGGTAATACATAAGCGTTAAAGTTAAAATGCATTTCGCAATAGAAATGAAGTATCTCTCGTCAATATAGTATTCCCAAAGAGCATACCTGAATACTCTTTGGGAATCCGTCAGAGAAGGGCGCATGGTGGATGCCTCGATACGCGAGCGGCGACGAAGGACGTAGCAGCCTGCGATAAGCCTCGGGGAGGTGGCAAGCAACCTTTGATCCGGGGATTTCCGAATGGGGAAACCCCTCAGCCGTGCCTCATTGCATTCGGCACGGAATTTCCAAATCCCAATTTCTAATTTCCAAACAAATTCCAAATTCAAATTTCAAAATTCCAAACATTGTTTTGGTTATTGAAGTTTGGTAGCTCGATATTGTTTGTAACTTGGTGTTTGGTGCTTGGAATTTCCGCCCGAGCGCAACAAGGCGCGGCTGAGATCCTTGCCTGAATTTATAGGGTAAGGAAGCGCACCCGGTGAAGTGAAACATCTCAGTAACCGGAGGAAAAGAGAACAATATTACCGTTGCGTAGCAACGGAATTTCCAAATCCCAAATCCCAAATCCCAAATAAATTCCAAATTCAAATTTCAAAATCCGAAACATCGTTTTGGTTGTTGGAATTTGGTCATTGGATATTGTTTGGTAATTGGAAATTGGAAATTGGGATTTCCGCTGCTGTGCAGCGGCGTGATTCCCCTAGTAGCGGCGAGCGAAAAGGGATCAGCCTAAACGGTGTAGGTTCCCATGCATTGATTCTTTTGCTCCGCAAGGAGTGAGGGATGAAAAAGTGTGGACGGCACACAAGGCCTTATGCTTACACAGGGTAGAAAGACAAATCTATTCCGGAGCTTGTGAGTCCGGGAGGAGTGTACCATTACAAGACTTCCCTAGTAGAATCCCGTGGAATACGGGAGCCAGAGAGGGTGAGAGCCCTGTACGCGAAAGGGGTTTTGTGCTCCTTTTGATTTGATCTTAAGTACGTCGGGACCCGTGAAATCCCGGCGGAACCAAGGCCGACTATGGCCTAAGGCTAAATACGCTCCGTAATCGATAGTGAACAAGTACCGTGAGGGAATGGTGAAAAGCAGCCCGGGAGGGCGATGAAATAGTATCTGAAACCATGTGCTTACAAGGAGTCAGCGCGCTTTCGCTATCGCTCAGCGCAAATTTAAAATGCAAAATCCAAAAGTCAAAATTATGGAGTCCCGACACGTAGTGTCGGGACGACATTCCTATATTTTGATTTTTGAGATTTGATTTTTGAATTCGCCGAGCGGTAGCGAGGCGTCATGGCGTGCCTATTGAAGAATGAGCCAACGAGTTTGTCTGCGCTGCTTGTCGAACCCCGCACTTTGTAGTCAACAAGCGCTCCGCGCTTGGAAAGTAGCAATCTCAAATCAAACAATATAGAGAAACACGTACCGAGTTCAAGGGTTGAGTAGTATTCATAAATTGACTATAAAGTGCGGGGGAAGGCATAGTGAAAGCGAGGCTTCAGAGCCGCAATAGCACCGTAGACAAGACCCGAAGCCGGGTGATCTAGCCATGGACAGGGTGAACCACGTAGAAATACGGGGGGAGGCCCGAACCCACCAGCCGTGCAAAACTGGGGGATGATCTGTGGCTAGGGGTGAAATTCCAATCGAACTCGGGAATAGCTGGTTCTCCTCGAAATAGCTTAAGGGCTAGCCTCTCTATAAACCGTCCGGGGGTAGAGCTACTGAATGGTTCGGCGTGGCGCGAGCCTAGTCGAGCCAACCAAACTCCGAATACCGGCCGGCATGATAGGGGGAGTCAGACTATGGGGGCGAAGCTCCATTGGTCACAAGGGGAAGAGCCCACGACTGCCATATAAGGTCCCTAAATCCAAGCTCAGTGTAAAAGGGAGTGTAGTGACTTCGACAACTAGGAGGTTGGCTTAGAAGCAGCCATCCTTTCAAGATAGCGTAACAGCTCACTAGTCAAGTCGCTATGCACCGAAAATGTACCGGGGCTAAGCTTGGTACCGAATGTGCAGATCAGCGCTTTCGCTGTCGCTCAGCGCAAATTCAAAATGCAAAATCCAAAATGCAAAATTATGGAGCCCCGACTAGCTCGTCGGGACGGAATTCCTTCATTTTGATTTTTGAGATTTGATTTTTGAATTCGCCGAGCGGTAGCGAGGCGTTGGTGGTAGAGGAGCGTCCCGTATGCCGTAAAGTCAGACCCGTGAGGGCTGGTGGAGCGTACGGGAGTGAGAATGTTGGCATAAGTAGCAGGAAGCCCCGTGAGAATCGGGGCCACCGCAAGCCTAAGGGTTCCCCGACAACGATGATCGGTCGGGGGTGAGGCGGGCCTAAGGCGAGGCCGACAGGCGTAGCCGATGGAAATGCTGGTTAATATTCCAGCCCTCCCGCACTTTTGCAAAGGATTGACGCATCGTCACGTTGAGAGCGTGGTTTGGTTATCTGCGTTTCCCGGCAGGCAACTGCCGGTGAGGAAGTGAAGCCTTCGGGTGGATCGAACTCTTGATTCGACGATGCCGGGAAAAGATCTTAAGCGTTAAAAGTGCGGGATCCGTACCGTAAACCGACACAGGTGGGCGAGCATAAGTGTGCTCAAGGTGGACGAGAGAACCCTCGTTTAGGAACTCGGCAATACAGTGGCCGTAACTTTGGAATAAGGCCTGCCCGCCAAAATTTCCGTAAGGAAATTTAGGCGGGCTGCAATAAATGACCTCAAGCGACTGTTTACCAAAAACACAGGTCCCTGCTTTAAGCCGCAAGGCAATGTATAGGGGCTGATGCCTGGCCAGTGTCAGAACGTTAAGGAGAGAGGTGAACCCAGTGCTGCGCACTGGAAGCTCTAAATCCGAAATCCTAAATCCTAATTTGTTTAGGATTTAGTGCTTAGAGTTTAGAATTTGCAGCGCGTAGCGCTGGTGTAGCTTTGAACCGAAGCGCTGATGAACGCCGGCGATAACTATAATCGTCCTAAGGTAGCGAAATTCCTTGTCGGGTGAGTTCCGACGTGCACGAATGGCATAACGATTTGAGGACTGTCTTAACGAGGGACTCGGCGAAATTGCAGGGGAGGTGAAGATGCCTCCTACCCACGGCTAGACGAAAAGACCCCGTGAAGCTTTACTACAACTTGCTATTGAGCTAACAATCAACCTGTTCAGCATAGGTGGGAGATCGTGCCTCACTATCGTTCGGCACTCAAATCCAAAATGCAAAATCCAAAATGCAAAATTATGGAGCCCCGACTAGCTCGTCGGGACGGAATACTAATTTTGATTTTTGAGATTTGAGTTTTGATTTTTGACTGTGGCGAGCGGCAGCGAGGCGCGGTCAACCATGAGATACCACCCTGGTTCTTTTTTAGATCTCACTTCGTTCCGTGAATCCGGAATGTTAGGACAGTAGCTGGTGGGTAGTTTAACTGGGGCGGTTGCCTCCTAAAAGGTAACGGAGGCGTTAACCAAGGTCGGCTATTCCGGAATGGAAACCCGGAAGATAGGGCAATGCCACATGCCGGCTTTACTGCAAGGCGTACATGCCGCGCAGTTGCGAAAGCAGTACATAGTGAACCGACCGTCGCTCATAGGAGCGCGGAAGATCAACGGATAAAAGCTACTCCGGGGATAACAGGCTGATCGGGTCCGAGAGCTCATATCGACGACCCGGTTTGGCACCTTAACACATCGGGGTGCTGCAGGAGTGATTCTGCACCAACAATTCGGCTTATAACGGTGAACCCGTAAGTGATATTATAAACCTATATCGCCCGGCAACACCGTGGGAAGTCATCCGCCTTAGGCGGATTGACCCCGTAACGACTGATCCGAAAGGAGAGATCCCAGCAGACTGGGATCACACGCCGACCCCCTCACTTTGTTCTTCACAGTGATTTTTATTCGTGAAGAACAAATATTACTTATGGATATGGATTATTAAAGTCCTAACTCCAAAGTGAGGGGTGAAGATATAGTCTACTCCATGAGAAATCATGGAATCTCGACAGCGATGTCGGCTCATCGCATCCTGGGGGTGGAGAAGCTCCCAAGGGTTTGGCTGTTCGCCAATTAAAGCGGTACGCGAGCTGGGTTCAGAACGTAGTTTACATTGCGTTCTTTCATCGAAAGATGATATAATAAATCTGACTAATATCGGTGGAACCCTTATCAATCATTGAACCTTAGATAAGGGCAATACCGAGGGAAGAAAGAGTTTTTGCGTTGTATGTCAATTTCCTTTACGAATGAGCAAAGAGCATACATTGCTGGCTTTCTAGACGGTGATGGATGTATCATGTTCCAGAATATTTTTCGTAAAGACTATAGGTTTGGCTATCAGATTCGTGCAAGTGTCGTCTTTTATCAAAAGAAAGAATACCGTGCACATCTTGATTGGCTCCATAGTATCTTTAAGGTAGGTTACGTAAGGGAGCGGAATGATGGAATGGCCGAATATACCATAGTGGGTTTAGGGCCAGTTATGAGTGTACTTAGTCAACTAGAGCCGTATTTGCGGTTAAAGAAACGACATGTTCAATTGGCTAAGAACATCATAGACGTCCTTTCTCCTAAATATTCGCGAATAACCCCACACAAACTACTTAAGGCGAGTCGTCTTGTAGATGACTTTAAATGGGTGAACTATTCCAAGAAACGCACTAATACAAGTATTGTTGTGGAACAATTTCTCAAGCGCAAGAAATTTCTTTCCCCGTAACGACTGATTCCCGAATTGATCGGGATGAGATAGGAGGAGTCCTCAATAAGGACCTTGTAAACTTCTATCATACGTCAGCTCCTCCTCTATATTTGGAGAGGATGAAGATATAGTCTATGCCATTAGTAATAATGGATTCACATGCGTGAGACAGTAGACAATTTCCTGTAAGGGATAAATGAGCTGTCTATAAACTTGGCTGTATCGGTGGAACTCCCACTATAAAGTGGGACAATACCGAGGGAACCTTGATGATAAATCGAGGAATCCGTAGAGACTATACGCCAAGCCCTGAAAGATTCAATCAGGGAAGATATAGTCCGATCTGTACGGTAACGTGCAGAGTGTGACAGAAATGATCACACCGCGTAACAAGTTTATATTTTGGAATTTGTTGCGAAGTAACATATTTGTCGGTCTCCTATCTGTCGTGGGCGCTTGAGTGTTGCGGGGATTCTTCCCTAGTACGAGAGGACCGGGAAGGATGAACCTCTTGTGTACCAGCTGTTCCGCCAGGGGCATCGCTGGGTAGCGACGTTCAGTCGGGATAAACGCTGAAAGCATCTAAGCGTGAAGCCCACCCCAAGATAAACACTCATTTTAGACCCCCAGGAGATAACTTGGTGCATAGGTGGTACGTGTACGCTCGGCAACGAGCTTAGCGGAGCCATACTATTCGGTCGAACGACGGATTCCCAAAGAGTGGGCAGGTGATACTTCAGCGAAATGCAGAAGGCGTTTGTATATTACCGATTATTCGTTCCAGAAATCTCGGTGCCTCGAGCGATGTGGAACCACCTCTTCCCATCCCGAACAGAGCAGTGAAACGCATCAGCGCCGATGATACTTAGGGCCAACCCGCCCTTGGGAAAGTAGGCCGGTGCCGAGGTTCCTGGAACGAATGACTTTTTTGAGAAGCCCCTTTCATGGGGCTTTTTATATTGCTATAATCATAGCGTGCAGTATTTTTTAGCCTCACCTTGGGTTGCCAGGGCGGGCATAAGGGAGGAATCTATGAGAAAATATGTATTATTGACAATAGGACTACTATGTGTCCTTGTATTTAGCTCATCAAGTTCTGCGTCGGATGAGATGAACACAGACCTTTATGAACAGAGGACGCTCCTGAAGGCGGATGAATGGGATGGCAAAGAACTTTTGGTAAAGTTTAAAGATGAGGTGAGTGGGGAACGTGTTATGGCTGATTTACGGTTCAGGTTTGGCACATTGCAAGAGCGTCGCCTCAAGACCATGAGAGACACGCGCCGTGTGGAGTTGCCGCGAGGGTGGCGCGCGGATCGTTTTGTTGAGGCCCTCACACAAATGCCCGACGTCGAATATGTAGAACCCAACGCTTCTGTGTATGCGCTCATGGCGCCGAATGACCAGTATTATTCTTATCAGTGGCATATGCCGCAAATCAAAATGGAGCAGGCGTGGGATATGGCACAGGGTGAGGGAGTCACGGTCGCGGTGGTAGATACCGGTGTCGCGTATGAGGACTATACTGATCCGGTAACGAGAAAGATTTTCAAGCAAGCACCAGACCTTGCGGGTACTGCATTTGTCGAGGGGTATGATTTTGTGAATGATGATACGCATCCGAACGACGATAATGCTCATGGGACGCATGTGGCCGGCACTATCGCACAGACGACAAATAATAATCTCGGAGTTGCAGGTGTGGCATTTAAAGCAATTCTCATGCCCGTGAAGGTATTGGGAGCGAGTGGCAGCGGCACGCTTGCCGATGTGGCGGATGGCATTCGTTGGGCAGCAGACCATGGCGCAAAGGTTATTAATCTTTCGCTTGGTACGACCGCTTCTTCAAACACGGTGAAAAACGCAGTTGCCTATGCATATGGCAAGGGGGTAACGCTCGTGGCAGCGGCAGGCAACGATGGGAAGAAACGTAACACCTATCCTGCGGCATACGATCAGTACGTCATTGCCGTGGGCGCGGTACGGTATGATACACAACGCGCGCGGTATTCCAATTACGGATCATTTGTAGATCTTGTGGCGCCAGGAGGGGATCTTAATGTGGATCAAAATAAAGATGGGTACGGAGACGGCGTGCTCCAGCAAACCTTTGCGCAAGGGAATCCCACACAGTTCGGTTATTATTTTTATCAAGGCACGTCCATGGCAGCACCGCACGTCGCGGGCGCTGCAGCGCTTTTAGTGAGCAAGGGAATGATTGATCCTGCGCAGGTACGATCGCGGCTTGAATCAACAGCGAAGGATTTAGGAAGCAGGGGGAAAGATATGTATTATGGCTGGGGCCTTATCGATGTGGCAAAAGCGTTGCAGGTTCAAACCAGCGGTGTGAACGTACCGAGTGAGGATCTCTCTTCCCCTCCATCAAGTCCACCATGGTGGTGGAGCTGGGTTCGTGGGCTTCAATTGTCAACAACCATATTTGATGAGCTGTCTTTCTAGTCCTCCTTTGAATAAATTATTCCTTCTCTTTTCATCCTATGGGTGAGCTCACCTGCACCATGTGCGGCGCGTCTGCAGATGGATGGAAGTGCTCCCTGTGCGGCGCAGAGACTGATGAGCACGATGCCAACCACTCCTGCGGCGGCTCGTACTGCCAGCCCAAATGCTCCGGCTGCGACGAGGCATCAGATAATTGCACATGCTAACGTTCCTTTGTTGTTGAGCTAATCAATAGTGATGATTTTTTAATCATCTCTCTTTTTGAGGTAATTTTTAAAATAGAGGAAAGCCCACACGAGGAGTATGGGCTTTAAGGAGCATGATGCGGAGTCATGCCATTTCTTTAAGGAGATCCTGACATAGCAGGTCAGTGTCAGGGTTTACAAACTTGGTGAGATAGTTGTGATGCGAGCTGTACCCGCTGGCAATCGCGTGCATGGCAGGAAGGAATCTTCCAAATCGGAACCTTCCTGCATTAGGAAAGAAATGGTGGTGGGGAATCATTATTCTCGCGAGACACAGCGCAAGCATGCAGTCCTCTCCACTCACCTTCGCAATGATATCAAGGTCACTCGGGTAAATGGGCGTGAAGCAGTTGAGAGGGGATGAGTCAATAATACCTTCCTGCGCAAGTTCACGGAGTTTCAGAAGGATATCTATTTTATCTTCTGCGGATTCACCTGCTCCTACGAGAATACCGGAACATATTTTCATTCCCGCGCGTTTTGCAAGCCGCAGGGTTTCCACCTTATCTTCCAAAGTGTGTTGGTCGGTGACCCACGATCGGCTTTGGCGTTGAATACGCTCCAGGTTGTTGTTGTACAGATCCACATACGGAGCAATCGCACGCGCTGATTCCCAGTCAAGTAATCCAAGGCATGCATCCACACAGTTGATCCCTTCAACGGTACGAACCGCTTTTAGTATCTCGACATATCTCTTGCACAATCGTTTATTTCCTTTAATCCCTCGTCCAATGTGCGTTACTTTGAATGCGATTTTAGCATGAGGGTTGTGCTCACGCGCGAGAGTAACTTGTCGTTGTGCTTCCCGTTTGAATTCCTCGGGGGTGCGATTGACATCGGGTTGGGTCACAAAGGAGGCTTCCTTGCTACGGCACGAGAATGAACACATTGAGCACTCTTGAGGACAGGCGATACTCCTGACTTCGACACTTTCCAAAAATAGCTCTTTGAAAATCAAAAACCCCCTGGAAAATGAGGGGTCAGTTTGGTAAATGGGTGTCCCGTTGGTACAATTGAGGAATGTTTGTACGGCGCAAGAAGA